>NZ_JBVIMH010000042.1:0-58133 GCF_055579945.1 Kitasatospora sp. NPDC032150 | reverse complement strand
TCCGCCGCTACATCATCTGGCGAAACAAGCACGCCCAGGACGAACGCCTACGCGAGGTCGTGAACAGGGCGAACGTTGCCTGATGCGGCACTAGTGACCGAGGAGGGGTTCGCCTGGTGAGTCGACGGGCACGCGCAAGCCACGGCCGCCGCCTGAGGCTGCGCATACCAGCACGTCAGCCAGCTCGGCTGGCGTGGAGAGCATGGGGAAGTGCCCGGTCGGCAGCTCGAAGAATGTCGTGTCCGGGTCGGCGAATCTGGTAAACCTCGGCGCGCCGGTGGCGTGCAGCTGCCGAGCCACCTGCAGGCTGAGTCCGTTGGCGAGGCAGAACACGCCGGTGAGCGGCAGACCTCGCCAGGCCCCGGTCAGCTCGACCGCCTCGAAGAAGGTGGCGGTGGGCTGCGGTGTCCCCAAGCGGTGCAGCCGCATCCGGTCTTCCTCGGAAACCCCCGTCAGGCCGGCGGGTCCTGCCAGGTCCTCCGGCGCGGGTACCGGCATCAGCCCGTCGACGGACGTCTGCCGGAGGTGGTCGCGGCGCTGTGGGGTGAGGAACAGGTCGGCCAGCGAGTCGCCGTCGTCAGGAGGCAAGACATCCACGAAAACCAGCCGGGCCACGCGGTCCGCTCGCTGGTCGGCCGCTCCCACGGCCGGGAAGATGCCGTAGCTGTGGCCGACCAGGACGACATTCGGTCCTTCGCTCTCCAGCAGGGCGGCTACCTGGGCGACATGGGCAGCCAGGCTGGTTCCGCTCCCGGTGGCGAGGACGGCGGGTACGGCCCGGTGTCCCCGGGAGGTCAGTTCGGACATCACCGCCTGCCAGGTCCAGGCTCCCTGCCAAGCGCCCGGGACGAGTACGAACGTCGTCATGGTCCACCCTTTCGAATTGGATCGTCAGTGTCGGCTGACGGACCATAGGACCTCCCCCAGGGGAGATTTCCACGTCGATACCGAGCGGAAAGCGCAGGGAGCATGACCGACACGGAGGCAACTGCCCACGCCCTGAGCATCGGTGACCTGGCGCAGACCGCCGGGGTTCCCGTGAAGACGGTCCGCTACTACTCGGACGCGGGGTTGCTCGGAGAAGCCACGCGAAGCCCTGGAGGACACCGCCGCTACAGCCCGGAGGCGGTCGAACAGCTACGCACCGTACGACGGTTGCGCGCCCTTGGGCTCAGCCTGGCGGCGGTCACCGACGTGATGCGAGGACAGACCGACGTGGTGGACGCGCTTGACCTGCACCGGCAACAGGTCGAGCGCAGCCTCACCGAACTCCGCTGGCGCCATGCCGCCTTGGCAGCGGCCACCGAAATGCCCGAGGCTGTGGAGATACTCGGCGACGCGCTCACCGTCGCACCAGCCACCGACGCCTTCGTCACCTTCTGGCGGCGCGTGCTGCCGGCCCGGCTGCCCCGCTGCCTGCTCACCGGCATCATCGACGCCGCCGTACCGGACCTTCCGTCCTCACCGTCTCCCCGGCAGGCACTGGCTTACGCCCGACTGCACGCCCTGGTCTCGGACCGCGCGGCTGCTACCGCGATCCGCCGGGAAACCGCCGACTGCGACGCCCGAACCCTCTACGAGGGCTTGGGCAGCGCTTACGAACTTGCGGCCCGGCGGGCCCCCGGTGCAGTGGACTGCTTCGTGAACGCCTACGCCCGCGCCCGCCACGCCAAGGACACCCCCGCATTCCGCCGCGCACTGGCCCAGGACCTCACCCGGGCCGACCCGCGGATGTCCCACTACTGGTCCCTCGTCGCGAAGCTGCGAGCCGACGGCATCCCCGGCAAGGAGCCAAACATCGGAACGGCTCACGGCCGCCTGGTCACCGAGCTCCTGACCCAGGTGTCCCCAGGGCAGCGGTAGCGGCGGCGCAGCCGGTGCGCCGGGAACATCGCTCCTATGGTCACCGCCGTAGTGGTCACGCGGCTGCCTCGACGCCGAGCTCGGTGAGCAGGCCTCGGATGCGCTGCTCGATCTCGTCGCGGATCGGGCGGACGGCGTCCACGCCCTGGCCGGCCGGGTCGTCGAGCTTCCAGTCCAGGTACCGCTTGCCGGGGAAGTACGGGCAGGCGTCGCCGCAGCCCATGGTGATTACCACGTCGGAGGCCTGCACGGCCTCGACGGTCAGGACCTTCGGGGTCTCGGCGGAGATGTCGATCCCGACCTCCTTCATGGCCTCGACCACGGCCGGGTTCACGGTGTCGGCCGGGGCGGAGCCGGCCGAGCGAACCTCGACCCGCTCGCGGCCGAGGTGGGTGAGGAAGGCGGCGGCCATCTGGGAGCGGCCGGCGTTGTGGACGCAGACGAACAGCACAGACGGGACGACGGGAGAGCTCACGGGTTCTTCCTTCAAGAGCGGGGCGGGGTTCAGCGGCCAGAGGCGACCGGATGGTGCTCGCCGTGCGGAACCAGGACGTCCTCCGCGGCGGGTGCGGGGCGGCCGAACAGCACGGCGACCAGGGCGACGCCGACGAGCAGGCCGACGAGCTGGGCGGCGATGAACGGCAGCACGGAGGCGGGGGCGATGCCGGCGAAGGTGGGGGTGAACGCCCGGCCGATCGTGACGGCCGGGTTGGCGAAGGACGTGCTGGAGGTGAACCAGTAGGCGGCGCCGATGTAGGAGGCGACCGCGACCGGCGCGAAGTGCGCCCGGCCAGCGCGGGCCAGGCCGAAGATCAGCAGGACCAGCCCGGCGGTCGCCACGACCTCACCCAGCCACAGGTGCGGGGCCCACCGGGCATGGGTGGACCAGCGCACCAGCGGCTCGGCGAACATCGCGTCCGCCAGCAGCGCCCCGCCGATCGCCCCGAGGATCTGCGCGGGCAGGTATACGGCGACCTCCCGCAGGGTCGGGCCTTCGCAGCCGCGGCGACCGGTCCACCAGGCGGCCAAGGTGACGGCCGGGTTGAAGTGGGCGCCGGAGACGGGGCCGAGCAGCGCGATCAGCACGCCAAGGCCGAAGACGGTGGCCAGGGAGTTGGCCAGCAGTTGCACGCCGACGTCCTGGGACAGCTTGGTGGCCTGGATGCCGGAGCCGACTACGACGGCGACCAGCGCCCCGGTCCCGACGAACTCGACCGCTGCCCGGCGCCCGAGCGGAGCTATCTGGGTCATCTCACAACTCCCGCCGCCGCGGCAGTGGTGTCGGCCGGGGCCTGGAGCAGGGAGGAGAGCTGGGCCAAGGCGGCGGGCAGCACCCAGTAGTAGACCCAGGTCCCGCGGCGCTCGGAGCCGACCAGGCCGGCCTCGCGCAGCACCTTGAGGTGGTGGGAGATGGTCGGCTGGGACACGTCGAACGGGCCGGTCAGGTCGCAGACGCACGCCTCGCCGCCCTCGTGCGAGGCGATCAGCGACAGCAGCCGCAGCCGCACCGGGTCCGATAGCGCCTTGAACATCCGGGCCAGGTCGACGGCGGCCTCCTCGCCCAGTGGCTCGCGGACCATCGGCGAGCAGCACACCATGGCGTTGTCCTGCCCGAGGACGACCAGCTCTGATTTCGACATACGCCTATGTTGACAGCCATCTAATCAGAGAGCAAGGTCGCTGTATCGACAGATGTCGACACAAGACCTCGGATCGGAAAAGCCCCCGTGTCCCGTGTTCAGCTCGCTCTGCGCGTCGCCAACCTCGACTCGAAGGCTCCGTCGCCTTCTACTCCGAGCTGTTCGGCGTCGAGCCGGCCACGCGCCGTCCCGGCTACGCGAACTTCGCCATTGCCGAGCCGCCGCTCAAGCTCGTCCTCATCGAGGGCGAGGCCTGCGAGGACACCCGGCTTGACCACCTCGGAGTCGAGGTCGAGTCCACCGAGCAGGTCGCCGCCGCCACCGCCTGGCTGAAGGATTCCGGCCTGGCGACCTTCGAGGAGAACGACACCTCCTGCTGCTACGCGCTCCAGGACAAGACCTGGGTGACCGGCCCGGGCAAGGAGCCGTGGGAGGTGTACGTGGTCAAGGCCGACGCCGACATCTCCTGAACCGCACCGGCCCGGCCCGGCCCGTACCCTCATCCTCGACGAGCTCACCCTCACCCTCACCCTCCTGCAACGGATGCTGCGCGAACGCCACCGCCGCTGGCCGCGCTGCTCCAACCTCCACCTGATCACCAGTCAGATCACCGCCGCCAATCCCGCCGGCCCGCCCGCGGGCCTGTCGTTCTTCTACGACCTCTACACCGCCGCCGGCGTATCGGGCCAGCACCTGCGTCGCGACCGCATCCTCGACGAGGCCCGCCACACCGGCGACCCCGTCCACCTCATGCACCTGTTCGCCGTCTCGGCCAGCACAGCCGTCGCCTACACCCGCGCCGCCCACCCCGAACGCTTCACCACCGACCCCGCGCAGCCGTAGGCCCCCACGCCGAGGGCGGATGACACCGGGCAGGAGAGGCTTGGGCGGGTTGGAGGAGTAGGGCGGCCGAGCGGGCCTACGTGGAGCCGTTGCCGTTGTTCTCTGGGCAGATCTTCTTCGGCTGCCCGCACCGGAGGCCGCACGGCCCGTACCCGTACAGGCCTCTGCCCCGGGGCAGCGCGGGCTCGTTCCCGCTCGTGATCAGGTGGTCTGGAACTTCCACGTACCGAGGGTGGCCCAGTTGCTCCAGGTGCTGCCGCTGGCGCTGTACGCGTGGGAGATCAGGCTGTCTGCGCGATGGCGAAGACCTCGGCAGCGTTCGAGGCGGACTCGTAGACCGCGGCCGGGGCGCCGGCGAACTTGTACTGGCGCCGAGCGCTGTCAGTCCCCTGCTCTAGCGTTCCCGACATGACGCAAGCCGCTCACACGTACCGCTATCTGCGCTCCTCCGTGCTGGACGACCTGCACGGGCGCCTCGGGCTGGAGACCTCCGGCGGGGCCACGCCCTTCGGCGAGGTCGCCCATCCCCACTTCTTCGAGGGGGTGCTGACGGCCCCTTCAGCGGTGGCCGCCGGGCTGCTCGCGGTCGCGGACGTGGCCGCCGCACGCTACTACCAGCCCCGGCTGCCCGCTTCGCTGGACCCGGTGGTCACCGCCAACGGCGACCGGCTGCGCTTCGAGTCCTTCTCCGGCTGCGGCGGCGTCTACGCCCGGCTCGACGTGCTCGAGTCCGGCCTGGACAGCGGCGAGATGGGCCACGGAACCACCAATGTCGACATCAACGTTCCGCTGCGGGACGCCCTCGGCCGCATCGGCCCGGCCGAGCCGCTGCGGCTCGCGGTCGGTCCGGAGGCGCTGGAGGTCACCACGCTGGACGGACCGCTGGTGGAGAAGAAGGTTCCGCTGCCGGACCGCTGGCTGCGCGGCTTCGCCGAGACGCAGGTGGTGGCCGCCGGTTTCGACCTGCGCGCCGAGTTGCCCGCCGCCGAGGCGGTCCGCTTCCTCCGCTCGCTGACGGCGGGAAGTGCGGGGAGCGCGCGCGGCACGGCCGGCCCGACGCAGTGGGTCATCCCCACCGGGCGTCTGCTGCGGCCGACCAGCCGGCCCGTGCCCGGCGCCGTCTGCCTGCCCGGCCCGCAGCGGCTGGTCGCGCTGCAGCGGGTGCTGCGCCACGCTCGCGCGCTGCGCATCTACGGCCCGCCGCTGACGGCCGGAGACAGCCGGCCGACCAGCTCAGCCTGGGAGGTCGAGCTGCCCGGCATGCGGCTGACGCTCATTCTCTCCCCCGACCCGGCCCGCGGCTTCTCCGGCGAGGGCGGCGTGCTGGACGCGCTGGCCTCGGCCGGCAGCGAGCAGGACGCGGAACTGGTCGCGGTGCTGCTGGCCTGGGAGCCGCGTATCGACGTGGGGGAGCTGGCCGAGCAGGCCGGCCTGTCGTCGCAGCGGGTCCGCGCGGCGTTGACGCGGCTGGGCACCGCCGGGCAGGTCGGCTACGACACCGCCGAGGCGGCCTTCTTCCACCGCCAGCTCCCCTATGACGCGGGCCGCGCCGAGTCCCGCAACCCGCGGCTGCGGGCCGCCCGCACACTGGTCGCCGCCGGGGCGGTCCGCCCGGAGGCGGACGGCGGCGCACTGGTGCACGTGGAGGATCATGTACAGCGGGTCCGCCGCGCGGCGGACGGCTCGCTGGGGTGCACCTGCCTCTGGTGGGCCAAGTACCGCGGCGGGCGCGGACCGTGCAAGCACGTGCTGGCGGTCGGGTTGGCGGCGGAGGCGACGGCCTCCGCCGAGCTGAAGGAGGTGGCGGCGCGATGAGCCTGCTGGACTGTGTGGACGCCGGGGATGCCAACGGCGTCGTGGCTGCGCTGGCCGCACTGGGCCCGGCGGAGCGCCGCGCCCTGCTGCCTGAACTCAAGCGCCGCCGCAAGGAGATGTCCGTCGCCTGGTGGGAGCACTCGGGAGGCCACAAGCTGGCCCTGCTGGTGGCCGGCCTCGGCTGTCACACGGCGCCTTCCTCCGCGTTCTCCTGGGCGAACGGCATCGGCTCCCCCGCCGGGATCGTGGTCTGGCAGAACGAGACGGTCCTGGCCGTCGTCGACCGGCAGAGTCCGCAGTGGCAGGCGGAGGTGCTGCGCCGGATCGCCGACCGGCGGCCCGGTTGGTTCGGCGACGAGTACCCGGCCGTCGAGCGCCTCGCCCGCGCCGCGGGTGAGCCGGTGCCGGTCACTGACGGAGTGGTACTTGCGTGGCAGCACCACCACGTCCCGCCGTACGCGACCGAGGAGTACCGGCGCGAGCTGGTGCCCCGGCTGGCCCAGGTGCCGTCGACCCCCTCGCTGCTCCTCGGGATGTTCGACGTCGTCGGCGCGGGCGACCAGCTGGGCGAGGCGTGGCGTGGCGCGGTCCTCGGGCTGATCGAGGCCGGCGTGGTCGAGCGCGACGAGATACTCGACCGCTGCCTGGCCCGGCTGGCGCGCAGCGGACGGCCGGGCGACCAGCGCGGCTTTCAGCGGCTGCTGGAGCAGCTCGCGCCGACCCCGGAGGAGATCGCCGCACGGATCCGCGCCTACCTGCCGCTGCTGGACAGCCTGTCGCCGGTGGCCGCCCTCGGCCAGGCACAGCTCGCAGAGGCGGACGCCGCGGGCCTGCTGGAGCCGGAGCACCTGACCGAGGCCTCGGCCACGGTCTTCTTCCGCAGCGAGAAGAAGCTGCTGCGCGCCCAGCTCACCTGGCTGGACCGCTCCGGTCGGCGCTCCCCGGACTGGGCGGCGGCGGCCGTGCGCGGCGCGGCCCTGGCCTTCGGGCAGAGCGACGCGGAACTGCAGGAGCGGGCGCTCAAGGTGGCGGCGCGTCACCTGAAGGTGGCGGGTCCTGCCCTGCTGCCCGAACTGCAGGCGGCGACCGAGCTGCTCGGTCCGGCCCAGGCCGCCAGTGCGGTGGCGCTCTTCGGCCTGGACGCCCCCGCCGCGTCGGACGCGGCCGCGCCCTACGAGGAGTTGCTGCCGCCGCTCCCCCAGCCCCTGCCGCTGGCCGAGCCGCTGGACGGTCCCGCCGCCGTGGCCGAGGAGCTGGCCGCCGTGCTGGCGGGCGACGGCAGTGTCGCCGCCTTCGAGCGGACGCTGGCCGGCCTGGTCCGCGAGGCGTTCCGGGACGGAGAGGCGCTCCGGGCGGCGCTGAAGCCGGTGCTGGGCGAGGAGCAGTGGGCCGAGACGCTCAGCGTCTGGTCTCCGGACTACACCTGGATCGCCCTCGCCGCGGCCGCGGCTGCAGGTCAGGTCACCGAGGCGCGGGCGCACGCCATGCTGCAGGGGCAGGGCCCGCTCCGGACGGAACATCAGGAGCGCCTCAGCGCGGTCCACGCCACCCGGGTGCACGAGGCCGCCGCTCTCATCGTGCTCGGACGCACGCCTTTCCTCGTCGCCACGCCCAGCTACGCGGACGGCGGGCTGGAGGCGGCCGTGCTGGTGGAGCGCCTCGCCGCCCTGGAGGCGGCGGAGGGCGAGGTCGGCGCGGCCGACTTCAGCCAGGCGCTGCTCCGCGTCCTGCCGACGGACGATCCGGAGGTGCAGGCGGCAGCCGTGCAGCTCCGCTCGGCGGAGGGCCGACGGCTGGCTCGGTGGCTCGCCCAGGGCGGGCTGCCCGGCCAGCGTACCGAGCGGCTGCCGGCCGGGGCGGGGCCGCGTGCGTGCCCGCGCGTCACCCAACCCGGGCTCGCGCCGGATCAGGAGCCCCTGCTCCACCCGGACATACGCCGGATGCTCAACCCGATGCTGGACGGGGAGGGGCGCCACATCCCCTCCTACGGCGGCATCGCGACGCCCTACGCCCTCGCCGTGCTGCCCTGCCACCGCGAGGAGCTGGCGGTGCGGCTCGGCAGCGCGATCATCGAAGCCGCCCAGTATGGCGCCAAGGGCGCGCAGCTGCTGCCGCAGCTGGTCGAGGCGGGCGGCCCGGCCGGCCCCGGGGTCCACCTGACGGTGGCGTGCGCACTCGGCGCGGCGACGGCGGAGGACCGCACGGCGGCCGTCGACTCCCTGCTGCTGCTCGCCGCCCAGGGCGCGCTCGACGCGGACCGCCTGGGCTCGGACCTCGCCGAGGCGGTCCGCTGCGGCGTGGCCCCGCTGAACCGGCTGCCGCTCAGCCTCCGCCAGGCCGCCGAGTCCGGCGCGTACGGGACGGTCTGGTCGGTCCTCCGCTCCGCCCTGCCGGGCCTGCTGGCGCCGGAGCCGATACGCGGCGTCCCGGAGCTGCTGGCCATCGCCACCGACTGCGCCGCCCGTAGCGGCGCGACCGGCGCGCTGCCGGCGGTCGAGGCGCTTGCGGCGCAGCGCGGCTCCTCCCGCCTGCTGAAGGAGGCCCGAGCACTGCACGCCGTGCTGACGGCGAGCTGAGAGGCGGCTCACCCCAGCAACGCGTAGACCGCCGTCCCCTGCGCGGCGAGGGCGCCTTTGCCCTCCGGCGCGACCGGATACCCACCGAGGTCGGTCGAGGCGCGGCGAGGCGGCAGAATGCGTTGTGGCCCGTTCCCGGCAGCTCTAAATGCCGGGAACGGGCCCATGTGCTCTCCTCCTGGTCGGGCCCTACGGTTCCATGACGCCGGCCATGTCGTGCAGGTGGTGGACGACGTCATCCCAGCCCTGGCCGTACCAGTGCGGGCTGGTCAGCGCAGTGGGTACGTCCGGGACGGCCGCGATCTGGTCCGCGGCCTGCCTCCACGCCGTGGCACCTAGCTGTACTGACCACGGAGGTTGGTGACAGGGGTCACGGCTTGGTGATCTTGAAATGAGTGAGGGCCTCCTGGCTCGGTGTGGATTGCGACATCCACCCGGCGACCAGAAAGGCCCTCATGCCACACCGTAACTCCCCGCTGACCGACCGGACGCCTACGTCTGGCACGCTGCGCGGTCGAGGACGGCTGGCCGCTGCGGCGGGCCGCCGGGCGCTTCCAGGTCTCACCGACCACCGCTAAGCGTTGGGCGGACCGCTACCGCGCGCTCGGCGAGGCCGGCATGAGCGACCTCTCCAGCCGGCCGCACCGCAGCCCGCACCGGACCCTGACACGCACTGAGCGACGGATCATCAAGATCCGTGTGCTCCGCCGCTGGGGACCGGCCCGCATCGCCTACCTGCTGCGACTCAACCCCGCCACCGTGCATCGCGTGCTGACCCGCTACAAGCTCGCCCGCCTCGCGCACCTCGACCGGGGCCACGGGCCGGGCGATCCGACGCTACGAGCGTTCCGCGCCAGGCGAGTTGGTCCACGTCGACATCAAGAAGCTCGGCAACATCCCCGACGGCGGCGGCCACCACGTCCTCGGCCGCGAGGCCGGCCGCAAGACCCGCTCCGGGGTGGGCTACAGCTACCTGCACAACGCCGTCGACGACCACTCCCGCCTGGCCTACAGCGAGATCCTGTCTGACGAACGCAAGGAGACCGCCGCCTTCTGGGCCCGCGCCCAGGCGTTCTTCGAACAGGCC
Organism: Kitasatospora sp. NPDC032150; assembly: GCF_055579945.1. Classification (NCBI taxonomy): domain Bacteria; kingdom Bacillati; phylum Actinomycetota; class Actinomycetes; order Kitasatosporales; family Streptomycetaceae; genus Kitasatospora; species Kitasatospora sp. NPDC032150. The sequence continues at coordinate 48,309 of NZ_JBVIMH010000042.1, read as the reverse complement.
GGGATCACCGTCCAGCGGGTGCTGACCGACAACGGCTCCAGCTGTGCGGGCCACGCCGCGGCCACCGCACGCACCTCCTGCGGACGATCACCGATTGGGCTGCAGGAGCCTGCCGACTGCAGGCAGGCGGCGGAGCCCGTAGCCGAACGGACGGGGCGTCAGCGCATGCCGCCGGAAGCGAGGATGACATCCCCGGTGATCCAGCGCGCGTCGTCGGAAGCCAAGAAGGCCACCAGCGGCCCGTAGTCGTCCGGGGTACCCGTTCGGCCCAGCGGGGTGCCGGCGATCGCCTGTGCTTCCTGAGCCGAGCCGGGGAATCCCATGGCCCTGGTGCCCTCGGTGTCCGACGGTCCGGGCATGATCGCGTTGACCCGGATGCCACGCGGGCCCAGTTCCTTGGCCGCAACGATGGTGAACGCGTTGACAGCGCTCTTGGACGCGACATAGAGCGAGGCGTACGGCGGGTGGGTGAGCGTGCCGGCCGTCGAGACGTTGATGATCGACGCGGCGCTGATGTCGTCCTGCGCGGCCAGGGCCTGCGTAGTGAGGATCGTACCCAGCAGGTTCGTGGTCATCTCGCGCTGGAACTCCTCTTCGGTGATGCCCGACAGCGGCGCGAAGGCGGCGACGGCCGCGTTGTTCACGAGCACCTCGACCGGTCCGTACTCCTCGCGCGCCCGATCGAACAGACGGCGCACATCGTCGCCGCGGGCCACGTCCGCCCGGACCGCGATCGCCCGGCCGCCCTTGGCTGTGATGCCCTCGACGACCCGCTCGGCGCCTTTCGCATCCTCCCGGTAGTTCACCACGACGGCTGCACCGGTCCCGGCCAGCGCCTTGGCGATCCCCGCACCCAGGCCCTTCGATGCGCCCGTGACGATCGCCGTACGTGCGTTGCTGCTGCTCACAGTGACTCCTCGAACGTTGGTGCTTGCGAAGTCACCGTAGGAAAGCCCGTTACTGCTGGGAAGTACCTACTTTTTTGTAAGCTCCTGCGGTGATAGAAACTCAGCAGGTCGCGACGGCCACCCGGCTCCTGGCCCACGACACGTTCGACAACAAGTGCGCGCTCAGGCCGATCATGGACCAGACGACAAGCCGCTGGGCGACACTGATCATCTCGGCCCTCATCGCTGGCCCGCACCGCTTCGCGCAGTTGCACCAACGAGTCGGTGGCATCAGTCAGAAGATGCTGTCGCAGAACCTCAAGGCACTGGCCCGGGCCGGGCTCGTCGGCCGCCATGTCGCGCCCACCAACCCGCCCCAGGTCACCTACAGCCTGACGGAACTCGGTGTCAGCCTGGCCGGGCCGCTGACCGAACTCATCCGATGGTTCGGCCAGCACGGAGCCGAGCTCCTCGCCGCCCAGGAGCACTACGACAGCCAGCAGTCGTCACCGCGCGGGTAACGGACCGGTCCCATGGGTCGGGTCGGCGGAGTCTTGCGGCAGCACCAGCCGCCCTAGCCGGAGAGCACAGGTCCCGTCCGCCAGCTCCAGGGCGCGGGCGAGGACGGCTTCCCGCTGTGTGGTGCAAGCACCCATGTCAGAGGAGGCGCCGCTGCCGCCTCGTTCAGGCGGCGGCGGGGAGGTTGCCTCTCCGTAACCGGGGGCAACCTCCCCTGCGGAATTACCGGGTGAAGTTGACATCAATCACCTGGTAGAAGGCATGACCTGTGTCGGCAACCTCCCACACGCCAAGGATCACGTGATAGCCGGAACGCTCCGGCAGCTTGATCGGGTGCGGCTTATCGAGGTGCGGATCGTCCTTGGCCGGCGGCATTTCCGGGTACGGGAGGTCGCCGTACGGCTTGTACGTCGCGAACGGCTCAGGCTCGAACTGGGCGCGGCCCAGCGGAGCGCTCGGATCCCAACCCTCCTTGGTCACGAAGTAGTTGTAGCGGCGCGTCCTGTGCTTCATCGAAAAGTTCCACTGGAAGGGAACCTCCGTGCCCGACGGAAGATCGACCTTCGGCCAGTCCCGCAGCTCATCGAGCGCCGCACCGGCTGGCTCACTTCCCCCGCTGGCGATCAGGCCGTCCGGCGGCACGGGCTTGGGCCCACTCACGACATCCGTCGGCACGTCCGGGTCCGTCAGCCCGACACGCGTCGCCGGGAAGAACTTGCCCGCTTCCAGACCGTTGGACGGCCAGCCGCCGTTGAACAGAATGTCGGCGCGAGAGCGAGGATTTGTCATCCATCCGTGCCTGGGGGCCGCCTCGCCATGATTTTGCGCAGCCACTTCCGCTTCCTCTCCGAGTCGACAAGCAGGGCAAGGTCACGGCTGTTCAGTGGACCGAAGAAGATTCAGCTGGTGAGCAGTAGCCCTTTGCCCGGCCGAGATTGATGCTTCGGAGACTATCTATCCGCACGACTGAAAGTGCGTCATGTCACTCATAAGAGGCCATCGTGTTGTGACCATCACCCGGGAATCCGCCCTCGGACAGCATGCTCGGCGAAGCCGCCCAACAGCACTAACCTCCGCCTTTCAGTTGGGTCTGACTGAGCCGGGTTGATGGCGGTGATGGCGCCTTCCTGGTGGTGTGCGGTGGCTGGGCATGCCAAGGGCCCGACGCGCTGGCCGGGGGCCCCGAGGGTCCTTGGTCGTTGGTGGGCAGCGCCAGGGTGCCGGTTCAGGTGACGGGTCGAGGTAGGGCCTGGAGCCGGGTGAAGGCGGCCGCGAGGTCGTGGCGCCAGGGCCAGGTGGCGGCGATCCGCAGGTGCAGTCGGCGGGCGCCGTGGCTGATGCGGGCGGCGGCGTGCAGCAGCCGGTAGCGGAGCTTCTTCGGCTCAGCGGTGGCCAACTCACCGTCCAACAGGAGGGTTTGCATCCAGGCGAGGAGGTCGATGGCGGCCAGGGAGAGTTCCAGCCAGGCGGTGTTGATCGGGAAGTGGCGGGAGGGGAAGCGGCCGAATCCGGTGGTTTTGCCGCAGCGGATGCGGTCCTCGATGCGGGCGCGCGCGGTGGCGGACCTCCAGTAGTTGCAGGGAGCCTTGGCCGTAGGGGGTGTCGGTGAGGAAGACCTGGTGGCGCATGCCCTCGTCCAGGTCGAACAGGGACAGTTGGGCGCCGGGGTGGGGTCGCTCGCGGCGGACGATGATCCGGGTGCCCTCGGGCAGCCCGGGCGGGTTGACCATGGCGGTAGTTCGGCGACCTGGGCGCCTTCACGAATGGAGCCGTCCTGCTCGAGGGCCGGGTGCCAGACCTGGTCGGGCAGGTGGCGGATCGCCCGGGCGAACCGCTCGGTGATGGACCATCCGACCGAGAAGCGGGTGTGGATCCCGCGCGAGCGCAAGGCGCGTATGTGGGTCAGGAAGGTCTTGGCGGATCCGGCGCTGTCGGCGCGGACGAGGATCTCGGTGCCGTGCCGGTGGGCGTCGGGGATCTGGGCGAGCGCGGCATCGAGCACGCTGACGTGGTCAGCGGCGGTGTTGGCCGAGGCGTTTCCCGGCCGCAGCACACCGGCCAGGGCCTCACCGGTGTTGTCGAGGAAGCACAGCAGCGGGTGGTAGCCGAAGCCGTGCTTGTAGGTCGGCGCGGCGTTCTCCTTCTCGGAATGGCAGGTGACGAGGGTGGCGTCGATGTCCAAGACCAGGCCAGGCGGTTCGCGTCCGCCGGCATGGGCAGCGGGTATGCCGTCGCGGGTTTCGCCGGCCTGGAGCCAAGCGATCTCGCGGGCCGCGGCGCGGGCAGCGCGCAGGGCGCGCAGTGCGGCCGCATCGAGGCCGGCCAGCAGCCGCCAGGCGGTCGGGGTGGAGGCGATGGGGCCGAACGCCTCGGGCTGGTCGCGCAGTAGGGCCAAATCGGTGATTGCTTCGCCGCCGTCGGCGAGCATTACCGCCAGATCGACCGTGATGCGGCCCGGATCGTGGCCGGTGCCGCGCGGCCGAAGCCGGCGCAGGGCATCGCCGAAGCCGTTCGTGAGGCCGGTGGCGTCGGCGAGATCGGCCAGCAGGCGGGATCCGGCGTGGTTGATCACCCCTCGGCCGTCGGCAGAGACGACGAGCCGGGGACGCGACCCGGTAGTCTTCACGTAGAAAGTGCCTTCCTGCTGGGCTGACAGAGACCTTCGACAAGCCTCATCATCCCAGCACAGAAGGCACTTTCGCGTTCACGCTCACGTTCGAACGCCGACGCAAGTGAAACGCGCAGGCTAACGAATGTTGCCACCCGCAACACACCCGGACTAGGCCTACTCGTCCCGCGGCAATCGTGCCCACCTGCGTAAACGCCACATCAAGGCGGTCATCCCGGAGAAGAAGGACCAGACCGCCAACCGGAAGAAGAAGGGCAGCCGAGGCGGTCGCCCCGTCAGCTACGACGCCGAGCTCTACAAGGAGCGGAACACCGTCGAGCGCCTGATCAACAAGCTGAAGGCCTGGCGAGGCATCGCGACCCAGTATGAACAAGAGCCCGGAAAGCTACCTCGCCGGCCTTCACCTCCGCGCCTCGATGATCTGGATCGATGATCTCCTGCTGACCACTGATTGATCACAACACCACACAGGCCCTAGGTGTGCCATCTCATGACATTGGTTCCTCGCTGTCAGGCTTGGCGGGCGTAGGACGCGAGGCGATCGGCGAGCTCGATGACGAGGTCGCGTAGTTCATCGGGGCGCTCGATGACGAACGGCCGGTCGAGTGAGGCGAGTGCCGGAGGCAACCAGTCGAGCCGCTCCGCCCGCAGCTCAACGCGCAGCCAGCGCTCGGTTGCCCGGTCCTCGCATGCCGCGGGCCCGTGCTCCTCCAGGCTCGCGACGCTGGCGGGAAGATGGGTGCGGATCTGCTCAACCGTCCCGTGGATCCGCAAGGTCACCTCATGCTGGTACTCAGCCGTGGCGAACCCTGACAACACCCGCTGTGCCGGACCGGGACCCGCCGGCGCTTCGAATGAGCCGGGCAGGGTCCGCGCGTCTGTGATGCGATCGAGCCGGAAGGTTCGGTCCTCGCCGATCCGGACGTCCGTGCCCGTGACGTACCACCGGCCCGCATGGGCGACGATCCCGTACGCGTGTAGTGTGCGTTCGCTGCGCCGTCCGTCGCGGTCGGTGTAACGGATCGAGACCGGTCGGCGGTGGCGCACCGCATCGGCGATGGTGAGCAGGACCCCGGCGTCCGGGGTGTCGAACTCTCCGGGCTGTTCCGTGAAGGCGAGGGATTCCAGGAGTGTGTCGAGTCGGCGGGCGATGTGCTTGGGCAGCACCCGCCGGATCTTGGCCGATGCAGTCTCGTTTGCCGTGTGCTGCGTCGTCATCAGCCCTGCCCGGCGGCCAGCGACCAGGCCAAGCAGCACGGCCAGCGCCTCGTCGTCGCTGAGCATGAGCGGAGGCAAGCGGTACCCGGGGGCGAGCCGGTACCCGCCGTAGCGGCCGCGCACCGATTCCACGGGCACGTCCAGGTCGATCAGCTGGTCCACGTACCGCCGCACGGTGCGCCCTTCGACGCCGAGCCGGTCTGCGAGTTCCGCCACCGTCTGGGTGCCGCCCGACTGCAGCAGCTCCAGGAGTGTCAGCACGCGGCCAGTGGGTCGAGGCATGTGCACAACATAGCGCGAATACAGGACCGATTCTGTCCACTATTTCTCCTAGCCTGCGACGTGCACGCCTCCACACAGCCAAGGAGATCCCCATGGACTTCGTCTCGATCCGCATCATCACCAGCGACGTAGCGCGCCTCGTCGAGTTCTACGAGCGAGCCACCGGGGCGCGGGCGACGTGGGCCACCGAAGACTTCGCCGAACTCAAGACCGCGGGCGCCACCCTCGCGATCGCCGGCACCCGCACCGTCCCGCTGTTCGCCCCGGGCTCTGCCCGCCCGGCGGACAACCACAGCGTGATCACCGAGTTCCTCGTCGACGACGTGGACCGCGTTCACCAGAACCTGACCGGCTTCGTCACCGACTTCGTCACCGAGCCCACCACGATGCCCTGGGGCAACCGGTCGCTGCTGTTCCGCGACCCCGACGGCAACCTCGTCAACTTCTTCACCCCCGTCACCCCGGCGGCTATGGAAAAGTTCGCACGCTGACGCCACGCACAGCCGCTCACGCGGGGGCCCTGAGATCCCAGGGCCCCCGATGAACGCGGCCACCGAGTCCAGGAGCGCCACCGCCAGGGGACATCGGAACGCATCGCTGACCCCCGAAGGACGTCTGCGCTCGTGCCTGCGGATCGCCGCCGGACGTCCGATCGCACACGTCGCTGCCGAAGCCGAATCTCCCGCCGCTGCCTGGCCAAGTGGTACGCCCGCTGGCGCGCGCACGGCGAGAACGGACTGCTCGACCACTCCTCCCGCCCCGCCACCAGCCCCGTCCGCACCCCCGAGGACATCGCCGACCTGGTGAAGGTGCTGCGACGGCAGACCAAGCACGGGCCAGCCCGGCTCGCCGCCGACCTACAACGGCTGCACGGCGTCACACTCGCGCCGGCGACCGTCCACCGCATCCTGGTGAGGCGAGGACTCAACCGGCTCCGGGGCCTCGGTTCGGAGCAATTGTCAAGACTTGTGGATGCAGTGATAGTGGACCACGGGCATGGTTCGTCGGTGTCAGGGAGTGCGCTCTCACATACGATCGATTGATGCATAACACCGTCGTACTGCATGCGGCCGCGATGCCGACCGCTCCCGCCCTCCTGCTTCGTCCCTGGTGCATGGAGGACATTCCCGCGCTGGTAGAGGTGTTCCAGGATCCGGTGTTGCGCCGCTGGACGAACTCCGTCGTGAAGGACGATGCCGACGCGATGCGGTGGGTTCAGACCGAGCAGCGGGGCTGGGCGACGGTAGGCCGGTTCGGCTTCGCGGTGCTCGAAACGCACCCCGGTTCACCGCACGGGCAGTTGGTGGGCAACGTTGTCCTCAAGGAGGCGGCCCCCGGCAAACCGTCCGCGGAGGTGGGCTATTGGACCGCGGCGCACGCCCGTGGAAAGGGTGTGGCGCCGCGCGCTCTGGAGGCTCTCACCGGCTGGGCCTTCGACACCCTGGGGCCCGATGGGCTGAAGCAGCTCGAACTCCTGCATCAGGTGGACAACCCGGCCTCGTGCCGAGTCGCGGAGAAGAGCCGGTATGACTTCGACAGAGTCCTTGCCGCGGCGCCGCCCGCCTTCCCTCGCGACGGCCATCTGCACATACGACGCAGAGACGCCGTCGAGTAGTCGGCGAGACTTCTGGACGAGGGCCGGTCTGCCGCTGCCAGCCGATGGGCTTGAGTCTCCAGTAGGGGGAGACGCAAAGCTGAGGGCATGGACGGCGACACGCTCTACTCGATCGGTGACCTGGCTCGGCGGACCGGGCTGACGGTCAAGACCATTCGGTTCTATTCCGATTGCGGGATCGTGGTGCCGACTGATCGCAGCCCGTCCGGCTACCGCCTTTACGACATCGAAGCTGTCGCCCGCCTGGACCTCGTACGTACGTTGCGCGACCTGGGACTGGACCTTGCCACGATCCGGAAGGTCGTGGACCAGAAGCTCTCGCTTCCCGAGGTGGCGGCAGCGCATGCCGAAGCCCTGGCGGTGCAGATCAGCACCCTGCGCCTGCGGCGCGCGGTGCTGACAGCGGTGGCCGAGCGCGGGGCCACCCTTGAGGAGATGGATCTTATGCACAAGCTGGCCAAGCTCTCCGAAGACGAACGCCGACGTCTGATCGGAGACTTCCTCGACGCCGTCTTCGGCGGGCTGGATGCCGACCCCCAATTCACGGGGGTCAGGCGCTCGATGACCCCCGAGCTGCCCGACAACCCCGAGACCGAGCAGATCCAGGCCTGGGTGGAGTTGGCCGAACTGTCCCAGAACCCGGACTTTCGCACCAGCGTGCGGCGGATGGCCGAGGACGGGTCGGTCGAGCGTGCCCAGGGCGACATCGCGGTTCTGCACCGCGACCTCGTCGCGGCCGTCCGTGACCAGGTCGGTCCAGCACTGGTGGCCGGCCTCGCACCGGCCTCGCCCCAGGCCGATCCGACCGTCGCCGCGCTGACGGCCCACTACGCGCACGTCGTCGGCCGCCCCGACGACGTAGGGCTCCGCAGGCAGCTGCTGGCCCGCTTGGAGACCGCGAACGACCCCCGCAGGCAGCGGTATGTGGACCTGCTCGCAGTGGTCAACGGCTGGCCTGCTCCGGAGAATCTGGTCCCCGTGCTCACGTGGTCCATCCAGGCCCTTCGTGCCCGGGTGCCGGGGTAGCGAGCCGGACGGAGGCGGCGTGGGCCGGACCAGTGCGGGTCACGCCACCTTCACCTCATCTCGCTCCACCAGCTGGCCGCGTTCGAAGCGGGCTCCGGCGCGGACAAGCGGAACGAGGTGGGCGCCGTTGACGGACCGCCAGCGGGCCTGAGCGGACTCGACGAGCTTGAACACCATCGCCAGCCCGGCGGCGCGCGGAGCCGGCGCCCTTGGTGACCTTCGTGCGAAGTCGGACGGTGGCGAAGGTCGACTCGATCGGGTTGGTGGTCCGCAGGTGGATCCAGTGCTCGGCCGGAGACTTGTAGAACTCCAGTAGCTCGTCCTGGTCATCGGTGATCTTCGCGACGGCCTTGGGGAACTTCGGGCCGTAGAGCCTGGCGAAGGTCTTGACCCCCTGCTCGGCGTGCTCGCGGTCCTCGGCGTTGTAGATGTCCTGGATGGCCTTCTTCGCCGCCGGCTGGGCCGACTTCGGCATGGCGTCGAGGACGTTGGCCGTTTTGTGAACCCAGCACCTCTGTTCGCGGGTGTCGGGGAAGACCTCGCGCAGGGCCTTCCAGAACCCGAGCGCGCCGTCGCCGACCGCCAGCACGGGCGAGCGCATGCCCCGGCGCGCGCAGTCCCGCAGCAGGGCGGCCCAGGACTCGGACGACTCCCGGTAGCCGTCCGTCATGGCCCCCAGTTCCTTGGTGCCGTCCGCACGGACCCCGATCACGACCAGGACGGCGGCCTTGGCCTCGTCCAGGCGTACGCGCAGGTGGATGCCGTCGACCCAGACGTAGACGTAGTCGATGCCGGACAGGTCGCGGTCCTGGAAGGCGGCGTGGTCGGCCTGCCACTGGGTCGTCAGCCGGGTGACGGTGGCCGGGGACAGCCCGGCCGCCGAGCCGAGAAACTGCTCCATTGCCGGGACGAAGTCGCCGGAGGACAGGCCGTGCAGGTAGAGCAGAGGCAGAACGCCGGCGATCTTCGGGGTCTTGCGGCACCAGGGCGGCAGGATCACCGAGGAGAACCGCTTACGCTCGCCGGTGGCCTCGTCGACGCGCTTGTCGTTCACCCGCGGGGCCTTGACCTCGATCGCGCCAGCCGCGGTGGTGACCTTCCGGGGCTGATGGTAGCCGTTGCGGACCACCAGGCGCCGCCCCGTCTCGTCCTTCTCGTGGGCCAACTCGGCGATGTAGGCGTTGACTTCGGCCTCCAGCGCGGCGGCCAGCATCCGCCTCGCGCCTTCGCGGACGATCTCGTCCAGCAGGGAACCGTCTCGCGTTGAACCGTCGGCGTTGACTACGGTGAGCACGGGCGTGCCTTCCCGACCGACGCTGCAACGTCGGCCTACTCGATGACCATCACAGGATCATTCGGGAAGGTACGCCCTCCGCGTTCCTCCCGGAACTGATCCACAGGTCTTGAGCATTGCTCTCGGTTCGCCAACTGGGTCGCAACGTTGCAGGTCTCAGCCACGTGACGCTCGGTTATGAGTATGAGTGATGATGGGCTCCTGCCGCGGTCGGCACTGTGATGTAGCAGCTTCATCGAGCAGACCTGCCGCTGGTAGAGAAGGGTGAGCATCACCCGCGCCGCATCGTCGAACAGCGGTTTGGAGCGCTGGTTGCCGGTGGCCCGCCGGGCGCGGCCGCCACGTTGCTCGCTGTAGCGTTCCTGAGCCCGAGCCGCCTGCAGTTTGCGCGCCGGAATTACAGGGCGGCCCCGGGTAGCCTGCGCATCGCGCGGGTCAGCAGGACTCCATGGGCCGGGTGCTGAGGCGGCTGATGCGCCAGGTGCCGTCGGGCATCTGCCGGGCCTCGGCAGTGGCCGGCACGCGCGGCGGACTGCCCGGAGCCTTCGACACGGAAGCGGTGGAGATGGCGTACGGATTCCAGTCGGACACGTCGATGCAGTCCTTGAGCTCTACGACCGGCGGCGTCGAGGACAGGTCGACCCGGACCACAGACGGGTTCACGATCTTCTTGCCCTTGAACCGGTAGCCGGAGGTCTTCTCCCGGCTGGTGTCCGCCAGTTGGTTCTGGTATGCCTCCCCGATGGCCAGCTCCGCCAGACGCCCGGTGTTCTCCTCGCCGGTGCGCCCGGCCTCCTGGCGGTAGGCGTCGAAGGCGCGGTACACCACCAGCACCTGCTCCCCGGCGGAGGCCGAGGAGCTGGCGGTGCCGGACGCCGGCTGCGCGGCAGGGCTCGCGCTCACGGTGCCCGCCTGCCCTGACGCTGCCGCCGTCGGCGCGGTTCCGGAGCCGTCCGAGCATCCGGCCAGCGCACCGGCGGCAATCGCCGCCGACAATGCCAGCCTCAATCCTGTCCCCCGCGCCATCAGATCCCGTCCCCCCGCACTGCGTTCCTGGTCTGCCTCGCGATTCTGGCAGACAGCACCGTGTCGCCCGCCTCCTGGTTGGCGAACACCTCGATCGAGAAGCGCTCGCCGGGTTTGACGGTGAGTGGTCCCGAGGTCGGGGTGAACATCGTGCCGTGGTCGAGTTTGCCGGTGGTCATCTTGTGGACGGCCACCGCACCCACGGTGGCCGCGACAGCCGGCACCGCGGCCACCGTCAGCAGGACTCGGCGCCACTGCCGCTTCATGGGTTCCCTCTCGGTGAGTGACGGGCCAGGGAGTCCATCGGCTCCTGGTGGGCCGTCTGTTGCTCGCGCTCGCGGACGGCCTGGCGCTGGTCGTAGGCGGCGCGGGTGTTCGGGTTGTCCGGTGCGTCGGTGAGGGGGTGCCGGCCGGGGCGGCCGAAGCGCCGCCAGACGGGCTGGTCACCGTCCCAGGTGGTCGGCAAGGGCCTCGATGGTGCGGCGCCGGGTGGTGTACATCGAGACCGCCGAGCCATCGGCGAAGTGCAGGCGGAACCGGGCCATCGCCTGCCACCTCGGGCGCCGCTCGATCCGGGCGACGAGGTGCCGGGGCGCGTGCCACAGCAACTGGCCAGCCTTGCGGATGTCCAGCGCAGTAACGAAGGCGGTCCGGCGGTCGGTGACCACCAGCAGTCTGGACATCGCGCCGCCCGTCGTGGTGGGAAAGCCGTCCGCGAGGCTGCCGGAGCCTCCCGATACCCCGCCCAGCTGCCCCAGCGCGTTGCCGACCCGTGCGCCCACGCCGTGCCCAACGCCCTTGGCGCCCGCCACGGGTACCACCGTCGCCACGTCGAGCAACTGCTCGCCGGGCTCCAGCAGCGGTTCTACGGCGAGGCGGTAACGGTTCATCAGTGTCTCTGTCACCGCGGCAGAGTAGCGGGCGGCGATCACCCCACGTTCAGGCGGGTCCGCCGGATGCGGCGGCTCCCCGTGTACCCGCACCGGTCGATCGACAGCAAGAACGAGAGCCAGCGGTGGTGGGCATGGGGGCTGTGAGGAGCTGGCACGTTCGTGGCAGTCGGGGTTCCAGCAGGGTGGCCTCGTGGCTGGGCCAGGCCGTCAGGCTGAGGGACAGGTGGTCGGTCCGCCTCACCCTGTTCTCGGCGCTCAAGCGACGGTGGTCTGCCCGGCGGTCTGGACATAGCGGCTCTTGGAGGGGTTGGCGGACAGGACCTCGACGGTGGTGTCGACGCGGTCGGCGGCGATGAACCGGATCCGTCCGGCGGGGATGTCAAGGACGGCGGTGATCGCGGCGGGGATGTCGAACTTCAGCATGCTGCTGGCCCGGATGGGTCTTCACCGTGACACCGGCGAACGCGCAGCCTGGCCGATGGTGATTCCGTCTGCCACGTTGTCAGTGGAGGGCGTTGGCATCGGAGGCTTCGCGGACCGCGGTGGCGATGGCGCGGTAGTCCTTGCGGACGACGGTGGAGTGGTTGCTGGGGACAGTGGCGCTGACCTTCACGTGGGGGTTGCGCTTGAGGACGGGGTCGAGGGTGGCGCGCATGGCGGCGTGTCCTTCCTCGGTGCTGCCCAGGCTCTTGCCGGAGGCGACGATGAACCGCATCGGGCACGTGACGTGGTCGAAGGCGGGGTCGCCTGCGGCGACGATTTCGTTGAGTTCGATGTTGATGTCGGCGTGCTGGTCGGCACTCATGTGGGCGGACAGGCCCAGGCGGCGGGTCAGTGGCATCGTCCAGCGGAACTTGCGGAACAGCCGTCGGATCTCCTCCTTGCCGGCGTCCCGGCCACCGTCGACGGTGGCGAGGTAGTCCCAGGGGTAGCCACCGTCGACCATGACCACGCCGGCGAGGCGGTCGCAGTGGCGGGCGGCGTAGTGCAGTGCGAGGGCCGCGCCGTAGGACCAGCCGACCAGCAGCGGGCCTTCGGCCCCGGTGGCTTCGATGACGGCGTCGATGTCGCGCAGACACGCTTCGAAGGAGTAGTCGCAGGACTTCCGGGAGCGGCCGCGGGCGCGCTCGTCGAAAGTGATGTGCCGGTAGCCGTCGCCGAGTTCGGCGATGACGGGCTTCCAGTTCTTCTGGGTGGCGTAGGAGCCGTTGAGGTAGATCACAGGCCGGCCGGGTCCACGGGTGTCGGTGACGGCCAGGGCGGTGTCGTCGACCGACACCATGCCGGTCCAGGCGGAGTGCTTGCTGGTCATGGTGTGCCTCTCTCCAGGGTCAGAGGTGGATCAGGAGCGGTGGACGGTGATGCCGCCGTGACAGGTGCGGCCGCGGTTTCGAGCGCGGCCGCACCGCGGGCTCCTCACAGGCTGCGGGCGGTGATGTCGCCGTTGGAGGTGGTGGCGCGGATGTCGAGTTCGGCGGTGCCGTCGTTCCTGAGGGCGTTGTGGATCCGGCCGTGGGCGGTGCCGGCGTCCAGGGCGGCGGAGACGCCGGCGGCGGCGCCGATGGTGATGCTGCCGGACTGGGTACGGAGAACGACCGTGCCGCGCACGGCCTCGGTGATCCGGATGTCGCCCCTGGCGGTGCTGATCTCCGCGGGACCGGTGAGCCGGCCGACCTCGACGTCGCCGTCGGTCGCCGTGAGGCGCAGGCTCGCGGCCTCGTCGATCCTGATCTGGCGGTACGCGCCTTCGAAGACGACCTCGCCCAGGCGGCCGACGCCGCGCAACTCGCAGGCGGCGGCCCTGGCCTCGATGCGGGAGCCGACGGGCAGCTGAACGGTGACCTCCACGGATCCGCTACCGAGGAGCACGTTCTTGGGCTCGGGGACGTGGATCCGCAGGACGCCGTCCGCGTAGGCGACGGCGGTCTGCTCGGCGGTCTGGACATCGCGGCTCTTGGAGGGGTTCGCGGGCAGGACCTCGACGGTGGTGTCGGCGCGGTCGGCGGCGATGAACCGGATCCGTCCGGCGGGGATGTCGAGGACGGCGCGGATCGGGGCGGGGGCGTCGAACTTCAGCATGATGCTCTCCTGTGCTCGCTCGTTGTTTCTGACGTTGACGATCCCCGACCGTCCTGACACCGGACAGCCACCGCACTGACACCGCCCCTGACACGGTGCCACCTCAGGGAAGTCGTGGACACAGGATGCAAATGGAGGGCTCTACCGAAGGACTTTCCGCTTTGGCGGACAGCTTGGGGCTTCAGGGCGAGGTGGGCGGCGTGTCAGCTTCCTGTAACCGCTCCACGAGACGACGACCAAAAAACAAGCGCCGACGCCGGATCAGGTCTGCCCTCGGCGGCCGCAACGGGGACTCCTGGGTGCACTCGCCCGCCCTGGCCCAGGGGTCGTCCTGCTTCCGCAGCTCCCACCTCTCGCTCCCGCCGCTCGGCGTACGCGCGCTCCTCGGCGATCGTGGGGATGGAGGCGATGGCCTCGGCCGGGCGGCCGAGTCCGGATAGCCACTCATCGCTTGACGCGTTCGCGAACGGCGAGGACGACGAGGGCCAGCAGGGTGGGTTCGAGGATCCGGGCAGCCAGCTCGATGTCGGTGGCGATCGGGGTGAGGTTCTGTTCAGCGGAACGGAATACGACGGCGTTGAACGCCTCACGGATGGCAAGCGGGCCGAGCAATGCTCAGGACTTGTGGATCGGCCTGACGGACGAAGGCGTACCTTCCCGATGGATCGATCGATAAGTCATCGAGCAAGGCCGACGTTGCGGCGTCGGTCGGGAAGGCACGCCTGTGCCCACGGTAGTCAGCGAGGACGGCGCCATGGCAGCCCGCCGCACCGTTCGGCGTCGTGCCCGGTTGCTCCTCCGCGCGGCGAGCCGTAAACCCCGCCGGAGTCGGCGTGGACCTGCTGGATTCTCCCGGTCAACTCGATGTCCATGCGGCGTCGTTCGCACGGCTCGGCCTCGGCGCGACGCCAGCGGTAGTAGGTGGAGGAGGGGATGTGAAGTTCCCGGATTACGGGCTCGATCCCCAGGTGCGGGTGCTCGTCGAGGAGCGCGGTCGCCTGGGCCGGGGTGGGTCGAGCTGTGCGGCGAAAAAGACCGAGGCCGTCCGCAGGACCTCGTTGGCACGGCGCAGTTCCCGCACCTCGCGCCGCAACTGGGATGGGGGCACCCGCCTTTACGCCGTCCACGACCCCTCGCGTCGGTGGTGCCCAGCCGCGGAGTTGGACTTCGGGCGAGGCCGAGCCCGGCGCCGATCGTGAAGCCGGCTTGGGGTCATGCCCACGTACTCGCCGACCGTGTCGACCAGCCTTCGGATGTGCGATGAGGCCGCGGAACAGCCCATGGCGCCATCACTCATTCGGACGCGGTTGATGGGCACCTTGTCAGCGGCCTTGCGACACTCGTCTTCGGGGACCTGTGGGACTGGGAGGCGCGGGCTCCGCTGTCGCTCGTTGTGCGCAACGGCGACAGCCGGAAGATCCGCCCGTACCACTTCTCGCGGGTCGGCGACCGCGACCATGGCGTGGCCTGGCTCACCGGGCCAACGCGACGTGGAGCAGTGCTCCTCGCTGGGTGCGGCAGAACCCGACCAGCGGACACCGACGGGAGGTCCTGAGGTGATGACCAAGCGGGCCTTCGACAAGGCCCCCGGCGCTGGCGCCGCAGGCACGGCGGCTGCCTCAGTCGAGGCCGGCCCCGCGCACGGTCGCGCGGTCGTGCTGCTGCACGGTTGGCCGTAGGGGATCTGGCATGCAGGCCGTCGTCGTTCGGGACCGCGCCGCTGGCGTCCGCGGCATGACCCTGACGGAGTTGCCCTACCCCCACCCCGCCGAGAACGACGTCATCGTGCGGGTGCATGCCGCTGGGTTCACCCCGGGGGAGCTTGCGTGGCCGGGAACGTGGACGGATCGCGCCGGACGCGACCGGACGCCGAGCGTGCCTGGGCACGAGCTGTCGGGTGTTGTCGCCGAACTCGGGTACGGCACGACCGGTCTCACGGTCGGCCAGCGGGTGTTCGGGCTGGTCGACTGGGCCCGGGACGGCTCGCTGGCTGAGTACACCGCGGTGGAGGCCCGCGATCTGGCCCCGCTGCCGGCGGATGTCGACCACACGGTGGCCGCTGCCCTGCCGATCTCGGGGCTGACCGCCTGGCAGGCACTGTTCGACCACGGTCGGCTTACCGCGGGGCAGACTGTCCTGGTCCACGGGGCTGCGGGCGGTGTGGGATCGATCGCGGTGCAGCTCGCGCGTGAGGCAGGGGCCCGGGTGATCGGGACGGGCCGGGCCGCCGACCGGGACACCGCTCTCGGTCTGGGCGTGGCTGCCTTCGTGGATCTGCAGACCGATCGGCTGGAGGACGTCGGCGAGGTCGACCTGGTCCTCGACGTGATCGGCGGCGAGATCCAGGAACGCTCGGCCGCACTGGTACGCGCCGGGGGCACGCTGGTGACCATCGCCTCGCCGCCCGAGGTCGGTCCGAGGCACGGCCGTGCCGTGTTCTTCGTCGTCGAACCCGACCGTGCGCGGCTCGCGGATCTAGCCCAGCGGCTCAGGGACGGACGGCTCAAGCCGATCATCGGCGAGGTGAGGCCGCTGGCCGAGGCAGCCGCCGCATTCACCCGCGGCCGACACACTCCCGGCAAGACCGTCATCCGGGTCACGGACGGCGGATAGCCAGCCGCAGGACTGCTGGACGGGGCGATCGGCTCAGCACACCGCGGCATCGACGATGGACAACTCCGGGCGGTCATGCCGACGGCCCGCGATGGTGAGCAGGAGGTGGGCTCGTGGCTGGGGCAACCGTCCCGGGGATCCCCCCTCCCGGCGACCGAACCTGAGAAGAGGACCCGTGATGAAAGCAATCGGAGTCTCTGCGCCCGGGGCGACGGAGGTCACCCTCCTCAACCTTCCCGAACCTCCGCCGCCCGGCACAGGCCAGGTACTCATCCTGGTCGAGGCCGCCGGAGTGGGACCGTGGGACAGGCTGCTGAACACCGGCGGCTGGGATGTCGGCCTGCGTCCCCCCGCCGCACTGGGCGTCGAGGGCGTCGGCCGGGTACGCGCCGTCGGCGCCGGTGTCCACGGAGTCTCCGTCGGTGACCGTTTGGTGGCGCATGAGGCGCCGCTTCCGGGCGGCAGCGGCTTCTGGGCCGAGCAGGTCCTTGTCACCGCCGCCCACACGGCCCCCGTACCCAACGGACTGGAACCCGCCGCGGCGGCCGCGCTCCCCGTCAACGGCCTCACCGCACTGCAGGCCCTGGAGGCGCTGGGGCTCACCACAGGGCAGCGCCTCCTGCTCACCAACGGGGGCGGCAGCACCGGCTCCCTGGCCATTCAGCTGGCGGCGGCCGCCGGCGTGGAGGTGACGGCAACAGCCTCGCCGTCCGCCGAGGAGCGTCTTCGCAGTCTCGGAGCTGCCGAGATCATCGATTACCACGACCTGGCGTGGCCTGCGCGAACACAAGGCGGGTTCGATGCGGCCCTCATCGCCGCGGCCGGTACGGCGGCGGCCGCCTTGCCTCTTATCCGCGACGGCGGGCAACTGTGCTCTCTGACCTCCGACGCGCCCGACCCCGAACGAGGGATCACCAGTACGAACCTCTATGTGCGGCCTGACCCCGCGCAGCTCGCCCGGCTCACAACCGACCTCGCGCAAGGGCTGCTCCGCCTCTCCCCCGAACCTCTGCGACTGACGGAGGGACCAGTCGCATTCGAACGGGTGACCGCCGGCCGAACAGCAGGCCGGAAGCTGGTGCTCGTACCCTGAGCCGCGCGCATGAGGACAGCGCGGGAAACGAGACCGAACTGTCCAACGGCAATGTCACGTCATGACACCAAAATAGCCGCACGAAGATGTCACCACTCCCCCACCGACCAGTGAACATCCAGTGTCAACCTCCGCACGAAACAAGCGTCATCCACCTGCAGATTCGCAGGCTCGGCGGGCCGGCTGCTGCCACGACCACCCGTGCCGCTGAAGCAGGACCCAGGTGCCCTCCACGGTGCAGGAGACGTGGAACAGTCGGCCGATCAACGTCTTCACCCGTGCAAGAGTCCATCGCTGGTCCTCCCAGCCATGAGCCAGCGGTCCGCGTTCCAACTCGTGCTCCAGACGTTTGACTTGCGCCTCGGACAGCTTCGACCTGCCAGGTGAGCCCTTCGAGGCGACACCTGCTGCACCCCCTTCACGCCACTGCCGGCGCCAGCGCTCCACCGAACGCACGCTCACCCGCAACGCGACCCCCGCCCTCGAAGCGTTCTACGGCCTGAAGCCGGATCCGCTCCCGTGCGGCCCTCTCGACGTTGGTCAAACCGCCGCCCTGCGCATACCTCACAGCACGGGGCTACCGACAGCACTCAACGACGAACTCGACGGCCACGTGTCGGGCAGGACGATGCCGCGGATGCCCGGGTCCCCGTTCTGGCCGTGCCCGTGGGGACCGAGCCAGGCGAAGACCCGTTCATCGCCCGCGGCCCGTCATCTGCTGTTGGTGACAGCAGCGGTAGGTCCACGTCGAGTCGGGCCCCCGGAGGCAGGTGGGCGGTCGGTGGGCCAGTGAGCCTGGTTATGTCACCCGCTCGCCCAGGACGTGCGGTGGTCGCCAAGATCGAGCCGGAGCCTGTCCAGGGCTGATCCACGGCTCGTCCACGGCGCTGATCCGCCGCCAACACCGCGCTCCCGTCTGCCGAGGCAGGCCGGATCGCCGGTTTCCGACAGCCATGGCCTAGCATGTCGATCCATGAGCATTGGCGGGGGCGTACCTGGCGGTAACGGTGGCAGTGGCTGGGGCAGGCCGGAGCAGCTGCCCCCGGTGAGCGGGCAGCAGTGGCCGCAGAACGTGCCGGACTGGGAGACGCTGGCCCGGCAGCACGAGGCGGAGCAGAAGAAGCGCCGGATGCTCCAGATCGGCGGCGGTGCGGCGGCCGTGGTGGTGGTGGCCGGCATCGTGACCGCCGCCATCGCCCTGTCGAACCCCGCGCACCCGAAGCGGGTGGACGCCGTCGGCCCGGCCACGCCGTCCGCCTCGGCCTCGGCCTCGGCGGGCAGCTCCGCATCGCCGTCTCCGACGCCGACCCTGACACAGTTGGTGGACAAGTACGGCAGCAACGCGATCGTGCTGAGCAAGACGGTGAAGCCGGGCCAGGCGGACGGCCACAACGGCCCGGCCGTTCTGATGGCCGGCAAGGACACCGACCACGGCGAGAGCAACGGGCCCGTAGTCGACACCAGCAAGAGCTTCACCGTCTCCGCGCTGGTCGACAACAACGCCCCGAAGGTCGGCAGGTGCGTCCTCAGCCAGGGCAGCGGCAACTACTACACCTTCTATCTGGGCCGCGACGACTGGGGCATCCACAACCAGTGGGTTTTCAAGGTGCAGACCCTGCCGGGCGGTGAGGACAGGAACGCCCGCCAGGCGTTCTCCAAGCAGCCGTCCTGGACCGGCAAGTGGGTGCTGCTGACCGGCGTGTACGACGCCTCGGCTAAGTCCATCACGCTGTACGTCAACGGCGAGCCGCAGGACACGACCAAGGTAGACGGAATCTGGAACTCCGCAAGCCGGATGCAGCTCGGCCGGGCGAAGTACCACGGGGCGTGGGTCGACAACTGGGACGGCGCGATCTCCAACGTCCTGGTGTGGAACCAGGCGCTGTCAGCCTCGAACGTCGCCCAGCTGCAGAAGAGCGGCGGTACGAGCGCGGGTGCGGCGCCGATGGCCGGCTGGCTGCTGGGCGAGGGCTGAAGCGCGCCTGAGCCATCTGGACGAAGCCTGCCGCAAGATGACTGAACTCTCCCGCCTTGCAAGAGAGTTCGCGTAGCTGCTGACCTCGGCTGAAGGCAACGACGCCAAGCTCACCAACTGGATCGCGTTGGCGATGCCCAGGCCCAGGTAGCTGACGAAGAAGGCGGCCACGAAGAAGGTCAGCAGCACCGGGCGCGCCCCAGAGGCGAACGGGATCAGCAGCGGGCCGGCGAAGACCAGGGCCATCGAGACGGCATCTCACGGACGAGGCCCGCGGCGCCGTCGGTCGCCTGGCGGCGGAATGGCGGGCGACCGAGGCCGCCCTCGCCGACGTCGGGGCCGAGATCCCGTATCCGCTGAGCCGGGTCGTCGCCGACATCGCCGTCTGCTACTTGATCGACGCACTCACCTTCGCCGCCGCGTTCTACGGTGCGTTCGGCCTGCCCCAGCTGAGCCCCGGAGACGAGCCCGCCCGGGCCGGCCTGCGGGGCGTCGCGAACGGCCTGACCTTCCTGGTCCGCACTCCCGTCATTCGCGGGGACCTGCTCACTGACGTGGCCACCACCGTGCTGTCGATGCCGATCAGCCTGTTCCCGCTGATCAATGCCGAGCGGTTCGGTGACAACCCACGCACTCCCCAGGACCGCAGTGCAGCAAGGGACCCCACCGTGAAGGTCTCAGCAGCGCCCCGGACGGATTGTGTGTCCGTACTCAGTAGGCCGCGGTGAAGCGGGTGCGGCGATGGGCGGGCTGCTCGGCCTCGTCGAGCAGGACGACGGCGAGGTCTTCCATGGAGATGGCGGAGTTGCCGTCTGCGTCGACCAGCAGCTCGTCGTGCCCGAGGCGGAAGCGGCCGGTGCGGACACCCGGTTCGAGTAGGGCGGCCGGGCTGAGGTAGGTCCAGTCGACCTGGTCGTCGGCGCGGTAGAGGTCGAGCTGCTCGCCGCAGGCGAGGGCGATCGGCCGGATCTCGGCGGGGAATTCCGGGTCTTCGACGACGGTCATGCCGCCGGCCCCGGGGATGGTCAGGCTGCCCGCGCCGCCGACCGCGAGCAGGCGCACGCGTGTCCCAGCGAGGCCGGCCAGCAAGCCCTTGGTGGCGACGGCCAGCTCGCTCTCGCTGCCGGGCACCGGGCGGGTCGCGGTGATCACCAGGTCCTGTCCGACGGCCAGCCGGGCCACGTCCTCGGCGTTGCGGGCGTCCCCGACGGCTATGGCGGCGGCGAGCGGGAGGCCGTGCGGCTTGTCCGGGTCGCGGACGACGGCGGTGACCTCGTGGCCGCGGGCGAGCGCCTCGGCCGTCACCCGGCTGCCGACGCTACCGCTCGCGCCGAATACGGTGATACGCATGGGGGGTTTCTCCTTGGTCGGTGAGTGTGAGTCGGGTCAGGCCTTTTTGAGGACGGGGGTCGTGACGGGCTGCGTCGTGTCCGCCGGGGTGCCTGTCGGGGTGGCTGTGCGCGGGCGCTGGGTCTGGGCCACGATCAGCGAGCCGAGGACGATCAGCGCGCCGAGCGCCTGGAGCGGGGTGAGGTCCTGCCCGAGGACGAGCCAGCCGAGCACGGTGGCGACGACCGGGCTGAGCAGCGCGAGGAAGGAGACGGAGGTCGACGGCAGCGACTTGAGCCCGCGGAACCAGAGGAAGTACGTCAGCGCCGCGCCGATCAGGCTGAGATAGCCGAAGCCGAGCAGGTTGGTGGCGGTCAGCTGGGAGGGCGGGGCGCCCTCGACGACCAGCATGACCGGGACCAGCAGTAGCCCGCCGGCGGTGAGCTGCCAGCCGGTGGTGGCGAGGACGGGCGCAGGGGAGACCCAGCGTTTGGAGAGTACGAGGCCGGAGGCCATGACCACGGCACTGCCGAGCGCGGCGGCGAGGCCGAGCGCGTCGAGCCGGGCATTGGCCCGCAGGACGAGCAGGCTGACGCCCGCGACGCCGGCGATGCCGGACAGGACGGTCCGCAGCGTGAGCCGGTCGCCGAGCAGTACGGCCGCGAGCACGGCGGTGATCAGCGGCTGGACGGCGCCGACGGTGGCGGCGATCCCGCCGGGGAGGCGGTAGGCGGCGACGAAGAGCAGGGCCTGGAAGGCGCCGATGTTGAGCACGCCGAGGACCAGCGAGCGCCACCACCAGCTGCCCTTCGGCAGTGTGCGGGTGACGGCTATCAGCAGCAGCCCCGCTGGCAGGCACCGCAGGACGGCCGCGAGGAGCGGGCGGTGGGGCGGGAGCAGCTCGGTGGTCACGAGGTACGTCGACCCCCAGACGGCCGGGGCACTGGCCGTGGCAAGCACGAGTTCGAGTCGATTCCTTAGCACTAAGCCAATATATCTCAGCACTAAAACATCTGAGAGGAGTGCGGCCGTGACGTGGCTCACAGCTACCTCATCGCTAAGCGACCTCATGGGGATCCCCTACGCTTGGCATGTGGCAGATCATGTGGACCGCGTAGTCTCGCAATGGGGCGCCGAGCGCCCCGACCTGGACGCCTCCCCAATGGAGGTGTTCGGCCGACTCAAGCGGCTCCATCACTTGGTGGTCACCGAGCTCGACCGCACCTTTGGCGAGCACGGCCTGGACGCCCCCTCTTTCGACGTCCTCGCCACCCTGCGCCGCAGCGGCCCGCCCTACCGCCTCACCCCCACCAACCTGATGCAGTCCGCGATGGTCACCTCCGGCGCCATCACCCAGCGCCTCGACCGACTGGAGGCCCGCGGCCTGGTCACCCGCACACGCAGCGAGACGGACGGCCGCAGCCGCGAGGTCGCCCTCACACCGGAGGGCTTCGCCGTGATCGACCGCGCCCTCCCCGACCACCTCGCCACCGAGCGCCGCCTTCTCACCGGTCTCGACGAACCCCAGGCCGCCGCACTGGTCGACGCCTTGCGGACGATGTTGGAAGCCCTCGGCGACAGCCCGAAGTGACGGCCCCGCGTACCGGCGGGCGTTGTTGAGCCACGCCGTCTGGTCCTTGGGGGCACCACGCCGCAGTCGACGCAGGCAGGGTCTTCATCCGCTCCTGGTGCCAGCGGTCGACCTCGGCCTCGCGCCACGCCATTGGCCCCGGACAGCACGAGACGGCACATCCAGGCTCATCCACGAGAGCCCAAAAAAATTCGGGCGGCGATGTCGAAAACCCGTGACTGGCTCCGTCCCTGCAGTGAACGCGACCACAATGGGTCGCACCAGCACCGAGGAGAACCCCCGTGGCCAAGTACTTGCTGCTCAAGCACTACCGCGGCGCCCCGACTCCGGTCAACGACGTGCCGATGGACCAGTGGACGCCGGAGGAGATCTCGGCGCACGTACAGTTCATGCACGACTTCGCGGCCCGGCTCGAGGGGACCGGCGAGTTCGTCTATGGTCAGGCGCTCGCCCCCGAGGGCACGTTCGTCCGGTACGACGGCGAGGGACGCCCGCCGGTCACCGACGGCCCGTTCGCCGAGACCAAGGACCTCATCGCCGGCTGGATGGTGATCGACGTCGAGAGCTACGAGCGCGCCATCGAGATTGCCGGGGAACTGTCGGCCGCCCCCGGCGCGGGCGGGAAGCCGATCCACGAGTGGCTCGAGGTGCGCCCATGCCTGGCCGAGCCGCCCACCATCACGGAGTGACCCATCGATGAACGAGGCCCTGCTCCGGAGCCTCACACCAGGCGTGCTCGCCATCCTCGTCCGCCGCGGAGCCCACTTCGCGGCGGCCGAGGACGCCGTGCAGGACGCACTGGTCGAGGCAGTCCGCATCTGGCCCACCGAGCTGCCACAGGACCCGAAAGGCTGGCTGGTCACCGTAGCCTGGCGCAAGTTCCTCGACCAGGCCCGGGCGGACACCGCCCGCCGCCGGCGTGAGGAACTCATCGACCAAGAGCCGCTGCCCGGGCCCGCGCGCGCGGCGGACGACACGCTCCAGCTCTACTTCCTGTGCGCCCACCCATCGCTGACGCCCACGTCCGCGGTCGCGCTCACACTGCGCGCCGTCGGCGGGCTGACCACCCGCCAGATCGCCCAGGCCTACCTGGTGCCCGAGGCGACCATGGCGCAGCGCATCAGCCGGGCCAAGCGCACCGTGGCCGGCGTGAGGTTCGACCAGCCCGGCGACGTCGCCACCGTGCTTCGCGTCCTCTATTTGGTCTTCAACGAGGGCTACACCGGCGACGTCGACCTCGCCGCCGAGGCCATCCGGCTCACCCGACAGCTCGCCACCGCGATCGACCACCCCGAGTTAGCAGGGCTGCTCGCCCTCATGCTGCTCCACCACGCCCGACGCGCCACCCGCACCGCGCCCGACGGCAGCCTGGTACCGCTCGCCGAGCAGGACCGCAGCCGGTGGGACACCGAGTCGATCGCCGAGGGCGTCGAGATCCTCCAGGCGGCCCTCGCCCGCGACCGGCTGGGCGAGTTCCAGGCCCAGGCCGCCATCGCGGCACTCCACGCCGACGCACCCACGGCCGAGGAGACCGACTGGGTGCAGATCGTCGAGTGGTACGACGAACTCACGCACCTGACCGACAGCCCCATCGTCCGGCTCAACCGCGCAGTCGCCGTCGGCGAAGCCGACGGACCCCGCGCCGGCCTGGCTGCACTCGCGGCACTGGACGCCTCACTCCCCCGCCACGCCGCAGTGGCGGCGTACCTCCACGAGCGCGACGGCGACCTGACGACGGCGGCACGGCTGTACACCGAAGCAGCCCACAAGGCACCCAACCTCGCCGAACGCGACCACCTGACACGCCAGGCCGCCCGCCTCAACACCCGCCACCGTCGCTGACGGGTGCTCACGGGCTGCTCCTGGCGGTACTGGTCGGGTAGCTTCCTCTCCGGACATCCGGCGCGCCGGACGGTGCCGACATGAGCGGCGGAGCAGGTGCGGCGCAACAGCGCCATCCGGGGCTCTCATCTCAAGAAGGTGGAGCCGACTGGGGGGGTGTCGGCGCGGGGCGTTAGAGTCCGACCCATGGACGAAGACACCGCCCTCTGGTACCGGATCGCCGATCTCCTTCCGGCGCCCGCCTCGAAGGGCGTCAAGGACTGCTGGGAGATCGGGGAGCAGGAGTGTGGGCTCGGCCTGCTGGTCGAGCGCCTGCTCGCCCACCAGGTCCCGATCAGCGGGGTGGAGCGGGCGCAGATATCCGTGCTCGCCGAGGAATGGGGCGAGCGCGAGCAGCTCACGCCCGGCATCGTGCGCTGCCTGGGCGACGGCGCGCCCGCCGCGGTGCGGCTGCTCGACGACGACGAGGTCGAGGTGGTGACGGGCTGGAGCGAGCCGGAGCTCGCCAAGCTGGTGCTGGTGCCGTGGATCGGCTGCACCCGCTGCGACCGGGTCCTGCTTCGCGCCCACGTCTGGGAGCCGTGGGACGACCTCTCCTACCTCGCCGAGCACTACGTGATCAGCACCTCGAACCACGACACGGCGCTGCGGATCTTCCCCGCTCACTCCGCCGGTGAGTCCTTCGCCGAACTCCTTCAGAGCTGCCCGGAGGCTTAGCCGGACGTTGAGGTCGTATCAAGGTCAGGACTTCGGCTCGACAGCACGCAAGAGGGCGAGCACGGTGCTGGCGTAGCCCCTGGCACTTGCCCATACCTGGTGGGCGCCACGGCCGGCGCGCCAGAACGTTGCCGGTCGCCGAAGTCCCGCCACCAATCGACCGCATCGCCAAGGCGGCGAAGACCAGCAAGGAGCGCGTCTACGCCTACTTCGGCAGCAAGGAGGACCTGTACAGGGCCGGCTCCGCCCAAGGGCTCGCGGCGGTGGCCGAGGCGACCCGCCTGGCCCCACCGACCTGCCCGGATACGCCGGCCGGATCCACGACTACTTCACCGCGCACCCCGGCCGGATCCACGACTACTTCACCGCGCACCCCGGCCGGATCCACGACTACTTCACCGTGCACCCCGGCCGTCTCCGGCCCATGGCCTGGGGTCATCGGGTTGGCGACGCACCTTTCGCGCGGCCAGTGCCGCCTGCGCCTGACGGCGGCCCTCCTCAGTCGGTTCACAGAAGACGCGAGCCGGGCGGCCCGGATGCGCGCCCTCCTCTACGTGAGGCATGACCCACTCCAGCGCGATGAGCCGGGCGAGGATCTGCCAGACCGTGCTCCTGCCAAGGTCGGCCCGCTCCCCATCCTCGCAACCCCACAGCGGACACCTCAACTGTCGTGCGGCTCATACGAGTTGCCGCATCATACAGCCCACGCCACCATCCGCCACGCCGTAGGTCAAGAATGAACTACGGCGTGGCGACTGACACCGCGATGACGATCAACGACTGACAACCACACTCAGACCACCACCCACGTCGTACCGCGAGCTCATGCCAGCGTCTGATGGCGGTCCTTCTCGAGGAGGATGCCGGAGTTGGCCCGGCTGGGGGAGGTGCCCGAGACCTCGGGCGGAGGCCTTGGTGGTGGGGCTGCGGGCAGGATGGCAGGAGCCGGAAGGGATCTGGCTCGACTGGGAGGGACCATCATGACCACCACCACGGCATACCCCGGGATGCACCGCCGCCGGGCGCGGGGGCTCGTTGGCCGTGCGGCCGTCGTCGCGCTGGCCAGCACGGGGCTGCTGGGCACGCTGGCGCCGGCGGCCCTCGCGGCAGGACCCGCGACGACCGCCGCGCCGCACCGGGCAGTCGCACCGTCGACGGTCGCCGAACCGGCCGCCCTGGAGAGCGCGCTGCGGGCCGTGGTCGAGGAGGGCGGCTCCTCCGCCGTGCAGGCCGAGGTCAGGGAGGACGGCCATCCGGTCTGGAGAGGTGCGACCGGGGTCGCGGACCTCGCCACCGGCGCGCCGGTGCCAGATGGTGCCCGGTTCCGGATCGGCAGCGTCACAAAGACCTTCGCCGCCACGGTGGTCCTCCAACTCGTCGGGGAGCACAGGCTCGGGCTGGACGACCCGATCGAGCGCTACCTGCCCGGTCTCGTCCCGAACGGCGGCGCGATCACGGTGCGTCAACTTCTGAACCACACCAGCGGCATCTACAACTTCACCGACGACCCCAGGTTCAGCACCGAGGGTGAAACCGCCCTGCAACGCTGGCTGACCGTCGGCCGCTGGACGACGTACCGGCCGCAGGACATCGTGCGCATCGCCACCGCCCAGCCGCCGTACGCGGCCCCAGGAGAGAAGTGGAAGTACTCCAACACCAACTACGTCCTGATCGGGATGATCATCGAGCGTGTCACCGGGCACACCTGGGTGGAGGAGGTCGACCGCCGGATCATCCGACCACTGGGCCTGCGAGGCACCTCGATGCCCACCACCTCGCCCATCGTCCCAGGACCGCACGCCCACGGATACATCCAGCGGGCGTCCGGCCACGCGGCCGACGTCACCATCGAGAACCCCTCGGCCTTCGGCCCGGCAGGAGCCGGGATCTCCACCACCATGGACCTCACCCGCTTCAACGCCGCACTGCTCGGCGGCAAGCTGCTACGCCCGGCGGAGCTCGCCGAGATGAAGAGGCAGGTGCCCGCCGAGAACGGCTCCACCTACGGCCTTGGGCTGATCCGCTATCCGACCGCGTGCGGGGAGTTCTGGGGCCTTACCGGAGGGATCGCCGGCTACGGCACGGTATTGATGGGCGACGCCGCCGGTCACCGCCAGGTGGCCATCTCCCTCAATCCCCTCCACGTGTCCGAGGCGACCAGCCGCACCTTCCAGACACTTATTGACACCGCAACCTGCGGCAGCGCCGCCGGACAGACCACCAGGGTGCCCGGGCGCTGACCCCAGCACCGCATGGCCTGCGCACGCTGCGACCCCTACACCCCCAAGGGCTCCAGCAAAGGCCAGCTGCTGGAGGCCGACCGCTGCCCCGCCTGCGGCCGCCTGGTCCACACGGCCAACAGCAACAGCATGATCGCGCGTATGAACGACCAGACACTCCACCCCACCCGGCGCCGGTCGACACCGCCGTCCCCGGCAGCAATACCCGTACCTCAACGGCCTCGATCTGTCCGATGACCTGGGCCTGCTCGCCCTGGAGGTCGCACCGAGCTACCTCGCCGACCGCCAGGCCGAGGAGGTGCTCGCCGTCCTCCGCCACTACATCGGCGCTCCGGTGGGCGAGCTGCTGGCCTGCCGCCGCTACGGGCTGTCCGGCGACGTCCGCAGCCCCCACAGGCTGACCGTTGGGCAAGGCGCGTGGAGAGCCGGATGCGGTGAGAGTCGCATGTCCGGTTCGGGCCGGCGGCTCAGGGAAACGGAGTAGCGGCAACGCTGCCACCGCGCCCTGAGCCGACCGCACATGCTCAAGGGCCGACCTCCCCCGCGAGGGTGAGCCGTTCCGTTCCCAGGGCGGATGTCCGCCCTTGCGCTCACTGCGATCTTCGATTCAGCGAGGCACTGCCCACAGGGCCGGCTATCCACACCGATCGGGCGTTCGAACCAGGAGGATTTCCTATGACGGCTCGCTCCATTCTGGCAAGGTTGCACGGCCGGACGGTGGCGGGTGTGCCCCGCTGGGTGATGTGGGCCGCGTACGCGACCTCCCTGACCGTGCTGCCCGCCGGTCTCTGGCGGATCCTGAGCGTCGACCTGCGGCTACCGCTGATGGAGGCCCCGACCGACGGCCGCCCGCCGCCGGCATGGTTCGGCGGCGAGTGGTGGTACGTCATCGCGCTGAGCTTGGTCAGCGAGGCCCTGGCGTTCCTGGCGGTCGGTCTGGTCAGCGAGTGGGGTGAGGTGTGGCCCCGGTGGATCCCAGGCCTGGGCGGCCGCCGGGTTCCGATCCTCGCCGCGGTCATCCCGGCCGGCCTCGGCGCGACGTTCAACACCCTGCTCTGGCCGTACTCGATGACCATGATCAGCATCGGACGCAAGATCAACGGTGCTGCCAACCCCGGTGCGAACACGCACGGCTGGCAGGCCGTCATCTTCTACGGTGCGTACTGGCCGCTGGCCGCCTGGGGGCCACTGCTCGGCATCCTCACCGTGCACTACTACCGCCGTCGCCGCGC
Source organism: Kitasatospora sp. NPDC032150 (assembly GCF_055579945.1). Lineage (NCBI taxonomy): Bacteria > Bacillati > Actinomycetota > Actinomycetes > Kitasatosporales > Streptomycetaceae > Kitasatospora > Kitasatospora sp. NPDC032150. The sequence continues at coordinate 20,209 of NZ_JBVIMH010000042.1, read as the reverse complement.
TGCCGAGTCCGCCGGCGCAGAGGTCCCTCGGAAGGTTGGGGCGGCTCTCAATGCGGCATTACGACCCGTCGGCCAGTTTGAAGCTGGGGACGTCTTGGTGGCCCACCGCTCCAAGGAAGCCGTGGTGGTCCGCGATTCGCATCGGCCCACCGAGCATCGGTGCCAGCTTCCCTGAGAACGGCAAGCTTCCGTGACACGGGACACTGCCGCGTCGCCCGGTGAAACCTCGGTGAGGCGAAGGGCGCGGTACGCCGTCGGATCCCGGGCGGCGACGAGGATGCGGACGTGCGTGCGCGAGGCCTTCGTGCCCCTCGCGCTCGACGGACGCGGCAGGCGCGGCCGGGCCCTTCGCCGTGCGGCTTGGTGGATCGCGTCCGAAGAATGGTTCCGGATGTGACGCGGATCTCAGGTTTCTCTCAGGATCACGCGGCAACCAAACAGGCGTTCCAGGTGGTGTCTCCCGGTGCGGAACACTCCGGACATGTGGGGTCCGGGACGGTACAGGAGCGGGACAACGAAACGATGAAACTGACGGGCACTCCCTTCTTCATCCTCACGATCGTTCTCTTGGTGGCCTCCATAGGGCTGGCCATGCTGCAATGGACGACCAGAGGAACCTTCCGACGCGGCGGCGAGCCCGGCCGGGCCGAGGCAAGCGGCCGCGGACCGCTCAGGTTCCTCGGCTACCTCGGGACGATCCTGCTCTGCCAGTGCACCGCCGTGACACTGGTGTTCGTGATGGTCAACAACGAAAACCTCATCTACGGCAGTTGGGGCGATCTGCTGGGCACCTCCAACCATGTACGGGCCGTTCCCACTCCTCCGAAGGACGACGGCATCGCGGCAAACACCGGCACGCCCAAGGTGATCCAGTCCTTCCACCCCGTGGACAGCGACGTACCCAAGGACGTGAAGGAGACCGACCTCAAGGGCCGGCTCTCCGGGGTCGACGGCGAGGTACTGGTGTGGACCCCGCCGCAGTACGACGATCCCGCCTACAAGGACAAGACCTTCCCCGTGGTCGAGCTGCTGGCCGGCTACCCCGGTGAGGCCACCACCTGGTTCGGCACCATGAAGGTCACCAAACTCGCACCGCTGATGAAGTCCGGCCAGGTCGCGCCCTTCATCCTGGTCTCACCCCGGGTCAGGCTGCTGCCGAAGGGCACCGACACGGGCTGTGCGGACATCCCCGGCAAGGTCAACGCCGAGACCTGGCTCGCTCGGGACGTCCCGCAGATGATCCTGGACAACTTCCGGGTCGATGCCACCCCTGACCGCTGGGCGCTGGCCGGCTACTCGGCGGGCGCCCACTGCGCGACCAAGCTCGCGCTCTCCCACCCCAACCGCTACCGTGCCGCGATCAGCTTGTCCGGCTACAACGATCCGGCTGCCGAGTCCGACTCGCTGACCGGCAAGGACCCCCACCTGCACGAGATCTCCAACCCGCTGTACATCCTGACCCACGCGGCCACCCCACCGAAGGTGGCGCTGTACGAGTTCGGCAACAAGGGTGACGGCTACGAGGACGGCGTGGCCCTGCAGAAGGCGGCCAAGTCCCCCACCACGGTCAGCCTCTACGAGACTCACGGCCCACATCTGAGCTCCACCTGGGTCCCTCTTGTCGCACCCGCCTTCGAGTGGCTGACCGGGATCATCCCGGCCCAGCACTGACCCGGGAGGAGTCGTGGCCGGCCCGGTCGCGTCCGGCAGCCCGCACCGCCTGGACGACTGCCTCACCGATCAGCTCTCGCGCATCGCCGACCTTCACAGCCCGCCCCCCTCTCCCACCTCCGGCATCCGACCCGCCACCCGGAGACCGGACCCAGCTATCGCACACCCCGTCCCCGGCACGCCCGGGAACGACGGAACAACGCCCGCAAGGGCGGCACAGTCCTGACACCCCGGCCCTCACCGTGGCAGGCTCCATCAGGTTGGCCGCCAATAGCCGCAGGCGTACGCGGTCCGGCCCGGACGCCGGGCGTCGTCGTCCGGATCGGGCCCGTCGGCCTGGCGTGGTCGTGGTGCCATAACCCACCGTGCCGCAGGCCTGGACCATTCCCAAGGATTGGCCCCCGACTTCCACGCGGCTGGGAGACGACTCGGAGGCCCACGTCGCTGATCGGCCACTCCTCGAACCCGTGGCGTGCCGACGGTCAGCCAATTCGGCTCTGTCGTCAACGCCCTTGAGATGGCGGTGGCGGCCGCGGCGGCGAGGTAGCCGGGGTGGTGTTTCACTCCGATCGCGGGTTGCAATACACCTCGGCGGCGTTCGCGGACGTGTGCGACCGGTACGGGATCCGTCGCGGCATGGGTAGTTCGGGAACAGCAACGCACGACGGCTAACCCTCACTCGCTGCGTAAGCCCCTGTGTCCACAATCCGGTGGTCGCCTCAGTCACGAGGGTGTTCAGTTCTGTTGTCACAAACGGATCTTGAACGCCCTTTCCCCATGCCCGCAGACAGTCGGACTGATTCGTCTAGGGTTGGTGCCCGCGTCGCCGAGTGGCCAAGACAGGAAAATCATGGTCCGCGTCTCAGGCGTGGTGCTGTGCGGCGGCGGGGTGGGGCCGGGCCAGCCGAGACGACCCTGCCCAAGCGCGGAGTTGACGATTCGGTGGATCAGCGCGTCTCCACCCCGCTACGGTCGTGGTGATCAGGCTCGGCCGGTCGGCCTGGACCCCGAGGAGTACGTGCGTGGGCGAGCAACTGGAAACCGTCGAGGGCATCGTCGAACGCGTGGTGTTCGTACGCCGGGACGGCTTCACCGTCGTACGCCTGGGCGTGGCGGAGGGACAGAGCATCGGCGCGTCTGGGGAATGTCTGCTCGACGTCCAACCCGGCGAGACCCTTCGCCTGGAAGGCACCCGGTCCGTCCATCCGAAGTACGGCGAGCAGCTGCACGCCCGCTCCTGTCGGCACATCGCGCCGTCCAGCTGTCACGCGATCCGGGCCTACCTCTCCTCGGGCTTGGTGAAGGGCATCGGCAAGCGGCTGGCGGAGGCCATCGTCGACGAGTTCAAGGAGGACACCCTCGACGTCATCGACGAGACTCCCGAGCGGCTGTTGGAAGTCCACCTGATCGGCGCCAAGCGGTATGCCGACATCCTCGCTGCCTGGCAGCAGCACCAGGAGATCCGCCAGATCATGGTGCTACTGCAGGGCGCGGGCGTCTCGGCCACCCATGCCCCGCGCATCGTCCACCACTTCCGGGGCGTGCTGCAGGAGGCCACCGAGGTCTGCGAGGTGCTGGACATCGTCCGCGAGCACCCCTACCGGCTCACCGAGGTCAACCGACTCGGCTTCCGGACCGCCGACCGCGTCGCACTGTCCCTGGGTCTGCCAGAGCACGGTCCAGAGCGGCTCCAGGCCGCGATCCTCCACGTCCTGGACGAGGCCGCCGGACAACAGGGGCACTGCTTCCTCCACCAGGAGCAGCTCCTGCACGATGCGGCCCAGGTACTCGGCGGCGACCTGCGACACCTTCTGCCCGAGCAGCTCGACGTCCTGCGCTCCGAACGGCACGTCGTGATCGAGCCGCTGCCCGCCGACGACCGCCGAGAGGACCGAACGGCAGCGGAGAACGGTGGGCGCAGAGCCAAGCGGCGCGGGCCAGCGGTCTTCCACCGCAGGCTGCACGCCATCGAAGAGTCGGTGGCGCACCGCATCGGCAGGCTGTCACGCGCCAAGAGCCGACTCACGGGCATGGCTCGTTGGAGCGGCGGCGCGCTCCCCCTGCTGGACAGCGCCATCGAGCTGCATCCGGACCAGGAGAGCGCCGTGCGGATGGCCCTGACGCAATCGATCAGCGTGCTCACCGGCGGGCCGGGCTGCGGCAAGTCCTTCACCATCCGAGCGATCGTCGAGCTGGCGGAAGCCTCCGGCGCGCGGGTCAGCCTCGCAGCGCCGACCGGAAAGGCTGCCAAGCGGCTGAGCGAACTGACCGGACGCCAGGCCACAACCGTCCACCGGCTGATCTACCCGCCGCGCGTCAAAGCAACGGTGGAAGCGACCCTGTTCGACGCCCACGATCCGCTGGAAGCCGACCTCTTCGTTATCGACGAAGCCTCCATGCTGGACGTGCGCCTGTTCGACCTGCTCCTGGCGAAGATCCCCGCCGGCGCGCACCTCCTGCTCGCCGGCGACGTCGACCAACTCCCCAGCGTGGCACCGGGCCGGGTCCTGGCCGACCTGCTGCGCGTCAAGGCCATCCCCCGGGTCACGCTGACGCACATCTTCCGCCAAGCCACAGGCAGCAACATCACGACGAACGCCCACCGCATCCGCAACGGCGAGAGCCTGGCCAACGGCGGCGACTTCTGGTTCATCGAGGTGAAGGATCCCGACGCCCTCGCCGACGAGGTCGTCGACATCGTCACCCACCGGCTGCCCAAGAAGTACAAGGTCCCCCAGAGCGACATCCAGGTGCTGTGCGCCGCGAACAAGGGCGCCGTCGGCACCCATGAGCTGGGCCTGCGCCTGCAGGACGTCCTCAACCCCCAGCGCGAGGACGAGGCGGTGCACTGGAGCGACCGCCGCCCCTTCCGTGCCGGCGACCGCGTCATGCCCATCCGCAACAACCCCCGCAAAGGCACCAGCGGCGTCTTCAACGGCACCGCGGCCACGGTCACCGCCGTCGACACCAAGGAACGCACCGTCAGGATCCGACTGGAGGACGGTGACAGCGCCGACTACACCTTCGACGAACTCGACACCCTTCTCCACTCCTACGCCATCACCGTCCATCGCTCTCAGGGCAGCGAGTACGGCTTCGTCGTCGTCCCACTGCTCAAGGACTCCAGCACGCTCATGCTGCGCCAGAACCTGCTCTACACCGCGGTCACCCGCGCCAAGCGCATGGTCGTCCTGGTCGGCCAGCACGCCGCGTTGATGAAGGCACTCAACACCCCCGAACTCGGCCGCAACACCCGCTTGGCGGTCCGCGTCCGCGACGCAATCGCCGACGACGGCACCGCTCTCGGGCAACTGCGCGCCTCCGACGGCCAAGCGCCGCTGTACTGAGAAGCGATCCACGAACCCGTCACGGGGCTTGGGATTGGCACACGTGTTCCCTGGTTCCCGATTCGGGTGACCTCGGCGTTGTCGCCGCATGAAGACAGGGCCCCTGCGCAGCATGGAGGTTGTCGAGACCGAAAAGCCGCGAGGAGGCCCTGTTGCCGCTTTTTGCACGCCGCCGCCGCGGTCGGCGGCAACTCCGTTCCCCCAAGGTACGACTGCTTCGCGCACCGGTACGGAAACGCGGATGACCACGGCGAGCGTGTTCGACGCTACAACAGCGACATGACTGACGCCGAGTGGGCGGCGGTGCGGGACCTGCTGCCGGTGCCGGCGTGGATGGGCGGCTGGAGGGGTACTGCCACCGCCATGTGCTGGATACGATCCGTCACCTCGTCAACAACGGTGTCAAATGGGCCGCGTTTCGGCTGGCTCATACGCTCACGCCGCCTCGCCCGCGACTACGAGACCCGCGCTGACAGCGCCCAGGCCGTGATCCTCTGGTCCATGACCATGGTCATGGGTCGGCGCTTCGCCCGCCACCACCGCCGGGCGGGGGGCAGAGCGGGATGATGTCTTCGGTAGCCGGCGCACTTCGCCGCCATCGTCGCGGGGCCATCGTGGCGCGGTCCACCTCCACCGTCAGCACCGGCACCCCGATCTCCGGGGCCTGGAGCACCTCGTCCGCACGCACGTTGCGCCTGCCTCCACCGCCGAGCAGCGCGAACTCCACCTCCGTCGCCCAGAACGCCACCAGGCCGACCCCGCCCACCGAGTCAGGCGCGGTACCGCCACGCACGTGCGCGATACAAGCCCGCCCAGCCGGCTGCCCAGCATCGCCGGCCGGACCGAGCTCGCCGGCCTGAACGTGGTCGTCGTCCTGGTGGTCGTGGTCGAGCAGGGAGGGGCGCTGACGGGTGCTCGCAGGCGGCGTTCCGGTACGCGGCGATCAGCATCGCCGCCTGCGCTTGTCCCGCGTGCCGTGCCGGCGGGCGCGGGCGGCGCTCTGGCGGCCGAGCTACGCGGTCCGGTTGCCGTCCCCGCCTGCCGGGCCTTACCGCCTCACACCGAGACCTGGGCGCCCATGATGACGCACCTGTCGCTGGGGAGCCCGAAATACGCGACGGGGCTGCTCGTGTTGTTGGCGATGGTCATGAAGAGCTTCTTGCGCCAGCGCCGCATGCCCGGCGCTTCGGTCCTGATGATCGTCATCCGCGACAGGAAGTAGGACACCTCGTCCACCTGCAGCCCGTGGATCTGGCCCGCGTCAGGGTGCTGCGAGGCGAGCCGCAGGACCTGTGGGATGTTCGGCTCGTCCATGAAGCCGAAACGCGCAGTGAGGTGTGTGATGCCGTCATCGCTGTGGCCGAGGTCGTCGAAGACGCACCGCTCAGCTTCGGGGATGTGCGGCACCCGTTCCACCACGGCCGACAGGATGACCACGTTCTTGTGCAGGGTGTGGTTGTGCTCGACATTGGCACGCAGTGCCAGGGGAGTGGTCTCGATGTTGGCGTTGAGGAACACCGCGGTGCCGTCGACCCGGTGCACGGGCGGGTCCATCGCGTCGACCTCGTCGACGAACGCGCGCAGCGGGCCCTCTAGCGCCGTCCGGTTCGGGGTGACGATCTGCCGTCCCCGCTGCCACGTGATCAGGATCGTGAAGACCGTGAACGCGACCACCAGCGGCAGCCAGCCACCGTGCACGACCTTGGTGAGGTTCGCCGCGAAGAACGCGACCTCGCTGGTCAGGAAAACGACGGCGCCGAGCACGATCATCCAGACCGGCTTGCCCATCATGATGCGGGCCACGGCCAGGAAGAGCACGGTGTTGAGCACGAAGGTGGCGGTGACCGCCACGCCGTACGCGGAGGCGAGCGCGGCGGACGAGCCGAAGCCCACCACCAGGGCCACGACCGCACCGAACAGACCCCAGTTGATCACCGGCGCGTAGACCTGGCCGACCTCGTGCTCCGAGGTGTGCCGGATTGTCATGTGGGGAAGGACGCCGAGCTGCACCGCTTGGCGGGTGACGCTGAACGCACCGGAGATGACTGCCTGCGACGCGATGACGGTGGCGATGGTCGCCAGGATCACCATCGGGAACTGCGCCCAGCCGGGCATCAGGAGGAAGAACGGGTTCGCGATCGCCGACGGCGAGCGCAGGATGAGCGAGCCCTGGCCAAGGTAGTTGAGCGTCAGGGTCGGGAAGACCAGGAAGAACCAGGCGCGATGGATCGGCGCTCGGCCGAAGTGGCCCATGTCCGCGTAGAGCGCCTCGGCACCGGTCACGGCCAGCACGACCGAGGCCAGCGCGACGAACGCGATCATCCCGTGATCCAGGATGAAGCGCAGGCCGTACACCGGCGACAGCGCCTTGAGGATCGCGGGGTGGCTCGCCACCTCGCACGCACCGGCGGCGCCCAGGATGATGAACCAGACGGTCATGATCGGGCCGAACAGGTTGCCCACCAGGTTGGTGCCGTAGCGCTGGATCGCGAAGAGCAGCACCAGCACCGCGATCGTCGCCGGGATCACGAAGTCGCTCAGACCTGGAGCCGAGACCTTCAGCCCTTCGACAGCCGACAACACCGAGATCGCCGGCGTGATCATCCCGTCGCCGTAGAACAGCGACGCCCCGAAGATCCCGAGTGCCACCAGGATCACCTTGGTGTGCACCGACTTGAAGGACAGCTTCTGGACGAGGGCGGTCAGCGCCATGATGCCGCCCTCGCCGCCGTTGTCGGCGCGCAGGATGAAGGTCACGTACTTGACCGACACGATCAGGGTGATCGCCCAGAACACCAGCGAGATGACCCCGTACACCTGGTCCGGCGTCGTCCCGACTGCGTTGTCGTCGGCGGTGAAAACGGTCTGAATCGCATACAGCGGACTTGTGCCGATGTCGCCGAAAACGACGCCCAGCGCGCCGAGAGTCAAGGCTGCCATGCCGGGGCGGAGGCGACGGGGGCCGTTGCCGTCGGGCACACGGCCGGGTTCGGGTTCGGGGGCGGGGGCGGGTTCGGGGGCGGGTTCGGGGGCGGGTTCGGGTTCGGGTTCGGGGGCGGTCAGACTGTCAGGTGCGCTCTTGGCAAGTTCTATACGCATGATGAACGGAGATGATACGCATGGCGCGATCAGGCGACGGGGCCCCGGTACTCGAAGAACACGACGGGCTGCGGCCCGGGGCTCCACCCGGTTGAACCGGTCCGCGATTTGATCCATGACCTGGTCGAACATCGCACGCCAGCGGCCAGGTCCGTGACGGCGCCTAGGTCGCCGAGTCCGTCGGCGACGTCCTGAGGGGCTGACCAAAGGGCATGCGGCAATTGTCCGCAAGGAACGCCCGCACCCCGGCGCCCAGCCGCGCATCTCCGACGCTGAGGGAATGCGCCAAGTGTCGTTCTCGCTGCCGCACCCGAGCCGTTCCAGGGCGGGGTGCTCCCACGGGCGGGCGCAGGCCGCCAGTTGCGCCGTGGTTTGCTCGTCGCCGGTGCGGACATCGCCGTCCGCTTCGATGTCGGAAACGACCGCGACCCCGTCACGCTGCACCTCCACGTCACCCGCCTCGGCGAGGGGGCGCACTGGCTCGCCGGGGACTGCGACGCTACGCGCGTTGATCTAACGTTACTGACCAGTCATCAAAAGTTCTCCGGGTGTGGTCTGTCGAGACCTCCGGGCGGGTGATGCCATGAACACACCCGCCCGGCTGTCGTGTTCGGGCCGTTCATTCCTGGAGCTCACCCCACATGTTCTCCGCCAGACGAATCGTCACGCCCGTCGTCACGCTCACCCTCACCGCCGCCGGCCTCGCCCTCGGCACCGGCTCGGCCGGCGCCGCCCCGCTCGCCCCCACCGCGAGCGCCGCCACCGCCTCCTGCTCGCAGAGCTACCTGCCGCTGCCCGACCCCAACTGCACGCCGGGAGCCCTCAATCCGGACGTCACCCAGGACACCATCGACTCGACGATCTGCGTATCCGGCTGGACCGCGACGGTCCGCCCGCCGACCTCGTACACCAACAAGCTGAAGATCCAGCAGATAGCCGAGTACGGCTACTCCGACACCAACCCGGCGGACTACGAAGAGGACCACTACATCCCGCTGGAGCTGGGCGGTTCGCCGACCGACCCGGCCAACCTGTGGCCCGAGCCGCACTACGCGACCGACTCCAGCGGCATGGCCTCGTCCACCAAGGACTCGGTGGAGAACAAGCTGAAGCGCGCCGTGTGCAGCGGCCAGGTTCAGCTGGCGGACGCGCAGAACGCCATCGCCACCGACTGGACCACCGCACTGCAGAACCTCGGCCTGGCGTGAAAAGCCGCGGGGGTACGGGTGTCGTCTCCCGTACCCCCGCAGCGACACTCCCAGCGAGAACCGCATCATGGCCCTCATCGGCCACCGTTGGTCCCGATTCCAGGCGGTCCTGGCCTGCCACCAGAACGAACTCGCCTACCATGCAACCCAACTGCTACTCCAGGCGCTGAACTCATCAGCCAATACATGGACGCTGTCCGGCGAGGACCGTGCCGCCGCCCGCCCTGGCCGAGGAGCAGGCGGCAGTTCACCGGCTTTGGCCGTGAACGGGCCGAGGAGAGAGGTTCGGGCTTCCTGCGCGGTGCGCCGGAGCAGGATGGTGACGTCGTCGAGGTCGGGTCTTCCTTCGGCGAAGTCGCGGCCCCAGGCTGTCAGTTCCACGGCGATCGAGCGCATGTAGGAGCCGCCGCGGCCGGCCCACCACAGGGCCGTCGGGGACAGTGGTGCTGGGGGGTCGCCGGGGATCTGCATGGTTCCGATCTTCCGTCAAGTGCGCGTGGTCGCATGCCGGTATCACTCGACTTTCGGCGTTCCGGCCGGTTTGGGTGATCAGGCCGCGCTGGCTGCGGCCCAGGCCTGCTGGACGCGCGGATTTCCTGATCGATGGGTCGGCCTGGGCCGTTGGGCGTAATCGGGCGGCGATGATCACCCGGTGCGCTCGGCCAGGTTGCTCGTCACTGACCCACGCTCCTACTCGAAGTCCACGCCCAGCGCCTCCTGCACCACGCGGTAACCGAGCTTCCGATAAACGGAGTTGCTGGTGCGGTTCGCTACGTCGGCGAACAGCAGCACGTCCTCGGCGCCCTGAGCGGCGGCGTGCGCCGAGACCGCCGCGACCAGGCCACTGGCATAGCCGCGGCCGCGCAGCTCCGGCGGGGTGTAGACCGGCCCGATCCGGGACATGCCGGCGACCGTCGGGCTGGCCCCGGCGAAGCAGACCGGACGGCCCTCGTCGACCCAGAGGTGGAACGAGCCGTTGGCAATCCGCTGGCGGACCGCCGCATCGAGGTCCTCGCCGATCAGCGCGCCCGCCTCGGCAGCGAACGCGGCCGACCAGGCGACCAGCAGCTCGTGGTCCGCCTCGCCGGCAGGCTGCACGCCGCCGGCCGGGGCCGGGTCGGGCTCGACGGGCTCGGTCATCCGGTAGAGCACCTCGTGCATCCCGGGTTTCGAAGTGGTGCCGGTGAGCCCCTCCCAGGCGCGAGCGAAGATGGAGACCGTCATCTTCTCGCCGGCCGCGGAGTGCAGCGGTACACCGGCCTTGTGGAGGGCCCACGCCAGATCCTTGCAGGCCTGCCCGGACATCAGGCTGAGCCGCGGGCCGAACGGCGGGGTGTGCAAGAACGCACCGCGCACCGGCGCCTGCGGCTCGGGCCGCCACCAGCCGAACCGCGGCGGCTCGGAGCCGAAGGCGTGCAGATCGGCGGAGAGCCGATCCAGCACAGTGAGCAGTACGGTGTTCTGCACCGCTTCGGCCGCGAGGAAGTCGTACGCCGCGGCTCGGAAGTCGGCCAGCGAGGTCGTGAGGGTCCAAGTCATGCCCCATCGTCTCGCCGGTCCGCGGTCGGACGCACCCGAATTACGGCCGTGGTCATGCGCGCAGGGGAGGGATGTCTTTTCCCCCCCGCCGTTCACGGGTGCGTCAATGCGGACGGGTGGCCACCCAATGAGCAGCCGAAGGATGCCCCGCGGCAAGGCCGAAGCACCCCTCGGCTCGTTCGGGGAGATTCGAGGTACTGGCCTTAGACCTCGACGTACACCGCGATCACGATGCTTTTCAGGGCGGTCGCGACATAGATGACCCGGACGCCCTCGATCTCGTCTCGATAGTCGTGGATCGGCGCGTCAGCTCTCAACGTCCCAATGTCGGGGCGCACCGAGATGGCGACGAGTGCGCGGTCGAGGCGGTGCGTCTCGTCGGCGGTTAGCTTCTCGATCTGCTGGGAGGCCGGGGGGTGGAACAGGACCTGGGCCCGGCGGGGAGCATGGCTAGGCGACACGCTGCTCAGTCTGCCCGTTGGCGAGCTCGGCGAGGTGTCGATCGCGCAATTCCTCCCAGGGAACGCAATTCTCGGGGTCGGGCAGGCCGTTGACGGCAATATCTTCGATCACTTGAGCGAGCATCTCGGCGTCATGCCGCTCGCGGTTGGCCCAGGAACGCAGCGAGTCGGCCTCAGCCTGGCCGACGGGCTTCCGGCCGGTGTCGTCGTGCTCGGTCATGCTTCTTCTCCCGGTCGAACGGGTGACAGGCTTGCACACGCCTCGTGGGTGTGTGCGTCGCCACGCTATCCAAGCAGTGGCGGTCTCGGGGGACCACCTACCAAATTTCATAGGTGGTTCCGGCCGGGAAGCCGTCCATGCTGTGGAACCCACCTACCGACGGCGGAGGCTGATCCCCTCCGGTACTGCACCGTTCTCACGCCACGCCGTTCTGACGAGAAGCCGCTCGAGGCCTACGGGCCGTACCCAAATCTGGGTAAGGGGCTCCCTGGCCTGGAGGCCGTGCGTGCCGTGGGACCCCAGCGACCAAACTCGTCGTTGGGGTCCCACCCCCGTCAGGAGCGCCTACCGAGTTCGGTAGGCGCTAGCCGGCCCTGCCAGCCCGGAACTCCCGGACAGCCTGCGCCTCCTTGGGGAGGTTCTCGGCCATCACCACGGATGGCGCCGCCTGCTCAACGGCCGTGATCCACAGCTGCCCGACGTACGGGCCGCGATCCCCGTACTCCGGTTTCTCGCCCGCCACACTGGCGAGGGCTTCACGCCGGTCGGCCGGCACCTCGCTGAGGGCGGACAGAACGAGCCCGGCCAACGCGGTCTCGGCGGGACGGGCAAGCGTCAACCGCAGAGAGCCCTCGAGGTTACCCAGGAAGAAGTAGCCGTCTTGGCAGCGGCCGTCCTGCCGGAACTCGAGGCTGTCCTTCGGTGTCGGTAGTGCGGCGAAGAGGGACAGCACCCGCTGGTTGGCGGCGTGGACGGTGGGCCGCGCGGCATTAGCGGCGGCGAACTGCAGGGCGTGGCCCACCGTCAGGTTCGAAAGCTCGAGGTCTTCGGGGCAGTTGAGCGGATTCTCCAGGGTGGCGGAAGCCAGCTGCAATGGCTTCGGCCGCCCCTTGCTTTCGCGGTTGGCTCAAGCGGCGCCGGTCGAGGTCGCTGACAGGGCGAGTGGATCACGATGGTCCCGCCTGCGTCCGGGTAGCAGGGCCACGACCAGCAGGGCGCACCCGGCGAGTAGGCCGGCGGTCAGGGATGCGGCCTGCGCCATGCCGTGGACGTAGGCGTGATCTGCTGCATGGATGAGCTGTCGGCCACCCGTTGGGGAGAGGTGACGGGCGGCGTCATGGGCTCCGGCCACACCGGACCTGGCTGGGGTCGTGACCGCTGCGGGCAGGGTGCGCAGCGTGCCGGTGAGTTGTGCGCGGTAGCCGCCGTTCAACACACTCCCCAGCACCGCGGAGCCGAAGACGACACCGATGCCTTGGAGAGTGCGGGACATGGCGTTGCCGACCCCGCTCTGCTCCTCGGGCAGAGAAGCCAGCACCGTGTCCACCGACAGCGGGAAGACGAGGCCGAGCCCGAAACCGAAAACGATCAGTGCGAGGGCGGCGAGGCCGTATCCGCCCCCGGCCGGGACATGGGTGAGGATGCCGAGACCGGCCGCGCTGACCAGCATCCCGAAGGGAATCAAAACTCTCGGCCCCAGGCGTGGGGCGAGCACCTTCTCGCCGAGCGCTGCTCCCACCAGCATCGCAGCGATCAGAGGGAGCAACCGCAGCCCGGTGCCTTGGGCGTTGCTGCCCTGCACTACCTGCAGATAGGGCGTCAGCACGAACTGCGCGCCACTCAAAGCGAAACTGGTCACCGCGAAGGCTGCGGACCCCCAGGTGAAGCCGCGACTGGCGAACAGCGACAGGTTGATCAGTGGCGAGTCGGCACGCAACTGCCGTACCAGGAAGCAGGCCAGCAGCACACCACCGCCGATCAGCCCGCCTTGTACCGGCTCATCCCACCCGCGTATCGGTTGCTCGATCATGCCGTACACCAGCGCCGTCACGCCGGCCGCCGACAGCAGCGCGCCGGTCCAGTCCACCCGTGGCGCCGACGGATCCTTGCTCTCGGGGACCCACAGGACGACACCGATCAGGCCGAGCACGACGACCGGCCCGTTGATGAGGAAGATCGAGCCCCAGGCGAAGTGGTTGAGCAGCCAACCGGCGAGCAGCGGGCCCAGCGGCAGCCCGAGCATGGTGCCCATGGCGGTGACCGCGACAGCCCGACCGCGTTCGGCCGGCTCCGGGAAGAGCACCGGGAGCACCGCCAGCGCCATCGGCATGATCATTGCTCCGCCGGCCCCCATCAGCACCCGCATCGCGATGAGCTCACCGGCCGTGGTCACCTGGCTCGCGGCGATCGAGGAGGCGCCGAAGAGGACGAGACCGATCAGCAAGGTGGCGCGTCGGCCGAACCGGTCGCCCAGCTTCCCGGCTGGCAGCAGCAGGCCCGCCGAGGCGAGTGTGTACCCGACCGTGATCCATTGAAGCTGGCTGGTGGACGCGTCGAGTTTGAGCGACAGCGTGGGTAAGGCGGTCACCAGCACGTTGCTGTCCAACGCGACCACCAGGATGCTGATGGTGAGCGCCGCCAGCGCCCACCATCGTCCCCCTGGGCGCCGGGCCGTGGATGCCGCCCGGCGCCCGGGCGACGTCTGTGTGACGGACATTTTCCTCCTACTGGTATGCGCGCTGCAGTTGGGCGCGCTGGGTGTCGGTGATCGCGGTGAACATCGCAGCGACCTGGGCGTTGAGCGCGGCGACCGCCTCGGGCGGCTTGGGGCCCTCGGCCTCCAGTGCACGCTGGAGCACTCCTGACAGCAGGTCCGCCCGCTCCTCCAACGAAAGCCCGGCGTGTTCACCACGCACCTCGCTGGTCAGGAAGCCGCCCATGATGCTGCCCAGGACGTGACCGGCCGCCTCGGCGTCCAGGTCGGGGTGCAGTAGTCCCTGCCCACGCAGAAGTTCCAGGTAGTTGGGGTTCCCCGCCAGCTCGCGCTGAGCGGAGGCGACCGTCTCGTCCTTGGCGAGGCTGCCCAACACCTCGGTGTCAGACAGCAGCAGTGCCTGCACCAGAGGGCGGTCGACGACACCAAGAAAAATCGCCCGCATCAGCCGATGCGGCAGCGCCGACTCGGGCTCCTGGGACAGACCCGCGATCAGCTGGTCGAACAAGCGCATGGACTCGCGCTGCAGCACCGCCCAGAACAACGCCTCGCGCGTCTTCCAGTGCAGGTAGATCGTCCCCTTGCCGACCCCGGCCCGCCGGGCCACATCGTCGACCGACACCCGCCGGTATCCGTGCACCTGAAGCAACCCGGTGGCGGCATCGAGGATCCGCTCGGCTCGCAGCCGATGTGCGTCCGAGCCGCTGGACAGTCGTTGAGAATCACTCACAGCATCGACTGTATGACCAGATTTCAAAATTGGTCAAGCGTTCCATGGGTGATTACCCGCTCGAGGGTCGGCGAGGTGCTGGCTCCCGCGGACGAGAGCGGGCGAGGTCACGATCAGGCCGCCCGGGCGGCGTCGGCCAGCGAGGGGCAGGCCGTGGAGATGTCTTACCCGGACGCGGCTACGACCAGGGACGCGGACGGCGCCGCTGGCGTCGCCCGGACGCCGGCACCACGAAGGTGTTCCTGGAGGCCGACCTGCCCGGGTGCGCTGCGCCTCCAAAAGCGCTGGTACGCCGCCGAGGCGGTCTGGGCGGACACCCCAACGAGGAGACGGAGGAGGCCTTCGCCGCGGTTGGCGCCGAACTGTACTTCCACCCCTACTGGGACACCGTCGACAACCGGTTCGAGGCCACCGTCGCCGTACGGGAGACGGCCCGCGCAGCGTAGCCGGACGCAGCTTCCGAGGATGGCCGCCGAGCGGGGTTGCTCCCGCCGGCGCCGAATCCACATGTCCTCTGACAGGTGATCTTGACCGTTTGCCAGGTGAGTTCGACCGGCCCGGAGCCGGAAATTACCAGCGGCCACGCAGCGGACCCACTATTGTCAACTCCCATGGTGCTTCCATCCCGTACGCGTCCCGCCTACGACGCCGACGAGCGGACTCAACTGATCGCCTGGCTCAACATGCAGCGGGCGATCGTTCACTGGAAGTGCGAGGGGCTGCCAGCCGAGAGCGCCCACCGGGTCGTGATCCCCACGTCGCCGCTGATGACGGTCGCGGGCCTGGTCTCCCACCTGCGGTGGGTTGAGCACTGCTGGTTCGAGGTCATGTTGATGGGGCGTCCGGCGACCGGTCCGCAGTTCGACGAGTCGATCGAGGACGCGGACATGCGGGTCGAGAACGTGCCGCTGGAGCAGCTGCTGCGCGAGTACGCCCAGCAGTGCGCCGTCTCGGACGAGATCATCGCGGCCCACCACCTGGACGACGCCGGGCGCCAGAAGGACTTCCGGGCCGGGGCGGCAACCCTGCGCTGGACGCTGATGCACATGATCGAGGAAACCGGTCGGCACGCGGGCCATCTGGACGTCGTGCGCGAGTTGCTCGACGGCGAGAAGGGCTACTACTGAGCAGCGGCGCCGCACCCAGCGGGCAAGGTCCGTCCAACAGAGCGGTCAAACTCACTGGCAAACGGTCAAGATCTCATGCCAGACGTCACGCTCAGCTGACCTCCGAGGTGATCTCGACCGTCTGCCAGGAGACTTTGGCGGCTGGCGGTTCCCTGCCAGTTGATCCTGTCCGGCCGTGGTGAGAACTGCCGATGTTCGGCTGGCTTCGCGCGGGTGACTCCGCTCCACCGCCCCAGTTCCTCTGGGTGGCCACCGACCGCCATTGTGAGGACGACGGCTGCCGTCTGCTCCGGTGTGGGCTCGCCGTTGCGGCGGGAGAGCAGAGCCATCGGCCGGGCCGGGGTGCTCGGCTGCTCACCGTCGAAGGGGTGCCAGTTCCAGGCTGCGTCGAATCGCCAGGCATGCCCGTGGGGTCGGCGATTTCATCGCTATCTTGCGGATCTCAGTCATGTGACGCTGAGTTGCGATCAAGTCCGAAGACCTCGCCCTTGCCCTGGTGTGGCTGGCCGATCGTCTGGCAGCACAGCTGTGCCGTCGCCCGGCAGTGGAACGAACATGACTGAGTCCCCCAGAAGTTGCTCGGAAGCCCCGAGCGGTCGCCCGGAGCCGTAGTGCGGTAGTTCGGTCCATGCGGCCGTGCGTGCGTTGGTCTCCGCCCGTCCCCCGGTGTTACGCGGACACCGCCGACCTGTGAACCTGGCTCATCATCGCCGCCCACACCCAGCTCCGCCTCGCCCGCCCCCTCACCGAGGACCTACGCCACCCGGGGCTTCGGACTGGGGCGAGAAAGAGGAGCCCCCGGAATCAAGCCCCGGGCATCTCAGCCTGCCCATTGACAGGCCCAACCCTCATGGGTGCGATTCCCACGATGCACGCTGCTCAATGGACTCGACAGCGTCCACCCCGGCCTGCCAGGATGCGTCCATGACCTACGGAATCGAGTCCAACTCCGCCCGGTGAGCGCCCAGGAGGAGCGCGAGACGCTCACCAGCTCGCCCGCCCTCTACGAGTGGGCCCTGCGCCTGCTGCACGAGTCGCCCGACCGACTGCCGCCCGAGCGCGACTACCGCTTCCCCACTGCAACCGGCATCGGCGAGTCCGAGGAACCCGACGAGCCCGCGCTCGCCCGAGCCGTGGTCGGAGCCGCTGTCCGGGCCGCACTGACCCCACTCCCGCCCGACGCCGCCACACTGCACGGCAGGCTGGCCTCCCTCGTCTTGCCCGAGCGGCAGCTGTGGGTGATCCGGTCCGCCGTCCAGGCGTTGTCGCTGCCCGTGGAGGAGCAGGACGCCGCCCGCACGCTGGCCCGGGAGCTGGTCCGCACCGGCACCACCGTGGCCGCGGTCAGCGTGGGCGTGGCCCTGCTCGGCCGTGTCGGCGAACCGCAGGACGCGCTGCCGCTCTCGCTGCTCGGCGTCTTCCCCCAATTCTCCGGCCTCGCGGTGGCGGCCCTCGACCGGATCAACCGCCCGACCGCCGCCGCAACCTGGCTCGCCGCGACCCGCCATCGGCCGGAACTGCGTCCACTCGTCCGCGCCGTGCGGGGCCGGGGTGCTGCTGGACTGGGCACCCGGCGAGCGCGAAGCGCTGCTCGAGACGCTCGGCACGCTGCTCGCCGAACCCCGCTGGGCCGACGCCGTCGGCGCCGTCAAGGCGGTCAAGGCGGGCGCGGGCAGTGCCGAGCCCGAGCAGCGGCTACGGGCCGGCTGGATCCGGCGCACCGGGCGGCGACCTTTCGAACTGCCGTCTCCCGCACAGCGGTTGCGGTTCGAGGTGGTGGTGGGCGAGCCGGTGGACCGGGAGCCGGTGGAGGTCCGGATCCTGCTCGACGGGCGTCCGCTGGTGCCGGAGGCCTTCGGGCTCGGGCCCGCGAACGCCCCCGAGTACCTGCTGGACCAGGGCCGGCTCCAGGCGGGGCCCGAGCCGCGCGAGGTGCAACTCGCCGAGGCCTACTGCACCGAGGGCTGTTGCGGAGCGCTCCACGTCACCATCCGCCGCGAGGGTGACGAGGTGGTGTGGGACAACTGGCGCAGGCCCGCGCGGCATCCGCATCTTCCGCACACCAGGGCCGAGTTGCCCGCCTACCGGTTCGACGCCGCCTCCTACGACGCCGAACTCGCCCGGGTCACGGCCGACCGCTCCTGGTCCTGGCCCGCCCGGACCACGGCCCGCCTGATCACGGCAGGGCTGGCCGAGCACCCGGAGGTGCTGCTGCGCTGGGAGGCGCGAGCGGGCTGGGTGACCAGCGGTCACCAGAACCCGGACACCGTTGTGGTGACCTTCTGGTACCTGCCCGGGCTGGTGGTCGGCGACCAGCGCCCACTCAGCGACGGATTGCAGTTCTGGTGGGAGGTGCCGAACGACGGCCGCCCGCCCGAGGAGCAGGCGGCCGCGGTGCTTCGCCGGCTGGCCGAGGAGGACCCGAGGAACTACGCAAGGTTCTGCGGCGGCAACGGCGCGCTGGCCAAGGAACTGGGGTACTCCTGGCCGTCTCACAATTCGTGACTGATCGTCACTACGGCGCCGTCCGTCACATCACGCTCCTTCTGGGAGTGCTCATAAGCGCGGCCCGCTCCGGTGCTCAGGCTGTCAAGGGACGGACGGTCACTGCGACCGCAGGTTCAGGACGAGGTCGCGCGGCAGGCCGTGCGTGTCGTGGAGGTAGTGGAGGTCGTCCTCGCTGAGCGGCCCGCGGAATCGAGGGCGGGACAGCACCTGCCGGCCGCGCTCCAGGAGACGGCCGAACCGGCGCTCCTCGTCGAGCAGCACCTGGCGGACCGCGTCCGAGCCCATGTCCTGGCGGAAGTGGTCCAGGGTGTGCCGCACCAGCTCGTCCGGCAGGTTCCCGAGTCCGCGCTGCGGGTCGTCCCGGCGGAGCACGGTGAGCACCCGGCGCACCAGGCGGCGCAGCACGTAGCCACGGCCGGTGTTGGACGGGCGCACGCCGTCGCCGATGACGACGATGGCCGAGCGCAGGTGGTCGCAGACCAGGCGCAGTGACGGTTCGTCCAGCTGCCACAGGGTCGGTACGAGGCGGCGCCAGGGGTCGAAGACGTCGCATTCGAATACCGACGACCGGCCCTGCAGCAGCGAGGAGAGCCGTTCCAGGCCGAGGCCGGTGTCGATGTTGCGCTGCGGGAGCTGGACGAGCGAACCGTCGACGAGCCGCCGGTGGCGCATCATCACGTGGTTCCACACCTCGACCCACCGGTCGTCCCGTGTGGGCGTCGACTCCGGCGGGGTGTCGCCGGTCCACAGGAAGATCTCCGAGTCGGGGCCGCACGGGCCGGTCGGTCCGTTGGACCACCAGTTGTCCTCGACGGTGAGCTCGACCGGGACTCCGCGGTCCTGCCACAGCTCCAGGGAGGCGATGTCCGGGCCGACCTGGTCGTCGCCACCGAAGACGGTGACGTGGAGCAGGCCGGGATCGATGCCGAACCCGTCAGTGAGCAGTCCGTAGCCCCAGGCGAGGCTCTGCGGGCCCTCGTAGTCGCCGAGCGACCAGGTGCCGAGCATCTCGAAGACGGTGAGGTGGGTGCGATCGCCGACCTCGTCGAGGTCCGTGGTGCGCAGGCAGCGCTGCACGTTGACCAGCCGCCTGCCGAGCGGGTGCGGGTGCCCCTCCAGGTAGGGCGTGAGGGGGTGCATGCCCGAGGTGGTGAACAGCACTGGGTCGCCGGGCGGGGGCAGCAGGGTCGAGCCGGTGATCCGGCGGTGGCCGCGCTCCTCGAAGTACTCGATGAAGGCGCGGACGAGCTGGTCGGTGTTCATGGGGGTGGCTCCTTCGCGTGTGTGCCAGGGGGAGGCGCCGGACAACGAGTCCACGCGATCAACGGAACCGAGGAGGGAACGCCTCGAAACCACCACCGGCGGACCGTTTCCGGTCGCCGGGGGGAGAAGGACGTACGTCAGGCGGCGGCAACCGGCGAGCTGGTCGCTCGCGCGGCTGCGCTGATGCATCGGTCCATGACGTCCATGCCTCCGAGGCTAACGCCACGCGCGCACCCCGGGCCACACAATTTACGGTCAGTCACCGGCCCGGGCCCGGCGGATGCGGTACAGCCGTGCCAGACGGGCGGCCGCACCCGGGTAGCGTGCGGCGATCAGGTCGAGGTTGGCGTCCACGTTGCCGTCGGCGATGGCCGGAGGAGGTAACCAAGCTCGCCTTCGGCCCGTTCCACGCGTTCGGCGAGGACGGCTTTCCGGGTGAATGCGGAATGCCCGGAAATGCGGAAAGCCCCTCCCGGTATCCCCGGGAGGGGCTTTCACTAAAAATTGTTCGGCGGCGTCCTACTCTCCCACAGGGTCCCCCC
>NZ_JBVIMH010000041.1:59477-60630 GCF_055579945.1 Kitasatospora sp. NPDC032150 | reverse complement strand
GTTACATTCCGAACCCGGAAGCTAAGCCTCACAGCGCCGATGGTACTGCAGGGGGGACCCTGTGGGAGAGTAGGACGCCGCCGAACAATTATTCAAAGCCGTGGCCCCCAGCGACTCGCTGGGGGCCACGGCTTTTTTTGCGTGTCAGAACGTGTTTGACCCGGCCAGTCCGCCCTACCGCCCGAACGCGGTACGGGAGCGGATGCCGGACAATGGAGATGGTGTCCGGTCAGGTGGCCGGCACTGCACCGCCGCGGGGCGAGCTTGTCGCCGGAACCGGGGTGGTGGAGTTTGAAGCAGCAGACAGGAGTCACCACGATGTCGAACCCGCCCCAGGACCGTCCCGAGCGTCGATCGGACGACGGCGGCGGCTACGAGCCCCGGTCACGCGGGGGCTGGTCGAACGACCGTGGCGGGTACCGCCGCGACGATCGTTCCGACCGCGACCGTGGTGGCTACCGTCGCGACGATCGCCCCTCCGGCGGCCATGGCCGTGACCGTGACGACCGTGGTGGTTTCCGTCGGGATGACCGTCCGCAGGGCGGTGGTTTCCGCCGTGACGACCGTCCGCAGGGCGGTGGTTTCCGCCGTGACGACCGTCCCTCCGGCGGTTTCCGTGAGGACCGTCCGCGTCGGGACGACCGTCCGCAGGGCGGTGGTTTCCGTCGGGATGACCGTCCGTCGGGCGGCTATGGCCGTGACCGTGACGACCGCGGCGGTTTCCGTCGTGACGACCGTCCGCAGGGCGGGTACGGCCGTGACCGTGACGACCGTGGTGGTTTCCGTCGGGATGACCGTCCGCAGGGCGGTGGTTTCCGTCGTGACGACCGTCCCTCCGGCGGTTTCCGTGAGGACCGTCCGCGTCGGGACGACCGTCCTTCGTACGGTGGCGGCCATGGCCGTGACCGTGACGACCGTGGTGGTTTCCGTCGGGATGACCGTCCGCAGGGCGGTGGTTTCCGTCGTGACGACCGTCCGCAGGGCGGCTATGGCCGTGACCGTGACGACCGTGGTGGTTTCCGTCGGGATGACCGTCCGCAGGGCGGTGGTTTCCGCCGTGACGACCGTCCCTCCGGCGGTTTCCGTGAGGACCGTCCGCGTCGGGACGACCGTCCTTCGTACGGTGGCGGCCATGGCCGTGACCGTGACGACC
>NZ_JBVIMH010000041.1:45175-59383 GCF_055579945.1 Kitasatospora sp. NPDC032150 | reverse complement strand
CGGACCGTGGCGGTTTCCGTCGGGATGACCGTCCGCAGGGCGGTGGTTTCCGCCGTGACGACCGTCCCTCCGGCGGTTTCCGTGAGGACCGTCCGCGTCGGGATGACCGTCCGCAGGGTGGTGGTTTCCGTCGGGATGACCGTCCGTCGGGCGGCTATGGCCGTGACCGTGACGACCGCGGCGGTTTCCGTCGCGACGACCGCCCGTCGGGTGGTTTCCGTGAGGACCGTCCGCGTCGGGATGACCGTCCGCAGGGTGGTGGTTTCCGTCGGGATGACCGTCCGTCGGGCGGCTACGGCCGTGACCGTGACGACCGCGGCGGCTACCGCGGTGGCCGGCCGCACGAGGGCCGCGAGGGCCGGGGCGGCGGGTTCCGCCGTGACGACCGCTCGCAGGGCGGTGGCTTCCGTCGGGACGACCGGCGTGACGACCGCCGCGACTACGACGACCGCCGTGGCAACCACGAGCCGGTCCACCGGCTGCCGATCCCGGACGACGTCACGGGCTTCGAGATCGACGCGGATGTGCGCCAGGACCTGAAGAGCCTGCCGAAGACGCTCGCGGACGACGTGGCCCGCAACCTGGTGATGGTCGCCCGCCTGCTCGACAGCGAGCCGGAGGAGGCGTATAAGTACTCGCGGGTCGCGCTGCGACTGGCCTCGCGTGTCGCCTCGGTCCGTGAGGCGGCGGGCTTCGCCTCGTACATGACGCAGCGGTACTCCGAGGCGCTGACCGAGTTCCGGGCGGCGCGGCGGATGACCGGGCGGGCGGACCTGTGGCCGGTGATGGCGGACTGCGAGCGGGGTCTGGGCCGTCCGGAGCGGGCGCTGGCGATGGCCGGGGAGCCCGAGGTGAAGCAGCTGGACAAGGCTGGCCAGGTCGAGATGCGCCTGGTCGCGGCGGGTGCCCGCAGCGACATGGAGCAGTTCGACGCCGCCGTGGTGACGCTGCAGAGCCCGGAGCTGGCGTCCAGCTCGATCCACCCGTGGACCGCGCGCCTGCGCTACGCGTACGCCGAGGCGCTGATCGCGGCCGGCCGGGCGGAGGAGGCCCGCGACTGGTTCGCCAAGGCGGCCGACGCCGACACCGACGGTGTCACCAACGCCTCCGAGCGGCTGGCCGAGATCGACGGCCTGGAGTTCGTCGACGCGCTCGACCCGGAGCTGGAGGAGGCCGGGCAGGGCGCTGAGGCCGAGGCGGAGCCGGTCCGTCGCAAGATCGCGATCGACGACACCGGCGAGGACCGCGTGATCTTCGAGGACGAGGAAGACGTCGAGGAGTACTACGACGAGGACGACGTCGAGATCGAGGAGGACGTCGAGGGCGAGGCCAAGAAGTAGTCCGCCCCGCGTCCGCGCACGCACGACGCCGGAGGCCCGGCCGGTACGCACATCCCATGCGTACGGGCCGGGCCTCCGGCGTATCCGCCGGGTCCCATCGGATCAGACCGGATCGGGCCACCGGATCGGGCCACCGGATCGGGACCCGCGAAGCCGGCCCGCCGGGCGGCGTCAGCCGAGCGCGAGGCTGCGCAGGACCAGCCCGGTGGCCGGCTTGGGCCCGAAGGAGGTGGACTTCCGGGGCATCGTCACACCCTGTTCGGCCAGCCGCCGGACCACGCTCTCCTTGACCGGGTGCAGCAGGACTGCCGTGCCCCCGCTCCGGGCGGCCTCGCGCTCGGCGGCCTCGGCGCTGTGCAGGTAGCCGATGTCGTCGGGGCCGTCGGGGATCCGCCACACGTGGTCGAGCAGGGTGGCGTGCAGGACGGTGGCGTCCAGGTGGCGCCACTCCTCGGGCTTGCCGGTGGGCACGGTGGCGGCGACCAGTCCCTCGTCCGGCTCGATGAGCAGCCGGTACGTGCCGTCGCCGCCGGTCAGCAGGAAGACGTTGCCGGCGTGCTGCTTGGCCTCGGCCAGTGCCTGGAGGGCCGTCTCCAGCGGGCCGGGGACCTCCTTGAGCTGCCAGTGGTCGCCGAGCCGGGCGAGCGCCTCGGTGATCGGAAGCCGGTACAGCACCCGGTGGATGGCCCGGACCCGGAGCGGGTATCGGGCGGTGTCGACCAGCAGTACCAGGCCGCGGTCCCACGGGCTGAGCGGCAGGTGCCGGTGCTCGCGCTGGAGGCGAAGGTACATCTCCCAGCGGTGGTGGCCGTCCGCGATCAGGGCCCGGCAGGTGGCGAGGTCGCGGCTGACCGCGGCCAGTTCGGCGGGGTCGGTGACGGCCCACAGGCGGTGGTGGGTGCCGTCGCTGGTGGTCGTGGTGAGCAGTGGCTCGCCGAGAACGGCCCGTTCGATCACCTCGGCCGCACCGCCGCTGCCCCGGTAGGTGAGCAGCAGCGGTTCCAGGTTGGCCCGGGTGGTCCGCATCAGGCCGACCCGGTCTGCGACCGGGCGGGGCATCACGTCCTCGTGCGGCAGTACCACGCCGGCCTCCCGGCCGCTGACCGCCAGTGCGCCGATCAGGCCGCGCTGCAGGGTGCCGCCGCCGGGGCCGTCCTCGGCGGTGCGCTGCTCGTAGACGTACAGGGCCGGTTCAGGGTCGGGGGCGAGGACGCCCTCGCGCTGCCACTCGGCGAGCAGCCGGGCGGCGTGCCGGTAGCGGGTGTCGCGGTCGGGGCGGTCGCCGGTGTCCTCGGGTTCGGGCCTGGGAAGGATGAGCCGGACGATGTTGTGGGGGTCGGCGGTCTCCAGGTCCAGCCGTCGCCCGGGATCCACCACGTCGTACGGGGGCGAGGTGACCGCGGCGAGCGTACCGACCCGGTCGGGGACGTATCGCAGGGCGCGGAACGGTGAGAGGGACAGCCCCGCAGTGGCGACGTGGCCGGGGTCACCGGGGCCGCCTGCTGGAGCCTCTGCTCCTGTGTCTGCACTGGGTGTGCTCATTCTGGGCATCGTAACCAAGTACGCGTTGTTGGGAGATCTCGTAGATCACAGTGCCACGGCCGACCCGTCGGGAACGGGTCGTGCACAGCACGGACGGCGGCACCTGGGGCCGGGTTCGGATTGGAGACGGGGTACGGGATGAGTGACGGGCAGAGGCAGGCGAACGGCGGGGGCGCGGACGTTCCGGCGCAGGGCGGGCCCGGGGCGCCGAAGGGCGGGGTGTACGACTGGTTCCGGCGGGGGGCGCGGTTGCTGGAACAGGGCCACCCGGCGGCGGCCGAGCAGCTGCTGGCGCGTGCGGCCGAGGCGGAGCCGCATTCGCGGAGCATCCGGGAGACGTTGGCGAGAGCGCAGTTCAGCGCCGGGCTGTTCGAGTCGGCGCTGGAGAACTTCCGGGCGGTGGCGCTGGCCGATCCGACGGACGACTACGCTCAGTTCGGGTGGGGCGTCTCGGCGGCCCGGCTGGGCGACTTCGAGACGTCCGCCGAGCACCTGGCCCTGGCGGTCGCCATGCGACCGGAGGCGGCCCACTACCGGGCCGCGCTGCGGCAGACCAGGGCTACGCTGGCGGCCCGCGCCGGTGCCTACGGACCGCTGCTGCCAGGTGCGCCCGGGTACTCGGCGCCGCCGGAGGACGGGCAGGCCGGGTGACGCCACGGGACGGGCCGGGCCGAGTACGGCCGGTACGACGATGAGCAAGAGGACGAGGTAGAGGACTGATGACGGACACCGCAGCCGGCCAGGCACGTACCGCTCCGGGGGGCTGTGACCGCCCGCTGACCGAGGCGTACGACACGGCGCTGCTCGACCTCGACGGTGTGGTGTACGCCGGAGCGCACGCGATCCCGCACGCGGTGGAGTCGCTGGCGGTGGCCCGCGCGGCCGGGATGCGGCTGGCGTACGTGACCAACAACGCCTCCCGGCCGCCCCGGGCGGTGGCCGGGCACCTGACCGAACTGGGCATCCCGGCCGAGGCCGCCGACGTGATCAACTCGGCGCAGGCGGCGGCCCGGCTGGTGGCTTCGAAGGTTCCGGCCGGAGCCAAGGTGCTGGTGGTCGGCGGTGCGGGCCTGGAGGAGGCGCTCGTCGAGCGCGGCCTGGTGCCGGTCCGGTCGCTGGCGGACGGGCCGCTCGCGGTGGTCCAGGGCTACGACCCGTCGGTCGGCTGGCAACACCTCGCCGAGGCCTCCTACGCGGTGGCGGGCGGGCTGCCCTGGGTGGCGTCCAACACCGACCTGACGATCCCCACCGCCCGGGGCATCGCCCCCGGGAACGGCACGCTGGTGGCGGCGGTCCGCACCGCGACCGGCGTCGAGCCCGAGGTGGCGGGCAAGCCGCTGCCGCCGATGCACCGGGAGACGGTGATCCGGACCGGCGCGAAGCATCCGCTGGTGGTCGGCGACCGCCTCGACACCGACATCGAGGGCGCCTACAACGGCGGTGTCGACAGCCTGCTGGTGTTCACCGGTGTCACCACCCCCGCCCAGCTGCTGGCGGCCCCGGCCCGGCACCGGCCCACGTACGTCGCGGCCGACCTGCGCGGCCTGCTGACCGGCCAGCCGGAGGTGGTGGCGCTGGGCGATGGGCGTTACGGGTGCGGCGGGTACCAGGCGTGGGCGGACAACGGGGAGCTGCGGCTGAGCGGCGCCGGACAGGACCCGTACGACGGCCTGCGGGCGCTCTGCGCGGCGGCCTGGACGGCGGCCGACGCGGACGGCTCGGCCGTGGACGGCAGCAAGGCGCTCGCCGAGCTGGGGCTGTAGCGGCGCCGGACCCGGCGGACCCCGGGGGAGTCAGAGCAGCGAGCGCAGGCGCAGCAGGTCGCGGAAGCCGGCCTCCAGCCGGACCCGGCCGCCGGCCCAGGCAGCGGCGAAGTTGAGCTGTCCGCCGACCATGGCGACCAGGTCGTCGCCGGTCATGGAGAGGCGGATCTCGGCCTTGGCGGGCGGCGGGCCGGGGATCTCGACCATGTCGGTGATCCGGCTGTCCTTGAGGCGGCCCGAGAAGGTCAGGTCGAGGTCGGTGATCCAGCAGGTGAGGGAGCGGTCGAGGGCCGCAGCCTTGCGGGTGTCGCCGTCCGCGTGGCCGAGGTTGTGGCTGAACTGCTCCAGCGCCTGCCGGCACTGCTCGATCGTGGCCATGACTGCTGGTCTCCCGTCTGCCCGCCTCCTGTTCCAAGGCGCCGACCGTCCACGCTATCGCAGCAGTGCCGGAACCCGGCCGGGCGGCAGCGGCAGCGTAGGACGGAGCCGAGGCGGTAGCGTCGTGGATGTGGTGGGGCCAGGTCCGGCTGCACAGAGTGGTCACCGGGCCGGGGTCGCAGTCGGTGCGAGGCACTAAGGAGGCACTCGGGATGCTGCGGGATGCGGTGCGGGGAGTCGTGGTGGTGGCCACCGAGCTGGCCGAGGAGACCGGCAAGCGGGTCGTGGGCGCGGCCACCGGACTGCTGGAGCGCGGCGGCGTGGACGTCGCGACGATCGAGCGGACCGTGAGCGAGCAGTTCCCGCCGTCGGCCAGGTCGTTGCAGACGCTGGCCGGGGAGGCGGTGACGGCCGGCCGGGCCGGTCTGGACCTCGCGGTGGGGATGGCCCGTGGCGAGGTGGAGAAGGTCTTCGAGCGGGTCGGCGACCAGGTGGTCAAGGTGGGCGTGGTGCTCAGCTACCTGGAGAGCAAGCTGCGCGAGGTGGAGGAGCAGCCCCACCTTCCTCCGGAGAGCAAGCCCGAGGCGCGCGCCGCCGGGCTGTTCGAGGCGGGCTGGGACGAGCGGGCGCCCGAGCCGGTGAAGGCCGACGAGGTGAACGGCACCGCGACGGCCGGGCGGCCCGCGCCTGCGCCTGCGTCCGCGCGGCGGGCCGCGCCGAGGCAGGGCACGACGAAGCAGGCGGCAGCGGAGCGGCCGGCCGCCGGGGGCGGTGCGAAGGTCGCCGGTGTGAAGGCGGCCGGTGCGAAGGCGGCCGGTGCGAAGGCGAACGGCACCAAGGCCGCCGGCGTGAAGGCGAACGGCACGAAGCCGGCTGCCCGACGCACGGCCGCCGATGGTGCGGCCGCGAACAAGGCCGTGGCGAAGACCGAGACCAAGGCCGTGGAGAAATCCGCGACGAAGGCCGTGGCGAAAACCGCGACGAAGGCCGTGGAGAAAACCGCGACGAAGGCTGCTACGAAGGCCGTGGAGAAGGCGCCGGCCGGGAAGCCGGGTACCGGGAGCCGGGCCGGTGGCGCGAGTGCGAAGGCTGGCGCGAAGAAGGCCTCCGCGAGGAAGTCCGCGCCGAAGCGGGAGGGCGGCGATGTCTGAGCCGGCGCCGGTGGAGCCGACGGGCCACCCGGAGGTCGATGCCGCGCTGGCCGGGTTGGCGGAGCTGGCCGGGGTGGAGGCCGCTGCCCAGGTGGCGGTGTACGAAGATGTACATCAGCGGCTGGTGGGCACTCTGGCCGCGCTCGACGAGCGGTAACCGGACGAGCAGCAACCGTACGAGCACCAGCAGTACGGGTAGTAGCGCGAGCAGTAGGAGCTGAAACACCAGTGGCAGTGGCACGACGCCGACTCGACGCGGAGCTGGTCCGCCGCAAGCTGGCCCGTTCGCGTGAGCACGCGAGCGAGCTGATCGCGGCGGGCCGGGTGACCGTCGGCGGCACCACGGCGACCAAGCCCGCGACGCAGGTGGAGACCTCGGCGGCGGTCGTGGTGGCCAAGGACGAGAACGATCCCGACTACGTCTCGCGCGGCGGCCACAAGCTGGCGGGCGCCTTCGCCGCCTTCGTGCCGCGGGGCCTGGTGGTCGAGGGGCGGCGCGCGCTGGACGCGGGCGCGTCCACCGGCGGCTTCACCGACGTACTGCTGCGCGCGGGGGCCGCGCGGGTACTGGCGGTGGACGTCGGCTACGGCCAGCTGGCCTGGTCGCTGCAGAGCGACGAGCGGGTCACCGTGATGGACCGGACCAATGTCCGGGAGCTGACCCTGGAGCAGATCGGCGGGGAGCCGGTCGACCTGGTGGTCGGCGATCTGTCGTTCATCTCGCTCGGTCTGGTGCTGCCCGCCCTGGCGGGCTGCTGCGCCGAGGACGCGGACCTGGTGATGATGGTCAAGCCGCAGTTCGAGATCGGCAAGGAGCGGCTGGGCAGCGGGGGAGTGGTCCGCAGCCCGCAGCTGCGGGTGGAGATGGTCCGTCAGGTCGCCGATCAGGCCTGGGAGCTGGGACTGGGCGTCCGGGCGGTCACCGCCAGCCCGCTGCCGGGCCCGTCCGGGAACGTCGAGTACTTCCTGTGGCTGCGCCGCGGCGCCCCGCGGCTGGACCCGGCCGAGGCGGAGCGGGCGGTGGCGGAGGGGCCGCAGTAGGCCGGAGGTCCTTCGGCGGCCGGGCCGGAAGGCGGGGGTCGGATGTCAGGGCCCCCGGATAGGGTGCTGTGCAGGCGTCCGACCGTCACGCCCGGTGGCGGCCGCACCGGGGCAAGGGCGACCCGGCAGGCGTAGGGAGAGGGCAGCATGAGCGAGGAACGTACGGTCTTCCTGATCGCGCACACCGGCCGTGAGGCTGCGCTGCGCAGTGTCGAGGGGCTGGTGCACGGCCTGCTCAAGGAGGGGATCAGGATCAGACTGCTCGCCTCGGAGGCCGTCGGCCTGGATCTGCCCGACGGGGTGGAGCGGGTGCCCGGTGGGCACGGCGCGGCGGACGGCTGCGAGCTGATCCTGGTGGCCGGGGGCGACGGCACGCTGCTGCGGGGGGCGGAGCTGGCCCGGGAGTCCGGGCTGCCGATGCTGGGCATCAACCTCGGCCGGGTCGGCTTCCTGGCGGAGGCCGAGCGGGACGACCTGGCGGTCGTGGTCGAGCGGGTGGTCAAGGCCGACTACGAGATCGAGGACCGGATGACGCTCGACGTCCTGGTCCGCACCAACGGCGATGTGGTGCACCAGGACTGGGCGTTGAACGAGGCGTCGATCGAGAAGGCCGCGCGGGAACGGATGCTGGAGGTCGTCACGGAGGTGGACGGCCGTCCGGTCTCCAACTTCGGCTGCGACGGGGTGGTCCTCTCGACGCCGACCGGATCGACCGCGTACGCCTTCTCGGGTGGCGGTCCTGTGGTGTGGCCGGAGGTGGAGGCGCTGCTGATGGTGCCGATCAGTGCGCACGCGCTGTTCGCCCGGCCGCTGGTGACTTCGCCCAACTCGGTTCTGGCGGTGGAGGTCCAGCCGAAGACGCCGCACGGGGTGCTCTGGTGCGACGGGCGCCGTTCGGTCGAACTCCCGGCCGGGGCAAGGGTGGAGGTCCGCCGGGGTAGTACGCCGGTGCGCCTGGCGCGGCTGCACCAGGCGCCGTTCACGGACCGGCTGGTGGCCAAGTTCGCGCTGCCGGTGACGGGGTGGCGCGGGCGCGGCAAGGTCTGATGAGCGGCTCCCGAGGAGCATCAGGCGCCGTGGTGTCCGTCGCCTACTTGCCCGCGCACGTCGGCTAGTTGGTGTTGGTCGCGGCTGACGGGCGGTACACGTCGACGGTTCACCGCTTCCCTTGGGGCCGCGGCCGGCGGAGGTCAGACGGCCAGCGGCGGGGCCTCTCCGGCGGTGCGCCAGCGGCCGGTCGCGGCCAGGTCGGCGGCGGTGGCGAGACGGGCGATCGCCGCGTCGGCGGCCGGCGCGGGGACGGTGAACGGGATGCGGATGTGGTGCTCGAAGGCGCCGTCCACGCCGAACCGGGAGCCGGCCGCGATCCGTACCCCGGTCCGTTCGCCGGCCTGGGCCAGCGCGGCGCCCGAGACCCGGCCGGTGGACACCCAGAGGCACAGGCCGCCCGGCGGACGGGCGAACCGCCACTCGGGCAATTGCCGTTCGAGTGCGGCGATGAGCGCCTCGGCGCTGGAGCGCAGCCTGGCCAGCTGGTGGGCGCGGACCTCGTCGAAGCGTTCGGTGAGCAGGGCGGCGGCGATCAACTGCTCCAGCACGGGAGTGCCGACGTCGGTGTAGACCCGGTCGGCGGCCAACTGCCGTACCAGGGCGGGGTTCGCACGCAGCCAGCCGACCCGAAGACCGCCCCAGAGGAGTTTGCTGCCCGAGCCGACGGTGACCACCTGGGCGGCCCGGTCGAGGGCGGCCATGGGTCTGGGGAGGTCCTCGGTGCCTACGCCCCAGGCGAGTTCGGCGGGTGTCTCGTCGACCACGACGACGGTCCCGGCGGCGCGGGCGGCGGCGAGCAGCTCGCGGCGCTGCTCCTCGTCGATCAGGGCGCCGGTCGGATTGTGGAAGTCCGGGATGAGGAAGGCGAGTCGGGGCGCGGCCCCGCGCAGGACGCGCTGCCACTCCTGGACGTCCCAACGCGGCAGGGCGGTCGGCCCGTCCGGCCGGGCGTGCGGGACGGGCACCAGGCGGGCGCCGCTGCGGCGCAGTGACTGGATGGTGTGCGCGTAGCTGGGCGCCTCGACCGCGAGTCGGTCGCCGCGTCCGGAGAGCGCCTGGCGGGCCAGGTGCAGGGCGCCCATCGCGCCGGTGGTGACCAGGATCTGGTCCGGGGTGGTGGGCAGGCCGCGCTCGGTGAAGCGGCGGGCGATGGCTTCCCGCAGCACGGGCACGCCGGTCGGGTAGTGGCCGTGCCCCGAGGCGTACGCGGGCAGTTGCTCGATCGCCCGGGCCGCCGCCTCGCCGAGGTACGGCTGCGGGGCGGGCAGTGCGGCCACGCCGAGGTCCAGTACGGTCTCCCGCTCGTCCGGCGGGACGGGGTGCAGGGCGTCACCGGGCGGCCTGCTGCCCTCGGGTAGCGTGGTCCAGCTGCCGGAGCCACGGCGGCTGCGCAGATAGCCCTCGCCGCGCAGGGTCTCGTACGCGGTGGCGACGGTGGTGCGACTGAGCGACAGGGCCTGCGCGAGTTCGCGTTCGGCGGGCAGCCGGGTGCCGACCGGCAGCCGGCCCTCGGAGACCAGCAGCCGGACCTGCCCGGCCAGGGTCCGGTACGCGGGTCGGCGCCCGGCGGGCTCGGGCAACTGGGTGCTGCGCAGCAGCCTGGCCAGCGCGGGCGGGGTCACGGCGCTCTGCCACTCGCTCATTCGAATCAGTCCACCTGGTCTCGATTGGACCTGGATCGGGTCCGATTGGACTGCCCATGATGGCAGTCCGGTCATTAGGCCGCCATACACATCCGCGCCACCCCCGAGGAGCCGAACCATGGCTACCATCTCCCAGCACGCCGGCACTCCGGGCGACAGCACCGCGAGGATCTGGAGCACCGACCGGCTCGCCCGGCGGGTGCCGCAACTGCTGGTCGGCCTCGGCCTGTACGGGGCGAGCATGGCGCTGATGGTGCGGGCCTCGCTGGGCGTCAACCCGTGGGACGTGCTGCACCAGGGCCTGCAGCGGCACCTCGGTCTGAGCATGGGCGCCTGGGTGACCATCACGGGTGCGCTGGTGCTGCTGCTGTGGATACCGCTGCGCCAGGTGCCGGGCATCGGGACGATCGGCAACATCCTGGTCATCGGCGCCGCGATGGACCTCACCCTCGGCCTGATCGCCGCCCCGGAGGGGTGGCTCGGGCGGACGGCGCTACTGACGGCGGGCATCGTGCTCAACGGTCTGGCGACCGGCCTCTACATCGGGGCCCGGCTGGGGCCCGGGCCGCGCGACGGGCTGATGACCGGGCTGCACCGGCGCACCGGGCGCTCCGTGCGGCTGATCCGCACCGGCATGGAGCTGACGGTGGTGACGATCGGATTCCTGCTCGGCGGTACGGTCGGGCTCGGGACGATCACGTACGCGCTGGCGATCGGGCCGCTGGCGCAGTTCTTCCTGCGCTACTGCGCGGTCGCGCCGCGCCAGGCCGCGTAGCGGCGGCACCCTACGGCCTCCCCGCCCCCAGGACGGATACACGCTCGGTGGCCGCCCGCGCACGGAGTCGGCAGGGACGGTGCCGGATGGGATGAACTTGCACCGCCGGGACCTGCGCTCGTCGCGCGCCGGGGGTCGGACCTCGTAAGGTCGTCTCCGTGTTGGACGAGATGCGGATACGGGATCTTGGCGTCATCGACGACGCGGTGGTCGAACTGGCACCGGGCTTCACCGCGGTGACCGGCGAGACCGGAGCGGGCAAGACCATGGTGGTGACCAGCCTCGGCCTGCTGTTGGGCGGCCGGGCCGACCCGGCGCTGGTGCGCGGCGGCTCCGACCGGGCGGTCGTCGAGGGCCGCATCGAGCTGCCGGCCGGCTCCCCGGTGGCCGCCCGCGCCCTGGAGGCCGGCGCCGAGCTGGACGACGGCGCGCTGCTGATCAGCCGTACCGTCTCCGCCGAGGGCCGCTCGCGCGCCCACGTCGGCGGCCGGGCGGTCCCGGTCGGCCTGCTCGCCGAGCTCGGCGAGGACCTGATCGCCGTGCACGGTCAGACGGACCAGCAGCGGCTGCTGCGCCCCTCGCGCCAGCGCGGCGCGCTGGACCGGTACGCGGGCGAGGCGGTGGCCGAGCCGCTGGCCCGCTACCGCGAGGTGTACCGCCGGCTGCGCGAGGTCTCGGCCACCCTGGAGGAGTTGACCACCAGGGCCCGCGAACGGGCCCAGGAGGCGGACCTGCTGCGCTTCGGCCTGGAAGAGATCGCCGCCGCCGAGCCGGTCACCGGTGAGGACGTCGGGCTGGCCGCGGAGGCCGAACGTCTGGGCCACGCCGATGCGCTCTCCGGTGCCGCGACCCTCGCCCACGCCGCCCTGGCCGGCGACCCCGCCGACCCGGACTCGCTGGACGCGGGCACCCTGCTGGCCCAGTCCCGCCGCGCCCTGGACTCCGTCCGCCATCACGACGAGCGGCTCGCCGCCCTGGCCGACCGCCTGGGCGAGGTGGGCTACCTGCTCGCCGACGTGGCCGGCGACCTGGCCGGGTACGCCGACGACCTGGACGCGGATCCGGTACGGCTGGCAGCGGTCGAGGACCGCCGGGCGGTGCTGGCCCAGCTGGTGCGCAAGTACGGCGGCGAGGAGAACTCGCTCGGTGAGGTGCTGGAGTGGGCCGAGGCCGCGGCGCTGCGGCTGGCCGAACTCGACGGTGACGACGAGCGGATCGACGAGCTCGGGGCCCAGGAGACCGAGCTGCGGGCCGAATTGGCCGAACTCGCCGCCGAGGTCTCGGCCGCCAGGCACGCCGCCGCCG
Source organism: Kitasatospora sp. NPDC032150 (assembly GCF_055579945.1). Classification (NCBI taxonomy): domain Bacteria; kingdom Bacillati; phylum Actinomycetota; class Actinomycetes; order Kitasatosporales; family Streptomycetaceae; genus Kitasatospora; species Kitasatospora sp. NPDC032150. The sequence goes on along the minus strand of NZ_JBVIMH010000041.1, from coordinate 47,395 downwards.
ACCGCTTCGCCACGGCCGTCTCCGCGGAACTCGCCGAACTCGCCATGCCGCACGCCCGGGTGAGCTTCGCGATCAGTCGGGTCGACGACCTCGCGGGCATCGAGATCGACGGGCGCACCGTCGCCTACGGCCCGCACGGCGTGGACGAGGTCGAGGTGCTGCTCGCCCCGCACCCCGGAGCGCAGCCGCGGCCGATCGCCAAGGGCGCGTCCGGCGGTGAACTCTCCCGGGTGATGCTGGCCGTCGAGGTGGTCTTCGCCGGTGCCGACCCGGTGCCCACGTACCTCTTCGACGAGGTGGACGCGGGTGTCGGCGGCAAGGCGGCGGTGGAGATCGGCCGCCGGCTGGCCAAGCTGGCGCAGAGCGCGCAGGTGGTCGTGGTGACCCACCTGCCGCAGGTGGCGGCCTTCGCGGACCGGCACCTGGTGGTGGTGAAGACCAACGACGGCACGGTGACCCGCAGCGGAGTCAAGGTGCTCGACGACGGGGAGCGGGTCCGCGAGCTCTCCCGGATGCTGGCGGGCCTGGAGGACTCGGAGCTGGGCCGTGCCCACGCTGAGGAGCTCCTCGCGGCGGCCCGCTCCCCGCGCGGCAACTGACGCCCCGGGCCACCCGCGGGCGCGGGGCCCTCGCGCGGTTCGCCTTGCCCCGGGAAGCATGGCCGGGCGCCGGGAACCGCCCGGCCGGCGCGCCGTCCCGAGCCCGGGGCGGCCGCCCGGCCGTTCGCGCCCGCGCGGGCCCTTCCCCGCGCCCCGGTCAGGCCCCACGACGCGCCCGCGAGGGTGCCGACTGTCCAAGACGCCTCCCGACCTGGCATGGTGGCGGCTGGACACTGGCACCCCAGTCCCGAGCGGCGCTCGCGGAGATCCCGTGGGCGGCGTGCGGCAAGTGAACTAGTCGGAGCGAGACGACGTGGACCATTCCGCGACCCGGGCCACCGGCACCGGCCCCACCGCGGCCCATGAGAGCCGGGGCCAGCTGCACGTGGTACTCGTCCTGTCCGCGAGCACCGGCGGCATCGGCGCGCATGTGCGCTCCCTGGCGCAGGGCCTGGTGGCGCACGGCGTCGGTGTGACCGTCTGCGCCCCCGCCGGGACGGACTCGCTGTTCGGCTTCTCCCGCACCGGCGCCCGGTTCCACCTGGTCGACATCACCCCCACCGCCGGGGCCCGCAGCGACGCCACCGCCATCGGCGAGCTGCGTCGCGCCTTCACCGGGGCGGACGTGGTGCACGCCCACGGCCTGCGCGCCGGTCTCCTCTCCGACCTGGCGCTGCGCACCGCCGGACGCTTCCCGGGGCTGCGGCCGCAGACCCCGCTGGTGGTGACCTTCCACCACGCGATGCTGGCCACCGGTGTGGAACGCCGCCTGCAGCGGCTGATGGAGCGCCGGGTGGCCCGGGCGGCCGACCTGGTCCTGGGCGCATCCTCCGACCTGGTCGCCAGGGCCCGTGAACTCGGTGCCAGCGACGCCAGGCTGGGCCCGGTCGCGGCCCCGCCGATGCCTCCCGGCGACCTCGGTCGGGAGGCGTCCCGGGCCCGCCTGCTGGGCGGCGGGCCGGACCGGCCCGTGGTGCTGGCGATCGGCCGGCTGGTCCAGCAGAAGTCCTTCGGCCTGCTGCTGGACGCGGCCGGGCAGTTGGGCGAGCGCGACCCGCTGGTGGTGATCGCGGGCGAGGGACCGGAGGGTGCCGAACTGCGCGAGCGGATCGCGGCGGAGCGGCTGCCGGTGGAACTGCTCGGCTACCGCACCGACGTGCCCGACCTGCTCGCCGCCGCCGACCTGGTGGTGGTGAGCAGCCGCTGGGAGGCCCGTTCGCTGGTGGTCCAGGAGGCGATGCGGGCGGGCGTGCCGGTGGTCGCCACCAGCGTCGGCGGCATCCCCGAGCTGGTCGGCGAGGCCGCGGTCCTGGTGCCGTACGGCGATCCGGCCGCGCTCGCGACGGCGGTACGGGGGCTGCTGGCCGACCCGGACCGCAGGGCCGCGCTCGCCGCGTCCGGCCGCGTCCAGGCCGAGACCTGGCCGGACGAGGCGGCCACGGTGGCGCAGGTGCTCAGCACCTACGACGAACTGGTCCAGCGCGAGGGCGCCTGAGCCGTGGGGGGGGGGGGGGGGGGGGGGGGGGGGGGGAGAAGGGGGGGGGGGGGTGGGGGGGAGGGGGGGGGGGAAGGGGGGGGGGGGGCGTTGAACGAACGGCGGGAAAGGAGGGGGGGGGAGGGC
>NZ_JBVIMH010000041.1:0-45165 GCF_055579945.1 Kitasatospora sp. NPDC032150 | reverse complement strand
AGAGAGGACGAAAAAAGGGCGTGAGCAAGACCGATCCGCCCACCCCCCCCCCCCCCCCCCCCCCCCCCCCCCCCCCCCCCACGGCGGGGTCACATCATGGCCTGCTCGGTGCGGTCGGCCGAGCGGACGTCGGGCTGGGCGGAGAGGTAGGCCCCGCCGCAAGCGGTCAGGCGCAGCGCGGTGTCGATCAGCGGCACGTGGCTGAACGCCTGCGGGAAGTTGCCGACCTGCCGCTTGGCGACCGGGTCCCACTCCTCGGCCAGCAGGCCGAGGTCGTTGCGCAGGGAGAGCAGCCGGTCGAACAGCTCCCGCGCCTCGGTGACCCGGCCGATCATCGCCAGGTCGTCGGCGAGCCAGAACGAGCAGGCCAGGAAGGCGCCTTCGTGGCCGGCCAGCCCGTCGACGTTCTCGCCGGAGGCGTCGTGGGTGGGGTAGCGCAGCACGAAGCCGTCCTCGGTGGCCAGTTCGCGCTGGATCGCCTCGATGGTGCCGATGACGCGCTTGTCGTCCGGCGGCAGGAAGCCCATCTGCGGGATCAGCAGCAGTGAGGCGTCCAGCTCCTGGCCGCCGTAGTACTGGGTGAAGGTGTTGCGGTCGGGGTCGTAGCCCTTCTCGCAGACGTCCGCGTGGATCCGGTCGCGCAGTTCGCGCCAGCGCTCCAGCGGGCTCTCGCCGGCGAACCCGTGGACCTCGTACGGGGACTGCTCCAGCAGTTTGATGGTGCGGTCGACGGCGACCCAGGCCATCACCTTGGAGTGGACGAAGTGGCGGCGCGGCCCGCGGACCTCCCAGATGCCCTCGTCGGGCGCGGTCCAGTGCTTCTCCAGGTAGCTGATCAGCTTGAGTTGGAGCTGGTGGGCGTGGTCGTGCCGGGACAGGCCGGTCATGTGGGCCAGGTGCAGGGTCTCCACCACCTCGCCGTAGACGTCGAGTTGGAGCTGGCCCGCGGCGCCGTTGCCGATCCGGACCGGCCTGGAGTCCTCGTAGCCGGGCAGCCAGTCGAGTTCGGACTCGGTGAGCTCGCGCTCGCCCGCGATGCCGTACATGATCTGCAGGTTCTCCGGGTCGCCCGCGACCGCGCGCAGCAGCCACTCGCGCCAGGCGCGGGCCTCCTCGCGGTAGCCGGTGCGCAGCAGGGAGGAGAGGGTGATCGCGGCGTCGCGCAGCCAGGTGTAGCGGTAGTCCCAGTTGCGCACCCCGCCGATGTCCTCGGGCAGCGAGGTGGTGGGGGCGGCGACGATGCCACCGGTGGGGGCGTAGGTGAGGGCCTTGAGGGTGATCAGCGAGCGGACCACCGGCTCGCGGTAGGGGCCCTGGTAGGTGCACTGGCCGACCCACTCGCGCCAGTACTCCTCGGTGTGGGCGAGGGCGGCTTCGGCGTCGGGTGCGCTGGGGGCGGGCAGGTGGCTGGCCTGCCAGGTGAGGGCGAAGGCGATCCGCTGGCCCGCGGTGACGGTGAAGTCGGCGTAGGTGGTGAGGTCGCGGCCGTAGGTCTCGGCCTTGCCGTCCAGCCAGACCGAGTCGGGGCCGGCCATGGCGACCGTTCGGTGGGTGCCGTCGGCCTGTTCGACCCGGTGCACCCAGGGGGTGATCCGGCCGTAGCTGAACCGCATCCGCAGGGCGGAGCGCATCCGCACCCGTCCACAGACGCCTTCGATGATCCGGATCATCTGCGGGACGGCCTCGGCCCCGGCGAGCGGGCGGGGCGGCATGAAGTCGATCACCCGGACACTGCCGCCCTGGGCGTCCCACTCCTGCTCGAGGATCAGCGAGTCGCCCCGGTAGCGGCGCCGGTCGGCGGGTACGGCCGGGGCGGCCGCGGTGGCCGGCACCGCCCGGGACTCACCCGAATCGGTGAAGTGCGAGCGCTGAGGCGGGGCGGTGGGGGCGACCTCCTCGCCGACGGGTTCGGCCGGGCCGATCCGCCAGAACCCGTGTTCATCGGTACCGAGCAGACCGGCGAAGACGGCCGGAGAGTCGAATCTGGGGAGGCAGAGCCAGTCAACGGCTCCGTCCCTGCTGACCAGGGCGGCGGTCTGCATGTCCCCGATGAGTGCGTAGTCCTCGATACGGCCGGCCACGTGGGTCTCCAGTTCGCAATTTGGGCGGCGGCAGCGCAGACGGTCGGTAGCAGGCGGTCTGCGGGGCCGGAGATCCGGGCTGGGCGGCCCCCGGACCCCCGACCGGTGTGTGCGGGGAGGACCGTGGGTCGCCCGGCGGGGCGGTGTGCGCCCCTGGCCTGGACGGGTGAACTGGTACGGGAGGTGTCCGGTCGCGCATCGGGGACCAAGAGGTGTCGTCCTGACCCCCTCGCCCTCCGCGTGCTCTGCTGTCGGCGATGCGTCCGTGCAGGATACGTCGGTGAGCTGGGGTGCGGCACGTGGAGAGCGTCCGGTTCGGGCGCCGTCACGCCTGTGATCGACAAAGTGGCCCGAGTGGGGGATCGAAGACGGTCCGGACGGACCAGGCGGGGCTCCTCCCTCCGGGCCCCTCGCGGTGTTGTCGGAACCACCCCTTCCGGGCGGTATCCGCCCGTCCGTTCGGAGCAGCCGGACGACCCGGACGGGCACGCCGCGACGGCCGGAACGCGATCGGTGCCGCTCGCTGATACGCTGGTACCCCGTGGACTGGTGGGATCAACCACCCCGGATCCGCCGCCCTGACGACCCCGTCGGAGCTCTCTTCGGGCTCCCCGGTCGAGTGCAAACTCCTCGTCGGCGCGGATGCGGGCAGTCCTCCACCGGAGTCACTTCGACACGCGACCCACGGGAGCCCCCTCTTGGCACAGCCCCATTCCGGCAAGGCAGCGAACGGCCGCGCCGTGACGACCAAGCACCTCTTCGTCACCGGGGGTGTCGCCTCTTCACTCGGCAAGGGCCTCACCGCCTCCAGCCTCGGCGCGCTGCTGAAGGCACGCGGCCTGCGCGTGACGATGCAGAAGCTCGACCCGTACCTCAACGTGGACCCGGGCACGATGAACCCGTTCCAGCACGGTGAGGTCTTCGTCACCGACGACGGCGCCGAGACCGACCTGGACATCGGTCACTACGAGCGCTTCCTGGACACCAACCTGCACGGGTCGGCGAACGTCACCACCGGCCAGGTGTACTCGACGGTCATCGCCAAGGAGCGCCGCGGCGAGTACCTGGGCGACACCGTCCAGGTCATCCCGCACATCACCAACGAGATCAAGTCCCGGATCCGCCGGATGGCGACCGAGGACGTCGACGTGGTGATCACCGAGGTCGGCGGCACCGTCGGCGACATCGAGTCGCTGCCGTTCCTGGAGGCCGTCCGCCAGGTCCGCCACGAGGTCGGCCGGGACAACGTCTTCTTCGTGCACGTCTCCCTGCTGCCGTACATCGGTCCCTCCGGCGAGCTGAAGACCAAGCCGACCCAGCACTCGGTGGCCGCGCTGCGCAACATCGGCATCCAGCCCGACGCGATCGTGCTGCGCGCCGACCGCGAGGTGCCGCAGGCCATCAAGCGCAAGATCTCGCTGATGTGCGACGTGGACGAGGAGGCCGTGGTCGCGGCCATCGACGCCAAGTCGATCTACGACATCCCCAAGGTGCTGCACGGCGAGGGCCTGGACGCCTACGTGGTGCGCCGCCTCGACCTGCCGTTCCGCGACGTGGACTGGACCACCTGGGACGACCTGCTGCGCCGCGTCCACGAGCCGCAGCACATCGTCAAGGTCGCCCTGGTCGGCAAGTACATCGACCTGCCGGACGCCTACCTGTCGGTGACCGAGGCGCTGCGCGCCGGCGGCTTCGCCAACAACGCCCGGGTCGAGATCAAGTGGGTGACCTCGGACGACTGCGTCACCCCCGAGGGCGCCCAGGAGCAGCTCGGGGACGTGGACGCGATCTGCATCCCCGGCGGCTTCGGCGACCGCGGTGTGGACGGCAAGGTCGCCGCGATCACCTACGCCCGCGAGAACAGGATCCCGCTGCTGGGCCTGTGCCTGGGTCTGCAGTGCGTGGTCATCGAGGCCGCCCGCAACCTGGCCGGCCTGCCCGAGGCCAACTCCACCGAGTTCGACCCCGCCGCCAAGTACCCGGTCATCTCCACCATGGCCGAGCAGCTGGCGATCGTGGACGGCAAGGGCGATCTGGGCGGAACGATGCGCCTGGGCCTGTACCCGGCCAAGCTGGCCGAGGGCTCGATCGTCCGCGAGGTGTACGGCGGCGAGCAGTACGTCGAGGAGCGCCACCGCCACCGCTACGAGGTCAACAACGCCTACCGCGCAGACCTGGAGAAGACCGGCCTGCACTTCTCGGGCCTGTCCCCCAAGGGTGACCTGGTCGAGTACGTCGAGTACCCGCGCGAGGTGCACCCCTACCTGGTCGCCACCCAGGCCCACCCGGAGCTGAAGTCCCGCCCGACCCGCCCGCACCCGCTGTTCGCGGGCCTGGTGGCCGCGGCGATTCGGATCAAGACCGGCGCCGAGTAGGCGTCCCGTCGTCGGACGGCGGTCGTGCGGATCTTCGCACGGCCGCCGTTTGGCATAGTTGGCCCTGAGCGCTAAGGGGAGAGAGATGACGGACATCCAGCAGATCAGGGACGTGGCGGAGGACTGGCCGGTACGGGCCTCCTCGGTGCCCTTCCAGGGGCGGGTCACCGGCGTGCGCACCGACGAGGTGCTGATGCCCGACGGCAGCTACGCCCGCCGCGACTACCAGACCCACCCCGGTTCGGTGTCCGTCCTCGCCCTCGATGACCAGCAGCGGGTACTGGTCCTGCGCCAGTACCGGCACCCCGTGCGCCAGCGGCTCTGGGAGCTGCCCGCCGGGCTGCTCGACGTCCCCGGGGAGAACCCGCTGCACGCCGCCCAGCGCGAGCTCTACGAGGAGGCGCACTGCAAGGCGGGGGAGTGGCGGGTGCTGGTCGACTTCTACACCTCGCCGGGAGGGACGGACGAGGCGCTGCGGCTCTTCCTCGCCACCGACCTCGCCGAGGCGGAGGGCGAGCGCTACCAGGCGCACGGCGAGGAGCTGGAGATAGAGACCGCCCGGGTGCCGCTGGACGAACTGGTCCGGCTCGTCCTCGCGGGCGAGCTCCACAACCCGACCCTGGTCACCGGGACGCTGGCGCTGCACGCGGCCCTGGCCGGCCCCGGCCTGGACGCGCTGCGCCCGGGCGACAGCCCCTGGCCGGCCCGGCCGTTCGGGGGGAACTGAGCCAGCGGCGCGCTCCCGGGGCGGGGGTGGGAGCAGGGCGGCCCACCCGGTCCCAGGCCCGGGTAGGGACCGGGGTCGGGCGTACGGGAACCGAGTGCGCGACCGTGCGCGTTCCCAGGGGGCCGGCGCTCGCCGTCGAGGAGTTCCGCGTGGCTGGCGGGCCGCCAGGAGACGTGCCGGGGCCTGGGGTTGACGGCACGCGCGGTCCTCTTCGGGGCACCTGGTTCTGACGGGTGATTTGCCGGTTGGTACTACCGGTGTCAGCACCGGTCCGTCGGGCGGCCGAACTACGCTTCGCAGACGGACTCACGGCGGGTCCCGGGGGCGGGTCGGCTGGTCAGGAGTGACGCGGGTGACGAGGAAGACGGCGATGGACGCACGGCCCACCGAAGACGGCGCACTCGACCGGCTGCCCCCGGTGCCCGCGCTGTTCAGCGGCCGGCGGACCGAGCTGGCCGCCCTCGCCGCAGCCGCCGCCCGCCCGGCGCGGGGCCGCTCCCCGGTCGTGGTGCTGGCCGGGCGGCCCGGCTCGGGGCGCACCACGCTCGCCGTACGGTTCGTCCGCTCGATCGCCCACGCCTATCCCGACGGCGTCCTGTTCACCCGGCTCTCCGCTCCCGACGGCAGCCGGGTCCCGCCGGGGCAGATCGCCCGGCGGCTGCTCGAACAGCTCGGCCCGGTGCCGGACGCGGTCCTGGTACCTGGCGGCGGGGACGGCGCCGACGGTCCGGCCTGCGGGGCGCTGCGCGAGGAACAGGCGGGCCGGCGGCTGCTCCTCCTGTTGGACGACGCCCGGGACGCCGGCCAGCTGTGGCCGCTGCTCGCCGACGAGCCCGGCTGCCTGGTGGTCGCCACCACCGCGGGACCGCTCACCGGGATCGAGGACATCGACCCGGTCATCCTCGGCGGTCTGGACCAGCCCTCGGCCGGCGACCTGCTCAGCGGGCTGGTCGGCGGCACCAGGATCGGCTGCGACCCGGTCGGCGCGGCCGACCTGGCCGAGGCCTGCGGGTCCGGTCCCGCCACGCTGCGGTTGATGGCCGGCTGGCTGCGCAACCACCCCAAGGCCGCCGTGACCGAGGCGGTGCGGGTACTGGCACAGGCGGCCCCGGCGGCCGCGAAGGCGACCGTGGTGGCCCAGGGCGGAGCCGGCGGCCGGGGCGGGGCGGTGCGGGAGCAGCTGCCGAAGCCCGTCCTGCGCGGCCAGGCGGGACCGCGGGACGGCGTACTGGTCCCCGTTCCGACGGGCGGGCCGGCCGGCGAGGCCGCCGGATCGGGCGCCGTGGCGCGACTGATCGGCCAAGCGGCGCGGCTCGGAGCCGGGAACCGCTCGACGCGCGCGGCCACGGGCGACGCCGCCGGGCGCGGGCCCGGCGACCCGGGCGAGGGAACCCGTACGGCGCCGGGCAGCCGTGAGGCGGTCCGGGCCGGCGACGGCCGCCCGCGAGGCGCGGACCGCGGGCGGCCGGGCACCGGTGCGGTTCCGGCGGCCGCCCGGGACATCTCCGATGCCGCGGGCGGCCGCCCGGGAGAGGCGGAGCGGGGGCGTCCGGTCGACGGGCGCGGGCAGCCGGGGGTGGAACCCGGACCGGGCGCCGGTGGTCGGGCCGGCCGGCGGCGGGGGGGACAGGACGCCGAGGCCGCGGCCCAGGGGCCGGTACCGGTGCCGGACACCGATCCGCTCAGCGCCGCCTTCGACCTCACCTACCGATCGCTCAACCCCGCACAGGCGCGGATGCTGCGGATGCTCACCCTGGCCCCGGCCCAGCTCGCCGATCTGCGGACCGCCTCCGCGCTGGTCGGCTGCCCGCCGCCGGAGGCCGAGGCGGTCATGCGGCAGCTGGCCGAGCGGGAGCTGCTGGACGTGGAGCCGCCCGCCGCCGACGGCACACCGCGCTACCGGCTCCCCGGGCGGCTGTACCTGCGGTTGGCACGGCTGCGCGATGCAGCCGACCGCCCGGCCGAGCTGCAGCTGGCCCGCGCCCGACTGCTGGAGCGGCTGGTGCGGCTGGTGGACTCGGCCCGGCAGCTGCTGGACCCGGCAGCCGGTCCGGTGACGGACCCGCTGCCGGGTCCGATCCGGCTGCGGACCGCCGCGCAGGCCGCCGGCTGGCTGATCGGCGAGCGCGAGTCGCTGTTCGGCGCGGTGGCGGAGGCGATCGGCCAGGCGGACCTGGACGGCTCGGCGGGCCGGCTGGTCACCGCGCTGCTGCGGGCCCTGCCGCTCACCGGCGCCGCCGCCCCGGCCGATCTCTACAAGCTGCACGGCCTGGTGCTGGAGGTGGCCGAGCGCGGCGGGGCCACCCGCCGGGCCGCCGCCGCCCTGCTCAACCTGGGCGACCTGCAGGCCGCCGCCGGCCGCTGGGAGCAGGCCGCGGCGCGCTACCGAGCCGCCCTGGACCATGCCAGGACCGCTGCCGACGACCCGGCCCGCGCCCGTGCGCTGGAGGGGATCGGCGAGTGCCACCGGGCTCTGGGCGACCCGGTGCGGGCGGCGGACTGGTACGGCCGCGCGCTCGCGCTGCGCCAGGGCCTGAACGATCGTCCGGCGGAGGCCCGACTGCTGGTCAGGACGGCCGAGGCGCATGCGGGTCAGCGCCGTTTCGAGGAGGCCGACCGCGAGTACCGGGCCGCGCTGGCGCTGCTGCGCCGCCTCGGCGACGAGCGCGGCCGGGCGGCGGTGGCGGGGGCGCTGGACGCCCTGCGGCAGTAGGCCCGGGCCGGGTCGGACCATCCGACCTGGGAGTAATGTCGTAACTGTGCGGTTGATGGCGATCTGCGGTGCGCAATCGTCACGAGCCTACGAAAGTGCCAATGTAACAAGCTGATTTATTCAGTTTGGAAGGCTGGCGGATTCGCTGGGCTTCATTACACTCGACAGCAGTCGCGCAGCGAAGTGTCTTTCGGTGTCTTCCGATGGCTTCCCCCCGTGCGCGTCGCCCGCCGGTCTTCTCCGGTAGGGACCCCCATGGCAAGAGGACGTGTTTAGCCGTGAAGGTCGGCATCCCCCGCGAGGTCAAGAACCACGAGTACCGCGTGGCCATCACGCCCGCCGGCGTGCATGAGCTGGTCCGCAACGGACACGAGGTGTTCATCGAGGACAACGCCGGTGTCGGCTCCTCGATCTCCAACGAGGAGTACGTGGCCGCCGGTGCCACCATCCTCCCCACCGCCGATGAGGTGTGGGCCACCGCTGACCTGCTGCTGAAGGTCAAGGAGCCCATCGCCGAGGAGTACCACCGTCTCCGCAAGGGGCAGACGCTCTTCACCTACCTGCACCTGGCTGCCGACCGGGCCGGCACCGACGCGCTGCTCGCCTCCGGCACCACCGCGATCGCGTACGAGACCGTGCAGCTCGCCAACGGCGCGCTGCCGCTGCTCGCCCCGATGTCCGAGGTGGCCGGCCGGCTGGCCCCGCAGGTCGGCTCGTACCACCTGATGCGCCCGACCGGCGGCCGCGGCGTGCTGCCCGGCGGTGTGCCCGGCACCCACCCGGCCAAGTGCGTGGTCATCGGCGGTGGCGTCTCCGGTTGGCACGCCGCCACCATCGCCATCGGCATGGGCTACGACGTGACCCTGCTCGACCGCGACATCAACAAGCTGCGCGAGGCCGACCGCATCTTCGGCACCAAGGTCAAGGCCATCGCCTCCAACGCCTACGAGCTGGAGAAGGCCGTCATCGAGGCCGACCTGGTCATCGGCGCGGTGCTGATCCCGGGCGCCAAGGCCCCGAAGCTGGTCACCAACGAGCTGGTCTCCCGGATGAAGCCGGGCTCCGTGCTCGTCGACATCGCCATCGACCAGGGCGGCTGCTTCGAGGACTCGCACCCGACCACGCACGCCGAGCCGACCTTCCAGGTCCACGACTCGGTCTTCTACTGCGTGGCCAACATGCCGGGCGCCGTCCCGAACACCTCCACCTACGCGCTGACCAACGCGACGCTGCCGTACGTCGTCGAGCTGGCCAACCGCGGCTGGAAGGAGGCGCTGCGCCGCGACCCGGCGCTGGCCAAGGGTCTGAACGTCCACGAGGGCCAGATCGCCTACGCGGCCGTCGCCGACGCCTTCGGCCTGGAGTCCATCTCCCTGGACAGCGTGCTCGCCTGACGGGACATCAGCTGAACGGTCCGCCTGACTGAGGCGGTGCCACGCCCCCGGCCCTCCCTCCTGCCCGCCATCGGGCGGGAGGGGCCCCCTCCTCGGGCCGGGGGCTTCGGCGTGCCCGGAACCGGTGGTGAAGGTCGGGTGGCGCCACGATGTCAATTCATGTGCAACACGTCACCCGCCGACCGCAAACAGCGTGGGTGACCCGCACGCCCCGGGGGCGGTGACCTCCGCGGAAACGTTAGGGCCAAGGGCCCTTTAAGGCCTTGACAGCGACCGGTCCGACAGCCGACACATCGTGCCCACTACCGTGGATTGTGTTGCTGCGAACGCCGCAGACGGCCTAGAGTCGCAAACCGTCGGCATGCTGCCACGCTGACGAATCGACATAGAGTCCTGGATGCCCAAGGAGGTAAGACGACTTGTGAATGAGTCGACATTTGCTCCCGGGGGTGGTCAGCCAGGACTGGCGGAGCACGCCGCCGGACAGCCGAACGAGGAGCTCACGGCCCGGCAGGCCACGGTGGGTTCGGTAGAGGTCGGCTCGGTCGCGGTCCGCACCTTCGAGGCACGCCAGAGCACCGGTGTCAGCACCACCTCCGTCATCGACTACGACGCCGACCTGGCCGCGCACGGCCTGGTCTACGGCGACTTCGCCTACGGCTCGTACGAGGACCCGGACGCCGAGTACGAGCCCGACCCGGAGTACGCCGCCACCCTGGCCCCCGACGCGGCCCGCCAGCGCCGCGAGCGGATCGGTCCCACCGGCCGCCCGCAGCCCTACTTCCCGATCCCCGCGCCGGTGGCCGAGCACGGCCCCGCGCAGATCATCGCGATGTGCAACCAGAAGGGCGGCGTCGGCAAGACCACGTCCACCATCAACCTGGGTGCCGCACTCGCCGAGTACGGGCGCCGGGTGCTGCTGGTGGACTTCGATCCGCAGGGCGCTCTCTCGGTCGGCCTCGGCGTCAACCCGATGGAGCTGGACGTCACGGTCTACAACCTGCTCATGGAGCGGGGCCTGACGGCCGATGAGGTGCTGCTGAAGACCGCGATCCCCGGCATGGACCTGCTGCCCTCGAACATCGACCTGAGCGCCGCCGAGGTGCAGCTGGTCAGCGAGGTGGCGCGGGAGTCCGCGCTGGCCCGGGCGTTGAAGCCGCTGCTGCCCGACTACGACTACGTCATCATCGACTGCCAGCCCTCGCTGGGCCTTCTGACGGTCAATGCCCTGACGGCCGCTCACAGCGTGATCGTCCCGCTGGAGTGCGAGTTCTTCGCGCTGCGCGGTGTCGCGCTGCTCACCGAGACCATCGAGAAGGTCTGCGAGCGGCTCAACCCCGAGCTGCGCCTGGACGGCATCCTGGCCACCATGTACGACTCGCGCACCGTGCACAGCCGCGAGGTGCTGGCCCGGGTCGTCGAGGCGTTCGGCGACCACGTCTTCCACACCGTGATCGGCCGGACCGTCCGGTTCCCGGAGACCACGGTGGCCGGCGAGCCGATCACCACGTACGCGACCAATTCGGTCGGTGCCGCCGCCTACCGCCAGCTCGCCAGGGAGGTGCTCGACCGGTGCCGCCCCGCCGAGTGAGTCTCCCGGGGGCCGACGAGCTGTTCCGGACCACGGGCGGGATGGCGCTCTCGCCCTCCCTCTCCCGGCCGGCCGAAGCACCCAGAGCGGAGACCGCCCGCGCGGCCGAGAACGGCACCGGGCCGCGAGACACCCCCCGGGACGCCTCCGGTGGCCGCGGCGAGCAGCCGGGGCCCGCCGAGAGCGCGCCGGACGGGCCTCAGCCGACCGGCGGACGGCAGCCGCAGGGGCAGCCCGGAACGGCGGCCGGGCCGGGAGGGGCGGCGCAGGCCGACGAGCAGGCGGGCGAGGCCACCAGGCGGGTCCGCCCCCGGGGCCGGGCCGTGCGACGGCCCACCGGACGCGAGCGGCACGACGAGAAGATCACCGTGTACGTGTCCGCCGAGGAGCTCATGGACCTGGAGCACGCCCGTCTGGTGCTGCGCGGTGAGCACGGGCTGGCGGTGGACCGGGGCCGGGTGGTCCGGGAGGCCATCTCCGTCGTCCTCGCCGACCTGGAGCAGCGCGGCGAGGCCAGCATCCTGGTGCGGCGGCTGCGCGGCCGCTGAAGCCGTCCCGCGGACTCTCCCGGCGGCGCGGGCCACTCGCCACGGCGGAAGGCCGTCGGGTCACGACTCCCTCGGGGACGCCCGCCCGATCGCACACGGATCCGCGCCCTTTGGGCGCTGCCTCGCCGTCCGCGGGCGTGGCGCAGGTGAAGATGGGGCGTCATGTCGAGTGCTGGGGCAACCGTCGGAGCCGTCCGGCCCGCCGAGGAGGCGGGTGAGGCGCGGGCCGGCTTCCTCGTGCGGCTGGACAACTTCGAAGGCCCGTTCGACCTGCTGCTCAGCCTGATCGCCAAGCACCGGATGGACGTCACCGAGGTGGCGCTGTCCAAGGTGACCGACGAGTTCGTCGCCCACATCCGGTCCATGGGCCCCGACTGGGACCTGGACGCGGCGACCGGGTTCCTGGTGGTCGCGGCCACCCTGCTGGACCTCAAGGCGGCCCGGCTGCTGCCCGCCGCCGAGGTCGAGGACGAGGAGGACCTCGCCCTGCTGGAGGCCCGCGACCTGCTGTTCGCCCGGCTGCTCCAGTACCGCGCGTACAAGCAGGTGGCGGCGGTGCTGGGCGAGCGCTGGGAGGCCGAGCTGCTGCGGCGTGCCCGCAGCGTGGGCCTGGAGCCGCGCCACGCCGAACTGCTGCCCGAGGTGGTGCTGGGCATCGGCCCCGAGCGTTTCGCCCAGCTGGCGGCGCGGGCGATGGCGCCCAGGCCCAGGCCGGTGGTCTACGTGGACCACATCCACACCCCGCCGGTGAGCGTGCGCGAACAGGCCGCCCGGGTGGTCGACCGGCTCACCGCGCTCGGTTCGGCGACCTTCGACCAGCTGGTGGCGGACGCCGAGTCCACGCTCGTGGTGGTCGCCCGGTTCCTGGCGCTGCTGGAGCTGTACCGGGAACGGGCGCTGGACTTCGAGCAGCCGCAGGCGCTGGGCGAGCTGCTGGTGCGGTGGGTCGCCGATCCCGGGCGGCCGGTCGAGGTCACCGACGAGTTCGACCACCGGCCGGTGGACGGGGACCGGGAGACGGCTGAGGAGGCATCGTGACGGAGCAGCCCGAGGGAACCGACCGGCCGGGCCCGCGCAGGCGGGCCCTGGGCGTCCCGGGGCAGCCGAGGGCGCACGAGTGGCAGGAGTCCGCCCACGGCCCGCAGACGCCTGCCCGTGGGCCCGCGGAAGCGGTGCCGGTGCCCGCCGGGCCGGCTGACGGGCCGTTGGCCGGCGGGAGCGAGGTGACCGGGGACGGAGGGCCGCTGCGGGCCGCGCTGGAGGCGGTGCTGCTGGTGGTGGACGAGCCCGCCACCGAGGCGCGGCTGGCCGAGGCGGTGGAGCGTCCGCGCGCGGAGGTGGCCGCGGCGCTGCACGAGCTGTCCGCCGAGTACACCGCCCAGGGCCGGGGCTTCGACCTGCGGCTGGTGGCCGGGGGCTGGCGGTTCTACACCCGCGCGGAGTGCTCGCCCGCCGTGGACCGCTACGTCCTGGACGGCCGGCAGGCCCGGCTCACCCAGGCCGCGCTGGAGACGCTGGCGGTGGTCGCGTACCGGCAGCCGGTGTCGCGCAGCCGGGTCTCCGCGGTACGCGGTGTGAACTGTGACGGCGTGATGCGTACCCTGGTACAGCGAGGACTGGTGGAAGAGACCGGATCCGAGCCCGAAACAGGTGCGATCCTGTATCGGACGACGAACTACTTCCTGGAACGGATGGGGCTGCGCGGCCTGGACGAGCTGCCGGAGCTGGCACCCTTCCTGCCCGAGGTCGACGACGTGGAAGCGGAGTCCCTCGAAGGCACGATGATCGCGGAGGCGGTCGCCGCCGCACGTGCGGCGGGCGGCCCGGACGAGACCGGTCGGGCTCGCGTCTGATCGGCAGGGGGCGGTGAGGTCGGCCGAAACGACTTGCACTACTCCCAACGGATACGACGTACGGACATTTTGATGCGTAGCAGTGGCAACGGCAGGAACAGCGGCGGCGGCCAGGGCCGTGGTGGACAGGGCGGGGGCCGGGGCGGCTCGTACGGCGGCTCCCGGGGCGGCTCGTCCTTCGGCGGCGGGCGGGGCGGTTCCTCGTCCTCGCACGGCGGCGGCTCGTACGGGCGCGACCGCGACTCCTACGGCGGCGACTCTTCGTCGCGCGGGGGTTCCTACGGCCGGGACGACCGGCGGCAGGGCTCGGGCCGCAAGGGCGCGCCCCGCCCGGAGGAGCGCCGGTACGACCGGCCCGAGTACGGCGGCGGGCCGAACGCCACGCCGGGCCGCAGCGGCTTCGCCGCCCGCAAGCCCGGGCCGGCCCCGCGGCCGCGCCGCGAGGGCCAGGGTGCGCCGGGCGACCCGCGCCGCCAGCCGCAGCGCTCGCGCGAGCTGCAGGCCCGGATCGAGGACGCGGTGCTGGCCCGGCACGACAAGCCGGCCGCCAAGCTGCCCAAGACCTTCGGCGAGCCCGAGGGCGAGCGCCTGCAGAAGGTGCTGGCGCGGGCCGGTATCGGCAGCCGCCGGGCCTGCGAGGAGCTGATCGCGCAGGGCCGGGTCGAGGTCAACGGCGTGCCGGTCACCGAGCAGGGCAAGCGGGTGGACCCGCAGAAGGACGAGATCAAGGTGGACGGTCTGACCGTCGCCACCCAGTCGTACCTGTTCTTCGCGCTCAACAAGCCGGCCGGTGTGGTCTCCACCATGGAGGACCCGGACGGCCGGCAGTGCCTGGGCGACTACGTGACCAACCGGGAGACCCGGCTGTTCCACGTCGGCCGGCTGGACACCGAGACCGAGGGCATCATCCTGCTCACCAACCACGGCGAGCTGGCCCACCGCCTCACCCACCCCCGCTACGGCGTGACCAAGACCTACCTGGCGGCCATCCAGGGCCCGATCCCGCGCGACCTGGGCAAGCAGCTGGCGCAGGGCATCGAGCTGGAGGACGGCTTCGCCCGCGCCGACAGCTTCAAGGTGGTCTCCAACGTCGGCAAGAACTACCTGGTCGAGGTCACCCTGCACGAGGGCCGCAAGCACATCGTCCGCCGGATGCTCGCCGAGGCGGGCTTCCCGGTCGAGAAGCTGGTGCGCACCCACTTCGGTCCGATCGCCCTGGGCGACCAGAAGTCGGGCTGGCTGCGCCGGCTCACCAACCCGGAGGTCGGCCAGCTGATGCGCGAGGTCGGCCTGTAGGGACCTGCCGCCGCCCCGCCATCCGGTGGTGCCGGGCTGTAGTACCTGATGAGGAGGGCCTCCCCGTCGATCGGCGGGGAGGCCCTCTGCTGTACTGCGGGGATGTGGTGTGAGCCTGACCGCACCCCGTTGTCCCGGCTTGTCAGCCCGTGGATCCGTGGCGCACGATGGCCAGCAACTGGCGCCCGGCCGGATGGCGGGAGTGCGCCAACCGGGGTGAGCAGTGGGGGGAAGGAACGTCGTGCCCGACGCATTCGGAGTGCTCGGTCTTGGCCGGCCGGACGGACAGGTCTACGCGGCGCTGGTGGCCGCACCC
The DNA here is from genome assembly GCF_055579945.1 of Kitasatospora sp. NPDC032150. Lineage (NCBI taxonomy): Bacteria > Bacillati > Actinomycetota > Actinomycetes > Kitasatosporales > Streptomycetaceae > Kitasatospora > Kitasatospora sp. NPDC032150. The sequence continues at coordinate 30,271 of NZ_JBVIMH010000041.1, read as the reverse complement.
CAGTCCACCGCCGAAGAGCTCGCCGAGCAGTGCGGACTGACTCCGCAACAGAGCCGGGAGTCCCTCGACCGGCTGGCCGCGCAGGGCATGGTGACCCGCAGTCCGGTCGACCGCGAGCGCTATCTGTCCGTCGCCCCCGACGTCGCCATCGGTACCCTGATCGGCCACCGCGAGGCCCAGCTGCGGGACGCCCGCGCCGAGATGCACCGGCTGATGGACGCCTTCCGGGAGGCCAGCCGGTTCACCGACCCCGCCCACTCGGTCGAGGTGCTGACCGGTGCCGAAGCCATCGCCCAGCGGCTGGAGCACCTGGTCGGGACGGCCCAGTACCAGGTGCGCGGCTTCGACTGCCCGCCCTACATCCAGGACCCGGTGGCCAGCCTGTCCAGGCAGCGCCAGCGGCTGCGGGCCGGGCTGAAGTTCCGGGCGATCTACGACAAGGAGGCCGTGGCCTGGCCCGGGCGGCTGGAGAAGGACATCCTTCCCGGGGTCGCGGACGGCGAGGAGTGCAAGGTCCGGCCGGTACTGCCGATGAAGATGATGATGGCCGACGACCGGATGGCGATCATCCCGATCAGCGTCGGCGACGCGGTGCTTGACGCCGCGTACGTGGTCCATCCGTCGGCGCTGCTCCAGGGGCTGGACGCGCTCTTCGAGGCGGAGTGGGAGCGGGCGGTCCCGTTGCAGGCGGCGATCGGCGACGGGGACGACGGTTCCGGCCCCGAGGAGGACCACCGCAAGCTACTCGGTCTGCTGGCGGCCGGGCTCACCGACGAGTCGATCGCGCGGTCGCTCGGCTGGAGCGCCCGGACCACCCAGCGGCGGCTGCAGACGCTGATGCGCCAGCTCGGCGCGACCACCAGGTTCCAGGCGGGCATGGCGGCCCGGGAGCGCGGCTGGCTGTGAGCCGCACGGGCGAGCCGCGCGGTGGGCGGCGGTAGGCCCGGGGCGGTCGGGCAGGCCTTCAGGGGCGGGGTTCTTCGCCGCGCCCCTGAACCGCGTCCTCGGCCCTGAACCGCTTCCTCGGCCCTGAACCGCTTCCTCGGCCGTGAACCGCTTCCCCGGTCGTGGCCGCTTCCCCGGCCGCGCGGAAGGGGCCCTCAGCTCCAGGGCTGGAGGGCGGCCCAGCGGCCGTCCGGGCCGCGCTCGACCTTCTCCAGACCGACCACCGCGGTGCGGTTGAGGCGCCCGTAGATGTGCGGGAACAGCACGCCCGGGGTCGCGCCCGGCGGCGGCGCGCCGTGCGGCGCCTCCCACTTCACCATCGGCTCCACCAGGCTCTCCTCGATCAGCAGGGCCATCAGCGGCTCCGGCGCGTCCTGGTAGAAGGCGTTGGCGACGGCCAGTGCGGTCTGCTCGTCGGCCGAGCAGTGGATGAACCCGTCGGTCAGCAGGGAGGTGGTGGCGTACGGCCGCCCCGGGTCACGGAGCCAGTCGTCCAGGGGTGCGAGATGGTAGATCATGTGTCTGTTTTACCTGATTCGCACCGGAGTTGACGGGTCTGTGCGATGCCGGTCGGGGCCGGTCAGATCCCGGCCACCCTGGCCGCCGCCGAGACCTCGTACACCAGGGTGACGGTCCGTCGGCCGCCCGGCGGCAGCGCCACGTCCCAGCGGACGATGCCCTCGGCGTCCAGCTCGTCCGGCGGTGGGGAGCAGGCCTCCTTGCGCAGCCGTACCTCCACTGCCGAGACCTCCGAGACCGGGATCCGTTCGCGCACCACGACCACCTGCTCGCCCTGCTCCTGCGGGTCGGAGAAGCGGGACAGGTGCAGCCGGACCGTACGGGTGAGCACCGTGCGGCGGTCCAGTCCGGCACTGCCCCTGGTCTCCTCGGTCTCCCGGACCACCCGGTAGCCGTCCGAGCTGCCGAAGGAGAGTTCGGCCGGTGCGCCCGGGGCGGTGAAGCGCAGCTCCGCGCGGCCGACGAAACCGCTGTCGCGGACCAGGTCCACCGGGCCCGCCAGCAGCGCGTGCCCGGCGCCGTTGCGGAACCGCACCACCTGGGTGACCAGCGGGGACAGTTCGGGCGCGCAGGCGCACTCGCTGCTCGCACCGGCGGTGAAGGCGGTGAGCGGCACCCGGTGCGGACGGCCGTCGCCGGGCACCGAGGCCGGCCCCGGAGCGCACAGGGTGCGCACCTCGCCGCCGTCGTCCACGCCCGGGAGGCCGTCCACCGCGGCCGGCCCGGTACTGCCGATCTCCTCCTCGCGCAGCTCGACGTCCACCGTGCGGCGCTCCTCGGCGGACTTGTCGCGCAGCACGAGCACGTCCTCGGCCAGCCGCGGCGGCTCGCCGGGCAGGGCGGAACGGGCGGTGGACAGGGTCAGCCGGACCTGCGACCAGTCCTCGCCGGTGCGCTGCCAGACCACCGCCTCGGTCTCCAGCAGCAGACCTCCCTCGCCGAGCGTCGCCCGGTAGGCGGGCCGCCACAGGGCGCACGGCGCGAGGTGGGAGACCGTCAGCCCGTGCGGGCCGGCCTCGGCGGCCTCGACCGTGAGCTCCACGTACCCGAGCAGCTCGACGGGCTCCTCCTCGGCCTGGTCCAGCGCCGACTGGGCCTGCCGCAGCTCCTCCTCGACGGCCCGCAGCCGCGACCGCACCGCCCGCAGCTGCTCCCCGTACGACTCGCGCTCGGCGTCCACCCGGTCCAACTCGCGCCCCCAGCGGGACCGTTCGATCTCGCCGTGGCCCGCGCCCTCGCCGATCTCGCGCAGCAGATCGGCGGCCAGCTGGGCGAGCAGGGCCTGCCGGGCCTGCAGCCGGCGGCGGCGGGCGTCCTCGGTGAGCTGCTCCTGCTCCAGGGCGTGCACCAGGCGGCGCAACTCCGAGTCGGCCTCGGTGGGCGGAAGCGGGGCGCGCGGGGTCCAGGAGCGGATGATCCGGGCGTCCAGCACCCTGGCGGCCCCGGCCCGGCCGCCGGTCACGTCGGCGCGCAGCGAGCGGTCGACGGCGAGCGCGGTGATCGGGCCGAGGCGCAGCCGCTGCACTCCCGGGTGCAGAGCGAGGGTGGTGGTCCGCATCACCAGGGTGCGGTCCTCCAGACAGGTGACGGCCGTGACCGGGAGCGGGCGGACCGGGACGGAGGACGTGGCGGGCGGGTTGGTCATGGGTCAGTTCCTCCGGTTTCCGCCGAGGATGGCCTTGCCGGCCGGGATTCGGATCTCGTAGCCGCCGTCCAGCTCGACCGTGCCGCCGGCGGGCAGTTCCACCCGCCACACGCGGGTGCTCGGCGGGTAGGTGTCCGAGGGCACGGCGGCGGGTCGCGGTCCGTCGGGCCTGCTCGGGGTCGTCCAGCCGGACCGCTCCTCGATCCGGATCTCGGCGTCGGCGGTGACCGGTACGCGTTCGCGGACCTCGACCGTGACGGGGTGGCCGAGCCGGTTGACCAGTTCCACATGGACACGGTGGTCGAGCACGGTGGTGTTGTTCAGCAGGCCCGCCGTGGACTCGCGCAGTTCGGTCCTGCGGGCCACCCGGATGCCCTCCGCCACGCCGAGGCCGACCCGCCGGGTGTCCCCGGGCGCCAGGGTCGGCAGCGCGGCGGTGAGCAGGAACTCGCCGTCCACGCTCACCTCGACCGGCCCGGCGAGCAGCGGCTGCGCGCCCGGGTTGGTGAGCAGCAGGGTGGCGTACACGGTCTCCTCGACGGAGGGCACGCAGACGTGCTCGGTGCGCAGCTCGACCGGGACCTCGGCGATCGTGACGGTGTGCCACCCACGGCCGGTGGACGGGATGTCCACGGGCGCGGCGGCGTCGTACCGGTAGGCGAACGACCCGGCCGACCGGTGGGGGAGGACGGCGTGCTCGGGCAGTGCCGGCACGGCCGGTGGCACCGCGGCGGGCAGGCCCGCACCGGCACGGCCGAGGACGGGGTCGGGAAGCAGGCGGCCACGGGCGGCGGGCGGTGCGTCCGGGCCGCGCAGGGTCAGTGCGGCGTAGTCGAGCCACTCGGGGGCCGGGTGGGGGTGTGCGGGTGCGGCGGGCTCGGGCGCCTGGGCCTGGAGGGGCGGCGGAGCGGCGAGCGGTGCGGCCGCCATCCGCATCCGCGGCGCCATCGCGGGCGCGGGCGCGGCGGGGCCGAGCGGCGGGGCGCCGGCGGTGCCAGGCGGGTACCCGTATGCGACGGGAGCGGCGGGAGCCTGGGCACCGGGCGGAGCGGGTGCGGCAGGTGGGGCCGGTGCAGTGGGAGGGGCCGGTGCGGCGGGTGCGGGCGCGGGGGCCCCGGCGGGCACCTGGGGGAGGGCTGCGCCGCCGTAGCCGGGCAGGCCCGCGTCGAGGACCTCCGGCACCTCGGCCGTCCCGCCGCCGGCGGGTGCCAGCGGACCGCGCGGCCCGGGTGCGGGGGAGGCCGCGCCGAAGGCCCGGACGGACCGCCAGGCCGACGGGCGCGGGCCGGCCGCGTCGTACCCCGCGAACAGCTCGGACAGGCCGGCCGGAGCCTCCCGCCAGCCGGAGGGCACGGGGGCGGGCTGGCGGCGGCCGATCCGGATCGAGCGCAGCTGCGGCAGGTCGGTACGGCGGCTCAGGTCGGCGGTGGAGAGCGCCAGCCGTACGCCCGTCCAGTCCTCGCCGCTGTGCTGGAGGACGGAGGCGCGCAGCACGAGCGATCCCGAGCCGCCGTCGACCTGGCGGTGGCTCAGCCGGTACGACGGGACCCAGTACGCTCCCTGGACGCCGTACTCCAGCTCGATCTCGACGTACTCGACGTCCTCGCTGTGCGCGACGTGCTCGCTGCTGGTGAGGGTGAGCACGGCGACGGCGCTGGTCTCCACCGGGTGGGCGGGCTCCGCGGTGGAGGCCTGTCCGAGGGCCTCCAGGGCGACGGCCAGGGCGTGCTCCGCCTGGCGGACCTCGTCGGCGAGCTCCAGGGCGCGGGCGTTCAGGGCGGCGAGCCGGTCGTCGACGAAGTCCGCCAGTTCGAGCCAGGCGTCGGCGGGGGTGCGGCGGTGCGGTTGCTCGGGAGTCCGGTCCGGCGGGATCACACGCAGGGCGGCGATCTCCGCTATCCGGCCGAGCAGCCCGGAGTGCCGTTCGCGGGCGGTCTCCAGCGTCTCCTCGGCCTGCTCGGCCCGGCGGCGCAGTTCGGGCAGCTCCGCCGGTTCGCGCAGCTCGGCGGCCGCCTCCAACCGGGCCTCGGTGACCCGCCAGGCGCTCTGGCCGACCACCCGGGCGCGCAGGGAGCCGCCGTCGAGTGCCCGGGGCAGTCCCGGCAGCCGTACCCGGCCGTCCGGTGGCACGGTGCCGCGGGCCCGGCGCAGGCAGAGTGCGCCGGACGCGTACACCACCACCGATTCGAGTACCGATCCCCAGCTCCGCGCCGCGCCCCGCCCGGTCTCCTGGACCGCTTCAGCCGCCATCCCGCCCACCCTTCGTCCGAGCCGTCCCCCGGCGGCCCAGTCTGCCCCCGGCGTGCCCGGGTGTCAGCGGATTTCGCCCGCGTGCCGCACGGGTGTCCCGGGTGGGGCGCGACACGGCCGAGGATGCCCGGTGCCCTTGTGCTTCCGGCGGGCGGTACCGGGGGAGGTGGTGGTGGACGGTGGGCCTCGTGGTGCGTCAACTCTGGCTGGTGGGGCGGTGGTCGGAGGTGGGGTCGGGCGGCGGTCGGTCCGAAGGCGGTTCGCGTCACGGGTGGTACGGGGGCGCCGCAGCGGTGGCCGCACCGGCCGAAGGATGCTCGCCGGCCCTGCCGCGGCGGGTGGAGCAGTTGCCTGAGCAATCGCTCCGCTGCCGTGAACACCCGCCCCGGGCAGGCGGGATCGAGCCGACCCGAACCTGCCGGGCCCGCCCGCGCGAGCGCCCATGGCCAAGAATGATCCCCGGTACGAGAGGATTGGTGTCCACCAGGATCGGCACCTGACAGGAGACGAACCCCCATGCGCACTGCCGCCGTCGTCGGCACCGGACTGATCGGCACTTCTGCTGCCCTCGCGCTCACCGGTCGCGGCTTCAGCGTGTATCTGGAGGATGCCGATCCGGATGCCGCGCGTACGGCGGCCTCGCTCGGTGCCGGTACCACCGAGCTGCCCGAGGGGCCGGTCGACCTGGCGATCATCGCGGTACCGCCCGCCCTGGTGGGCAAGGTGCTCGCGGACTGCCAGCGCCGGGGTCTGGCCCGCTGGTACACGGACGTGGCGAGTGTGAAGTCGGGGCCGCGGGCCGACATCGCCTCGCTGGACTGCGACACCACCCACTACATCGGCGGCCACCCGATGGCCGGGCGGGAGGTGTCCGGTCCGCTGGGCGCCCGGGCGGACCTGTTCGAGGGCAGGCCGTGGGTGCTCACCCCCACGCCGGACACCGACACGGACACCCTGAACGCGGCCCTGGAACTGGTCGCGCTCTGCAGCGCCGTGCCGATCGTGATGGACGCCTCCACGCACGACCGCGCGGTCGCGCTGGTCTCGCACGCCCCCCAGCTGCTCTCGTCGCTGGTGGCGGCCCGGCTGGAGCACGCGGACGAGACCGCCATAAGGCTCTCGGGCCAGGGCGTCCGGGACGTGACCCGGATCGCGGCCTCCAACCCCGCGCTCTGGGTGGACATCCTGTCCGCCAACGCCGGAGTGGTCGCCGACATCCTGGAGGAGGTCGCGACGGACCTCGGCGAGACCGTCACCGCGCTGCGCGCGATGGAGGCCGCCGACGAGATCGAGCGCCGCAGCGGCGCGGCCGGGATCGAGGCCGTGATGCGGCGCGGCAACACCGGTCAGTCCCGGATCCCCGGCAAGCACGGCGCTCCGCCCACCCGGTACGAGACGGTCGCGGTCGTCCTCGGCGACCAGCCCGGCGAGCTCGGGCGGCTGTTCGGCGAGGTCGGCGCGCTCGGGGTCAACATCGAGGACGTGGCCATCGAGCACTCCAGCGGCCAGCAGGTCGGCTTCGTCCAGCTCTCGGTCGCCCCGGCAGCGGTGCGGCGGCTCATCGGCGCGCTGCGCGAGCAGGGGTGGAGCGTCCGGGACTGAGCGCCGGGGCCCGGACGGGCCGGCGGTTCGGGGCCGTCCGGGGCCCTCCGGGGCCGGGCTCTCGGGAACCGGCGTGCCCGCCCGGCTCCGGCCGCGGGCCCGGCGGGCTGGTCCGGATGGGTGAACCCGGGGATTCGACTACCCTTGTGAGGTCAACCCCAGGCTGTAGAGAGAGGTTCGCCCCGTGGACACTGCCGACCGAGCGTCCGCCCCGGTCGTCGTCGCCATCGACGGACCCTCCGGCTCCGGTAAGTCGACCGTCTCCCGGGCGGTCGCCGCCCGGCTCGGCCTGAGCTTCCTGGACACCGGCGCCATGTACCGCGCGATGACCTGGTGGATGCTGACCAACGACATCGACGTCGAGGACGCCGACGCGGTGGCCATCGCCTGCGGCAAGCCGGTGATCGTCTCCGGCACCGACGCCGCGGGCCCGACCATCACGGTCGACGGCCAGGACGTCTCCGGACCGATCCGCGGCCCCGAGGTCACCTCGAACGTCAGCGCCGTCGCCGCGGTCCCGCAGGTGCGGGCCCGGCTGGTCGAGCTGCAGCGCGGCTGCGCCGAGGTCGCCGAGCGCGGCATCGTCGCCGAGGGCCGTGACATGGGCACCGTGGTCTTCCCGGCCGCCACCCTCAAGGTCTTCCTGACCGCCTCGCAGGCCGCGCGCGCCGAGCGCCGTGCCGCCGAGCTGCGGGCGAAGGGCGTGGACGAGGCGACCATCGCCGCGATGGCCGCCGACCTGACCCGCCGGGACGCCGCCGACTCCTCCCGCGAGACCGACCCGCTGACCCAGGCGTCGGACGCCGTCCTGGTGGACACCAGCGACCTCACCCTGGAGCAGGTGATCGACCGGATCGTCGGTCTGGTCCAGGAGCGGACCGGCTGCCTCGCCGCCTGACGACCCGGCCCCGGCCGGACCATCGGGCCCGTATCCGGGGCCCTGACAGACAGACCTGCGGCCGCCCGCGACGAGGGCGTCACGCACCGCGCTGCCCCCGAGGGGCAGGTACGCACGGCACGTCCCTGGGAAGGGCCGGTGCCGGGAAACGGAAACACGAAGATGAGCAACGAGACCGCGCACGGTTCGCACGGAGAGCTCGACGCGTCCGAGTACGCCGAGTTCATGGCGCTGGCCGCCGAGGAAGGCTTCGACATCGACGAGATCGATGCCGAGCTGGACGCCGCCGGGCACGGCCCGCTGCCGGTGCTGGCCGTGGTCGGCCGCCCGAACGTCGGCAAGTCGACCCTGGTGAACCGCATCATCGGCCGCCGCGAGGCCGTGGTCGAGGACCGCCCCGGCGTCACCCGCGACCGCGTCACCTACGAGGCGGCCTGGAACGGCCGCCGGTTCAAGCTGGTCGACACCGGCGGCTGGGAGGTCGACGTCCTCGGCATCGACGCCGCCGTCGCCGCCCAGGCCGAGTACGGCATCGAGACCGCCGACGCGGTGCTCTTCGTGGTGGACGCCACCGTCGGTGCCACCGACACCGACGAGGCCCTGGTCAAGATCATCCGCAAGGCCGGCAAGCCGGTCGTGCTCTGCGCCAACAAGGTCGACGGCCCCTCCACCGAGGCCGAGGCCGCCTACCTGTGGTCGCTCGGCCTCGGCGAGCCGTACCCGGTCTCCGCGCTGCACGGCCGCGGCTCCGGCGACCTGCTCGACGCCGTCATGGCCGCGCTGCCCGAGGCCCCGCCGCAGACCTTCGGCGACAGCCCCGTCGGCGGCCCGCGCCGGGTGGCCCTGATCGGCCGGCCCAACGTGGGCAAGTCCAGCCTGCTCAACAAGGTCGCCGGCGAGGAGCGGGTGGTCGTCAACGAGCTGGCCGGGACCACCCGCGACCCGGTCGACGAGATGATCGAGCTCGGCGGCAAGACCTGGAAGTTCGTGGACACCGCCGGTATCCGCCGCCGGGTCCACCTGACCGCCGGCGCCGACTTCTACGCCTCGCTGCGCACCGCCTCCGCGCTGGAGAAGGCGGAGGTCGCGGTCGTCCTGATCGACGCCAGCGAGACCCTGGCCGAGCAGGACACCCGGATCATCTCGATGGCGGTCGAGGCCGGGCGCGCCGTCGTCATCGCCTACAACAAGTGGGACCAGATCGACGAGGAGCGCCGCTACTACCTGGAGCGCGAGATCGAGCGCGATCTCGTCCAGGTCCGCTGGGCGCCCCGGGTCAACGTCTCGGCGAAGACCGGCCGGCACATGGAGAAGCTGGTCCCGGCGATCGAGACCGCGCTGGAGGGCTGGGAGACGCGCATCCCGACCGCCAAGCTGAATGCCTTCCTCGGCGAGTTGGTGGCCGCTCACCCGCACCCGATCCGGGGTGGCAAGCAGCCGCGCATCCTGTTCGGCACCCAGGCCGGTACCCGGCCGCCGCGCTTCGTGCTCTTCGCCTCCGGCTTCCTGGAGGCGGGTTACCGCCGCTTCGTCGAGCGCCGGCTGCGCGAGGAGTTCGGCTTCGCCGGTACGCCGATCTCGATCTCGGTGCGAGTGCGGGAGAAGCGCCGCAAGAAGTGAGCAGGCCGCCTGAGCGGCAGTCCGGAGGCCGGGTACCCGTTGCGGGGCCCGGCCTTTGGCGGTTCTTAGGGTCCTTAGCGCTTTCTGGCGGTTATCGGCGCCTCGTGGCGCGTCGTATGAGGTGTGTCGTGCGGTGCCGTGTCTGTCCCGTCCTGGCGGCCCGTGGCACGTGCTGGCGCGCGCCGTGGCACTTCTTGGCACTCTGTGGCGTTTCCGGGCGTGAAGTTCACGGGCGGAAGCGGTAGTTCGGTGCGGGGCAGGTCGGGACCGGCGTCAGCCCTGGCCGGGGATGCGGCCCGGGGGCAGTGACAGCACGCCGCGGTGGCGCCCGCTGAAGCCGTTCACCTCACCGACCCCGCCGACGACCGGCTGCGCGGGGGCGAGGTAGCCCGAGGCGACCCAGCCCTGACCGCCGGAGGCCTGGGCCGCGCCCGCGTACTGGCCGTTGCCGGCCGGTTGGCCGGTGGTGGTGGGCCGAGCGGCGCCGGGGTGCCCGGCGGTGGCCGCCGCTGCCCCGAACTGCCCGGTCGCGGCGAGGAATTGGCCCGCGCTGAACTGGCCCGACGTCACCTGACCCGGCGTGAACGACCCGGTCGAGTGCTGTCCGGTCCCGTACTGCCCGCCGTTGCCGCCGCCCTGCTGGCTCGGCATGAACTGCGGCGTGCCCTGGGCGTGCCCCCCATAGGTGTCGAACACCTGGTGCTGCGGCGGGTACGCGGTCAACTCCGCACGGGTGCCGTACGGCTCGCCGCGCGAGGCGTACGAGTCCCCGGGCGGGAGAGCCTCACGGACGGGCTGGGAGTCCCGGCTGAAGTACCCCGCCCGGTGCGTGTCCCGTACCGCGAAGCCGGTGAAGCGCAGATCCTCCTCGCCGGTCCGGTCACCGGGAAGGGCCCGGAACAGTCGCCGGTACTCCGAGTACAGCGCGTCGTAGATGGGGGTCGGCGAGGAGGGGTGCTCCGCGTCGTACGACGGGCGCATGCCCGGGATGGAACGGGCGGCGGTGGCGGAGGGGCGGTGGGTGGCGACGTCGTAGCTGTACACACGAAGGCCAACGATCGAGGCGGCCGGGGGATGCGGGGCCGGGACGGGCCGTCCTGTGCCACTCCCGGCACTCGGCGGCGGGATCGCCAGGCTGTTCGCCGGTTCGTCCACGGGTTCGCCCGTCGGATTGCCCGTCGGATTGCCCGTCGTGCCGGTCCTTCGCCGGCTCGCCTCCAGCCCCTCGTGCCGGCCCGACTCGTCCGACCTCCGGTCGCGGCGAGGACGGAGCCGCAGCACGTCATGGTGGGACGGCTGCGTCACCGGGCCCGGACGGACGTTCTCCGGCCCCGGGCGGGGTGCCGGAGGGCCGGAGAACGGGGAGCGGCTCGGGAGTTCGGCGCGGCGGCCCGCTACGAGGGACGGGCCCGGCGTGCGCGGGAGGACCGTCAGGTCCCGGCCAGCGGCAGGATGGCACCGACCAGCAGGCCCTTGGCGGCGGCCCGGTCGAGCGCCTGGCGCAGCAGGTCCTCGCGGGGCTGGCGGCCGACGGTGCCGGCCGGAACCGCGTACATCGTCACCGTGGCCTGGGCGTTGGCGGCCTGCCGCCAGGCGTCGGTGACCTGGAGCGGCTGGTGCGCCTGCCACCAGGCGGAGCTGCCGCCGGTCGCCGAGGGCTGCAGGATCGCGTGCAGCTTGCCCATCGCCATCAGCACCGACCAGCCGGGCAGCGGTGAGTCCGGGGCCCTGTCGACGTCCATGACCTGCTGGAAGTGGTGGTCGGTCAGCAGCGAGAGGAACTCGTCCTCCCCGGAGGTGTTGCCGGGGCGGCCGACCGGCCCGGTCGGTTCGACCACCAGTGCGGCGTGCGGGGTGTCGCCGCACATCACCAGACCGCAGGTGATCCCGAGGACGGCGGGCTGCCCGGCGGCCGGCGGCGCGGGCCGCTCGGCCTCGGGCGCCGTCTCCGCAGCGGCTCCGACGCCACCCCCGGCACCACCCCCGCTCCCGGGCGCGCCGACGGTCGGAGCGCTGCCCTGGGCCTGGTTGATGCTCTCCACGGCACCGCGCAGCTGAGCCTCGGAGACCGGTACCACCTGCGAGGGAATGCAGCGGGCGTGGGCGAAGGCGAGTACCGCCGTCTCGTCACCGACGAACAACACGGTACTGGTGGCCTCCTGGGAGGAGTCGCCGGGGGCGCGGCACGAAGTGCAGTCGTAGGTTTCGGGTGCATGTGCACCGGCGAGCAGGCGGTCTGCCTCGTCGTCGCCGATCTCGGCTCGGACCTCGTCGCTGACAGCGAGCATGCGCGGCAAGGGGGACTCCTCGGGTCGTCAGGTAATGGCGGCCGGGCGCGTCCGACCGCCATTACCAACGGGCCGCCCGGCCAGGGGTCACGGGTGAACGCACGCGCGACGGGAATTGCCGCTAATCCGACTGCGAGCTGTGAACACCTGAACGCAATGTGTCGACGCCGTACCCGAGCGCACCGGGTTCCGCCGTTGTCGGGGCGTCGGCGGCCGGACTGCCGGGAGTCCCGGCCGGTAGGTGATATGTGGACTCCAAGGGCCTTCAATTCCAGCGCAGTTCACCCATGGCGACCTTGGTGCCGAGTTCCACCGCGAGCTTCAACCCGGCCTGCGGGTAGTGCCGTTCCAGCGCCTCCTGCGCGGCTGCCGCGCTCTCGGCCTGGCCGACCTCGGTCTCGAACGTCCGCAGGTACTCCCGGGTGTAGTGGATCGCCGACACGTCGGCGGGTGCGCCCGCCCTGCGGTGTCCGGCGGCCACGAAGGACGGATCGAGCGCCTCCATGCCGTCCAACAGGTCGATCCAGGCGCCGCGTTGGGCCTGCGTCGGGGTGTCGGCGGTCCACACGTGCAGCCCCTGGAACAGCAGCACGCCGCCGAGGACCGCCCGCTGCCGGTGCTCCCACAGGTAGTGCCGGTCCGGGAGGTGGAAGTCCGTGCCGCGCAGTTCCAGCCGGTGGCCCTCGAACTCGATGGCGTCACCGGCCAGCGGCTCGGGCAGGACCACCCGCGTCGGGAGTTCGGGGCCGAGCCGCGCCCAGGTCTCCAGTTTCGACTGGTGCGTCTCCTTGATGTGCGCCACGATCGCCGGGGCGGCGAGGAACCTGGCCTTGGGGAAGGCGTGGTGGATCGCCTCGGAGCCGAAGTAGAAGTCGGGGTCGCCGTGGCTGATGAAGACCGTGGTCAGCTTCTTGCCGCAGACCCTGACCTCCTCCGCCAGACGCTGGCCGTCGGAGCGGGTGAAGCCCGCATCGACCAGGAGTGCTTCGTGCCGGCCGGTGACCAGCACGGCCGACTTGCCGAGGGAGGACTCGGGAAGGTCGATGATCTTGAAATCCAGGGTCTTCATGCTGGCTCCTCGGCATTGGCTGCCCGGCACCGGCTTCTCGGCGCCGGTGCCTCGGCCGGACCTCGGTCGGGTTCCTCGGTCGGGTTCCTCGGTCGGGCTCCCGATCGGGGCTCGTCGGTCGGCATCCCGATCGGGGCTCTCCGGTCGGGGTACTCCCAGCTCAGCCCTGGACCCGGCACGCTGCACCCGCAACCGGTCAGGCGTGCGCCGAACGGCTGACCCCCCCGGGCCCGCCGCCGCCCGGCCGACGCGGGCCGGACCGCTGGGAGGATGGGTGCATGGACGGTGAGACGTTCCCCCTCTTCCCCGCGGAGCCGCTGTTCCCGCCGGAGCCGCTGTTCCCGCCGGAGCCGCGCGAGCGCTCCGAGCCGGCGCCGGGCGCCGTCCACGTCCCCGACTGGCTCTCCCTCCCCGAGCAGCGCGGACTGGTCGAGGCCTGCCGCGCCTGGGCCCGCCCGCCGGCCGGGCTGCGCACCGTCCGGATGCCCCGCGGTGGCGAGATGTCGGTACGGATGTTCAGCCTCGGCTGGCACTGGTACCCGTACGGCTACGCCCGCACCGTGGTGGATGGCGACGGCGCGCCGGTCAAGCCGTTCCCGCCCGAACTGGGCGCGCTCGCGGTCCGCGCACTCGCCGAGGCTTACGGCCCGCGGCTGCCCGAGATCGCCGGGGCGGTCGGCTACCGGCCCGACATCGGGGTGGTGAACCACTACCCGCACGGCGCGAAGATGGGCCTGCACCGCGACCGCGAGGAACGCATCGACGCCCCGGTGGTCTCCCTCTCGCTCGGCGACAGCTGCATGTTCCGGCTGGGCAACACCGAGACCCGCACCCGCCCCTGGACCGACCTGGAACTGCGCAGCGGCGACCTGCTGGTCTTCGGCGGCCCCTCCAGGTTCGCGTACCACGGGGTGCTGCGGACCCTGCCGGGCACCGCCGACCCGGCACTCGGGCTGGTCGGGCGGCTGAACATCACCGTTCGGCAGTCGGGCCTGACGTGAGCGGGGGCGTACGTCGGGGGAGGTCGGTACGGCGGGCCGGGGGCCGTGGGCGGTCCGTACGGCGGGCCGGGGGAGTTCGTCCGTACGGCGAGCTGGGGCCGGCCCGTACGGCGGACCGGTGACCGGGGTACCCGCAGGCCGCAGGCCGCAGGGCGCACGGGGGGCTGCCGCCGACCTCCATCCGACGCGTGCCCGACGCGCACCCCCGGGCGGCGGGAATTACGGCGGGCCGAGCAGACTTCTGGGTAGACGGGGCGGTCGTCGGGTGAACCGTGCCCCACGAGCCCGTCGAGAGAGGAAGTGTGGCCATGGAGACACCCGTCGATCACCTTGTCGACCTGCTCGACCTGGAACAGATCGAGCACAACATATTCCGTGGCCGGAGTCCCGAGGAGGCGCTGCAGCGCACCTTCGGCGGCCAGGTCGCGGGGCAGGCCATGGTCGCGGCGGGTCGCACGGTGGAGGGCGGCAGGCCGGTGCACTCGCTGCACGCCTACTTCCTGAGGCCCGGCGTTCCCGGCGTGCCCATCGTCTACCAGGTCGACCGGATCAGGGACGGCCGCTCCTTCACCACCCGGCGGGTACTGGGCATCCAGCAGGGCCGCAGCATCTTCGCCCTCACCGCAGACTTCCACCAGCCCGAGCAGGGCGGCATCGAACACCAGGCCCAGATGCCCGACGTGGCCGACCCCGAGGACCTGCCCAGCGCGCTGGAGGAGGTCGGCGCCAAGCTCGGCGAACTGCCGCCCTTCATCAGCCGCCGCCAGCCCTTCGACATCCGCTACGTGGACCGTCTGCGCTGGAGCAAGGACGAGCTGGCCGACGTCGAACCGCGCAGCGGCGTCTGGCTGCGCACCCACGGCGCCCTCCCCGACGACCCGCTGATCCACGTCTGCGCCCTCACCTACGCCAGCGACATGACCTTGCTGGACGCCGTCCGTGCCCCCGTCGAACCGCTGTGGGGCGAGCGGAACTTCGACATGGCCTCCCTCGACCACGCGATGTGGTTCCACCGCCCGTTCCGCGCCGACGACTGGCTGCTGTACCAGCAGGAGTCGCCGATCGCCCACGGTGCCCGCGGCCTGGCGCGCGGTCAGATCTTCGACCGGAAGGGCCGGCTGGTCGTCTCGGTCGTACAGGAGGGGCTCTTCCGGCCCCTCACCGGCCGCGGCTGACCCGCGGCCCCGAATCACCCGATCCGACGAACGGCTGAACCATCTGACTGTCGCATCGACCGAACCCTCGCATTGACTTGGACCGTCGCCTCGACCCGGACCGCAACATCGAGCCGGATCGTCGCACGCCGACCAGGACCTTCGTGTGCGGATCGTCGTGCCACGACCCGGACCGTCGTACGCCGACCGTCGTACGCCGACCGTGGTGCACCGATCGTGGTGCACCGCCCGCGAGGCACCGATCGGAAAGGTCGTACCGAGCCGCACCGAGTCGCACCGAGTCGAAACCGTCGCCTCGAGTCGAACCCTCGTACCGAGCTACCCGGGAGGCACGCACCGTGACCGCCACCGCCACCGAGGAATGGAAGCACTGGACCGAGGCCCGCACCGCCTCGGTGACCGCACCGCACGGCCAGCTCGCCCTCACCGGCACCCACTGGCTGGACTCCGAACCCATCGAGATCTCCGGGCTGCCCGGGCTCTGGTGGGCCTCCGAAGGCCTGGTACGGCTGCGCGCCAAGGCCGACGACGACATCCGGATCAAGGGTGCCCAGGCGCCGGTGGACGGCGAGGCCGCGCTGCGTCCGGACACCGCGCGCAGCCCAGACCTGGCCGAGCTGGGGGAGCGGTTGCTGGCCCCGATCGAGCGCGAGGGCGAGCTGGCCCTGCGGGTCTTCGATCCGGACTCGGCACGGCGCACCGCCTTCGCCGGGATCGCCGTGTATCCCTACGCCCCGGAGTGGGCCGTAACGGCCGTCTTCACTCCGTTCGAGGCGGAGAAGTCGGTCAGCGTGCCCAACGCCGACGGGCGGGAGCGCCCCCTGGAGGTCACCGGGCAGATCTCCTTCACCCTGGCCGGCGAGCCGCACACGCTCACCGTCAGCCGCGCGGGTAGGTGGCTCAGCGGCGTGATCAGTGATGCCACCAGCGGCAGCGAGACGTACCGCTTCCGCTTCATCACCCTGCCCGAACCCGACGAGAGCGGGCACACCGTGCTCGACCTCAATCGGGCCCACCTGCCGCCATGCGCCTTCTCCGACCACTACATCTGCCCGTTCCCGCCGCCCGGCAACCGGCTGACGATCGCGGTGGAGGCCGGGGAGAAGCAGGTGCTGAGCCGGTGACCGCCGACGCGGCGGGCGGGGGCGGTGGCGACGAGGGCGGGGTGTGGCCGAGCATGAGTTCCCGTGTCGACTAATCCGCCTCCGCCCTCGTCTCCGCGCTCGTTCGCGCCCCCGTCCGCATCTCCGTCCTCGTCTCTGTCCCCATCACCCTCGACTTCGGCCTCCGCCCACGACTCCGCCCACGACTCCGATTCCCGCTCCGGCTCCGAGGCGTCCGTCCGGGACGTCGGTCCGGCCGCAGGCCGCTCCGGCGGGCGGCTCCGGCGGCTGACCAGGGGAGCGTTCGCCGACCTCACCCCGCTGCGGGAGATACCGGACTACCGCCGGGTCTGGTTCGGCCAGTCCGTCTCCTCGATCGGGCAGCAGATGACCGCCGTCGCGGTCTCCGTCCAGGTCTACCAACTGACCGGCTCCAGCTTCGCCACCGGCCTGGTGGGTCTCTTCGCACTGGTGCCGCTGGTCGCCTTCGGTCTCTACGGCGGTGCGATCGCGGACACGGTGGACCGGCGACTGCTGGGACTGGTCGGCTCGGGCGGTCTCGCCCTGGTCTCGGCGGTCCTGGCGGCGCAGGCGATGCTCGGCTCGCACGCGGTCGCGGTGCTGTACGCGGCGGTGGCCGTGCAGGCGGCCTTCTTCGCCCTCAGCTCGCCCGCCCGGTCCTCGATGATCCCCCGTCTGGTGTCGAGTCGTCAGCTGCCCGCCGCCAACGCCCTGAACACCATCAGCATGAACCTGGGCTCGACGGTGGGCCCGATGCTCGGCGGCGTCCTGATCGGCGCGTACGGGGTCCGGGCCGCCTACCTGGTGGACACCCTCGCCTTCGGTGCCACGCTTTACGCGATGTGGCGGCTGCCCGCGATGCGGCCCGGCGGCGACGGCGAGCGCAGGCGGCGCGCCTCGGTGCTGGACGGCCTGCGCTTCCTCCGTGAGCAGCCCAACCTGCGCACCAGCTTCCTCGCCGACCTCGCCGCCATGATCTTCGGCCTCCCGCGCTCCCTCTTCCCCGCCATCGCGGTCGGCTTCTACGGCGGCGGCCCCGGTACCGTCGGCCTGCTGGTCGCGGCCCCCGCCGTGGGAGCACTGCTCGGGGCCGCGTTCTCCGGCTGGGTCGGCCGGGTCCGGCGGCACGGCGTCGCCATCCTGGCCGCCGTCGCGGCCTGGGGGCTGTCCATCGCCGCCTTCGGCCTGGTCCACAACCTCTGGCTGGGCCTGACCCTGCTCGCCGCGGCCGGCTGTGCCGACACCATCAGCATGATCTTCCGGAACACGATGATGCAGGTGGCCGCCCCCGACGAGATGCGCGGCCGCCTCCAGGGCATCTTCATCGTGGTGGTCGCCGGCGGCCCACGCCTCGGAGACTTCGAGTCCGGCACCGTCGCGTCCCTCACCTCCCCAGCGGTCTCCGTGATCACCGGCGGCCTCGCCTGCCTCGCCGCCGTCCTCTTCCTGGCGGCCCGCCGTCCCGCCTTCCTCCGCTACGACGCCCACCACCCGACACCCTGACCTGCGCCGCCCACCGACCCCCAGCACGCCAGTAACGACACCTGGCAGCGAGCACCCCCCGTTGTGCTGTATTGTTTTCCACGTCGCCGGGACACCGGGGACGAGGTCAAGAAGCCGAAGACCGGAAGCCGCAGGGCAGTCGGCCGGAGGCGTCAGGACCACGGGACGTGGCGCAGCTTGGTAGCGCACTTGACTGGGGGTCAAGGGGTCGCAGGTTCAAATCCTGTCGTCCCGACTGGAGTTCGCTCCATTGTCGCAGGTCAGAGGCCGTTTTCTCCTTCGTGAGGAAGCGGCCTTCGGCATGCCTTGGGGCCTGCCTCTCACATTCGTCTCACGGTTTTCACGGTTCGGAGGCGGTACCGCGGACCGCTCAGCGCCGCAAGCCGGTGACTGTATGCGCCGTTTCTCCTGTATGTCGGATTTTGCGATCACTGTAATGGGTTAAATGATCGCTCGCCGTGATCGGGGATTCTGCCTAGAGGGTTCGCACTTGACGTATCCGCCATCGATCAAGTGCGCGCCGGTAGGTCCGGCAGCTCCCCAAGCGTCGGGCGAGTTGGGTGACGATGAGGCGGCTGCGGCTGCCTTCGTCGAGGGAGTGCGCGACGCAGGAGGGGCAGCGCTCCTGGCGCGACGTCAGGTACCTACTTCCCCAAGAGAGCACTCCTCGGCGCGCAACCGGAACCCTGCGGGGTGGGCCAGCGACTGCCCGGAGGCCGGCACGGAAAGTGATTCAGAACCAGCTTTCGCCCGCCGTCGATACCAACCCCACCGCTGGCAAGGTTCAAGCAGCGCTGTGAGGCGCGGTGGCGGGGCCTCTGCCATCGAGGGGCAAGGCATCATTCCCGACTGGTAGTCAGTCCACCGTTCTGAGTAAGCCATCGTGGTCCTGGACGGTCAATGGGTTGGACGATGTTCGGCAATCAGCGAAGCTGGAGGGCCCATGCCTGCCACAATGGGTGCTTGATGCGGGGAGCGTCAGGGACGGGTGGAGGAGCTGCGCGTGGCAGGACAGATGATCGACGATCGTTTCCTGCTGCTAAGCCAGGCGCCCCGTCTAGGTGGCCTGTCTGAGGTCCGCAAGGCCGTGGACGTCCATAGCCCCGAGGGCGACCCAGTGGCCATCAAGCTGTTGCGCCAGCGCGAGAGCGGCGAAGCAATCAGCATCTTCCTGGAGCGGGAGACCGGGGCACTCAAGGAGCTACATCACCCGAACATTGTCCGGATGCTCGACGCTGGGTGGAACGAAGACTTGGGGCGCTACTACATCGCCCTGGAGTGGATCGATCACAGCCTCAAGGACGACATGGCTGATGGGCGGCCGATGGCGTGGACTGGGTTCTTCGACCGCATCGGCGCCCCGCTCGCGGAAGCCCTGGCTCACGCGCATGTGCAAGAGATTGAGCACCGCGATCTCAAGCCCGCCAACGTGCTGATCACTGAGGACGGCATTGTCAAGCTCGCTGACTTTGGCATCGCCAAGATCCGCTCGAAGATCAGCATGACTGATGAGACTGTCGCTGACTACCGTTCCAGCCTCTACACACCCCCTGAGCAGTCCGATGCGATCCCGTACGTCCGCGACGTGTTCAGCTACGGCGTTCTCGCTATCCAAGCCATGTCCGGTAGCCGGGCGACGGACTACCACGACCTGACCGAAGTCCTGGACAGCCTCGAACTCGATACCGAAATCCACGCGATCCTGCGTAGCTGTGTTGACTTCGACCCCAAGCAGCGCCCGGCGAATGCCGCCGTCCTCGAGCAGCGGCTGTTGGCGACCCAGCAGGCTTTGCGTGATCGACATGCGCGCCGCAGCAACTACCTGTGGCTGAAGCTCACGCGAACGGCTGCTGAGGGCATTCTGGGCGTGCCCAAGGGCGGGGACGTGGACTGGGTAAAGGCGCAGTCCGCGGTCCTAGCCGATCTCGGTGGCACAGTGCACGCGGACTATGGATATAACGCTCAGACCAAAGAGGTCGACGACTCCTCGATCCGACTGGCGGGCCGCTCCCTATTCCTGCGTCTGAAGCCCGACGAGCGGGATCGCGACCGCAACGTCCTCGTGCAGGCTGCGGCCAAGGGTGAGGAATGGCTAGCGAAATGGCGCACGCGGGCCCTGCCCGTGGGCCCGGTACTGACCTTCTCCTTCGACGACCCTGGCCCGGACGCGGCCAACGACGGTCGGCAGGAACTGCTCGGGCGACTAGACGCGCACATTGCCGAGCGCGCACAGGCAGAAGAGGCTCGCGAGGCCCAGAACCTGGGGGATTTGTTCCAGGGCTGGTCCCGGCTCTTGGAAGCACGTGAGGAGGTCGCTGCCGGCGGCCGCCAACCGGTGTCCTACAGCCGCGTCACCACTAAGGGCGCGCGCACCCTGGCATTCCATCTGACCCAGCCCAGCACCGACTCCCTTCTGGGAGAGGAGTGGTCGGTCGCCGACTACGCGCAGGGCCGACCCGTTGAACGCGGCGAGGTCACCGCACAGACCGACGAATCCGTGACACTCCGTTTCCGGCGCGAGAATATCCGTGTTCCAGAACGCGGCGTGCTGATCCCGTATCTGGGTCCCTCGCAGACCGCCCTGAACCGCCAGCGCGACGCGCTCGCGAACCTGGCCTCCGGCCGGACCGCGAACCGACTGCTGCGCTCCCTGATCGAGGACCCGGCCCGGATTGAAGCTGGCCAGCCCGCCGAGATCACTGACTGGTTTCGTTCAGACCTCGACTCCAGCAAGCGCGAGGTAGTACGCCACGCCTTGGGTTCGCAGGACCTGCTGATCGTCGAGGGCCCGCCGGGGACCGGGAAGACCACCGTCATCGCCGAGATTGTCGAGCAGACCCTCAAGCGGTCGCCCAAGGCGAGGATCCTGATCGTCAGCCAAACTCACATCGCCATCGACAATGCACTGCGGCGTATCCAGGATGCGGGAGTCGAAGATGTAGTGCGCCTGGGGCGCCCCGACGACTCGCGAGTCGCGGATAATGTCCAGCACTTGCTCCTGGACCGGCAGGTGAAGCGCTGGTCCCGGCAGGTACGCGCGAAGGCGGAGCGCCATCTAAAGGCTGTGGCCGACCAGAGCGGGCAGGAGCCGCGGCACCTGATGGCGGCGCTGTTGCTCGAGGAGCTCGCTGCGGTTGCCGGCCATCTCAGCCACGTTGAGCAGCATCTGCGGGACCTGCACGACCAGCCTCCCTCGGAACGCACAACCTCCACACGGGAGCTGGGCGAGCAGTTGGTGACGGCACGGGCCCAACGTGATGACCTGATCGAGCAGCGGCATGAGCTTTTTACTCAGGTGCAGCAGGTACTTGAAGGCGACCTCACCCTGAAAGAGGAACTCACCAAGGCTGACGCCCACGATGCGGTGGAGGTACTTCTTGGCACCGGTGGCCCTGGTCGGGACCTGATGGAACTACTGAAGCTGCAGGGCGAGTGGCTGCAACGCATTGAGACCGACCAGAACCTGGTTGCCTCGTTCCTGCGCACCCGCAAGGTTGTCGGCGGCACTGCCCTGGGATTCCTGGGCCACCCTGCAGCCCGGGACCTTGAGTTCGATCTGTGTATCTTCGACGAAGCGTCCAAGGCCACGGCCACCGAGGCTCTGGTCCCGCTGGTCCGCTCACGCCGGTGGATCCTGGTCGGCGACACCCGCCAGCTGCCGCCATTGGACGAGGATCTGTTGCGTGAGCCGCGGATCATGAATGACTACCAACTTGTGCCCGAGCTGGTTACCACCACCTTGTTCCAGTACCTGGTCAACCACACCGCCACACCAGTCCGGCACATGCTGCGCGAGCAATACCGCATGACACCGGCGATTGGCAACATGATCTCCCACTGCTTCTACAGGGATGACCTGCGATCGCCCAACCCCCAGGTACTGGAGGGGTATGAGCAGGTCAGCAAACCGGTCCTTTGGCTGGATACCTCCAAGCTGGGTAACGTAAGGCGGGAATCCGACCGATCTGCGGCCCAGACCAGTATCTCTAATCGCACCGAGGCGCAGCTGGCAATGCGGCGGCTGGAGTTCATCGACAAGGCCATCGAGCACCGCGTGATCAAACCGATGGGATCCCGCAAGCTGGAGGTCTTGGTCATCGCCCCCTACGGGCAGCAGGTCGAGGAGCTTACCCGGCGCCTGGCCTCGACCCGTCTGACACACCTGGCACCCGAGGTGCTGTCCGTCGACGCCGTCCAAGGCCGTGAGTGCGATCTGGCGATCTTCTCAGTCACCCGCAGCAATGACCGCGGGGACTTTGGCTTCCTTGGTGAGCCCTACTGGCGGCGCATCAACGTCGCGCTCTCCCGTGCCCGCTTTGGCCTGGTCGTCATCGGCGACGTGTCCTTCTGCCGCAGCAAGCCTGGGGCGCTGCGCAAGGTCTTGGACTACATGAGCGGCCACCCTCAGGAGTGCGAGGTCAGCGATGCCCACCTTTAGCCCCGACAGTCTCCTCGCGGTCCGCTTCCACAACGCCCGCCCGGGCCTCGAGCTGATCGCCATCATCGACGCAGGCCTGCCTGTAGCCAAGATCACAGCCGATGTCGAGGCCCAGGACCGCAAAGAGCTTCCGTTGCTGGACGAGTTTGTCCTGCGCTTGGTCGACAGCAAGGTCACCACCCAACAGGGGATCAGTGGCTTCCTTGGACTGCCCGAAGCCATGGTCACCCAGTCCATCGCCGAGCACTTTTTCAATGACTACCTCGCGTACGGCCGGCTCCGCGTCGACAGTCCCGCCGACCGCCGGCCACTGCGGCTGACTACCCGCGGCGCCGCGGTTGCAGAGGACCATGCGGCTATCAAGCCCGTCCGCGTCACGCTGCCATTCATTTGGGACCGGCTGCTGTGGAAGGTGCGCCCCTACGACCCGCATGTGCTTCTCTCCGTCCACCAGGCCGAGGAGGAGGGCCTGTTGCTACTGCCGGCTTCTCAGCAGGAAGCCGTGCAGACTGGCGACCTCTCGGCAGCCGAGATCAACGCCCTGCTCGGGGCCCGGGTCGATAATCGGCGCGAGGTCCTTGCCGTCAAGCGCGTTGCACAGAACCCCGCCCGCCGGGCGATGCCCGCGAAGGTCCTCGTCTACGCAGACCCGGACCGCACCGATATCCAGCTCGGGGTGGTCGTGGACGGAGAACTCTCCCCCGTCCACGAGCTCGCCCTGCTCAACCATGGTGGCGCCAAGGCACTGCGGATCCAGGTCGAACCTCCACAACAGCGCCCTGCCCTCGACGCGGAACTGGAACGCAACCGTGTGCCCCTGACCGAGGTCACCAGGTCCCGGGCCGAAGCTGCCGCCGTTCAGCTGAGCAGCAAACCGCGCCCGGCTGCACCCCCCGTGCCTGAGGCCGTTGACGATGAAGTCCGCGCAATTAGCGTCTTCGAGCATCCGGACCTCCTCGACGAGGCCCTCACCCAGGCAACCCGACGCATCCTGCTCATCTCGCCGTGGATCAAGCGCGCCATCGTCACTACCGACTTCATCAGCAAGCTCGAAGGGCGCCTGCGGCGCGGTGTGACAGTCCATATTGCTCACGGATACGCGCACGACGATGCGAAGTCCGACATCGACGCCGTCCGTAAGCTGGAGAATCTGGCCGGGCGCTACCCTGCTAAGTTCGCCTTCACCCGGCTCAAGAGCACCCACGCGAAGATCCTCATCTTCGACGATGTCTGGGTTGCCACCAGCTTCAACTGGCTCTCCTTCCGAGGCTCCCGAGACCGGACTTATCGCATGGAGGAGGGGACTCTTGTGCGCGGTAAACAAGCAGTGGACACCCAGTACAGCCGCTACCTGGAGCAGATCGACCAGGAACGAGAGCAGTAGAGCGACCTGACAGCGATACCGCAGCACCCCACGACCTCCGAACCGGAGACCTTACCTGGGTGCCGCCCGGAGCGCTGTTCTCGTCGACTGCGCCTGACGATGCCATCTTTACCAACTGCCCTGGTGTACCGTGCATGTCCGCAGTTGGGCAGACGGTGCAGGCTTCGCATTGCCATGCGGAGCCCAGAAGGCAGGGCCCGATATCCTCGGGGCTTCCAGGGAGACTCTGGAGACCCCGGATGAAGGAGATCCGACTGTGAAGCCGCTGGAGGACACCGATCCGCGTCAGTTGGGCGGTTGGCGCATCGTCGCCCGGATCGGCGAGGGCGGCATGGGCATCGTGTACCTCGGTGTGTATCTGGACGACGATCCTCCGATCGGGCTGTTGGAGTCGATGACGCCGCCGGTGGACCCGTTCTTCGAAGCTCAGATCGGCCGGCTGCACCCGCCGCTCCTTACCCCCTGGAATCTGGTCCGGCGTGGTCCGGTTGCCATCAAGCAGCGGACCAGGCGTCGGTGCCAGGCCAGCAGCGTGCTGGGGGTGACGAGCCGGTTCCGGCGCAGGGCGGAGGGGAGCTGCCGGGCGAGCGCGGAGAGCACGGCGCGGTCCACCCAGGACATCCGCGGTCTCTCCACCTGGCGGCGGAGTATGGCCACCTCGTGCCGTAAGGCGAGGATCTCGGCGTTGTTCACGGCGGAGGAGCGGCCCAACAGGACCAGCCAGCCCAGTACACGGCAGAAGATCAAGTAGAGCAGTCGCAGACCCACGACCAGCGATCATGCCCGGGACCTGGCCGCTTAGAAAGCCGCTGCTCAGCTGCTGTGTGGACGTAAAGACACCCTTCAGGTGTCCCAGCCGTGGACGGAGAACGCGGTGATGACGGCCGGTGCCCTCGCATTGGCTGCGGCCGATCTGCACAGCAGAGCCGGCCGCGTGAAGATCCGCGTGGTGGAACAGGTAGATCATCCGTACGAGCAGTTGACCGATCATGCCGCACTGCTGGCCTCGGCCACATTGTCCGAGGCCAGCAGCGGTGAAGCAGGTCTGGAACTCTACTGGCCTGCCTGCGCGGTGGACCGCGCCGTTTCCTCAGTCCCGACTCTCGCTCCGGACGAGTACGCAGCGGAACGGCACACTTCGCCCTGCCCACTCCTTCGAGATGTCTGCGAGGATCTCCGCGAACATGTCCCTGATGTCCGTCGACTCGTCCTGGAGGACGGAGTCGGCGGAGTCGATCACCAGGAGATATCCCGGGCTGTCCAGCCAGTCCAGGTCCGCCAGGCACTCGTCGAGGGCATTCCAGTTCCCGCCGAAGTAGTCCGGGAACTGAAGCGCGCGGGCGAACTCGGTGAACAGGTCCTCCTGGCGTGACATCCGGGAGCCGTCTAGGTGGAAGACACCCAGCCCGTTCGAGCGGGCCTCCTCGGTCACTGCCAGGGAGCACTCGCGGTCCACGGACATGGGTGCAGCGTAGCTAGTGTTGTCTGTGGAGAAGAAGCCGTCCACGTCACCTCATCCTGGTGAACGAGTAGTAGTGGTCACTGGTATACCAGGCTGATCCGTCGCTGCCGGTGACGATCCGCTCGGCGTTCCGCCTGCCCGGACGGGGCGGGGTCGGGTCGACATCCCATTCCTGATATGTGACGGGATTGCCGTGTGCGTCATGGGTGGGGAGAACGGGGCCGCCACCGGGAGGCGGACCCACGACGCCGGGTGGCGGGGTCGGTACGTGGCTCGGGTGCGCGGGGTTCGCAGGGTGGGACGCCGGAGGGGGACCGGGTGGGCGGTTGCCGAAGCGGCGGCCACCCGAGTAGCCGGCCTGCGGATGGGTCGGATGGGTCGCCGGGAGCGGGTTCGACCCGAGAGCGGTGAGAGTGTTGTTGGCCTTGCCCGGGACCGTGGTGCAGGTCCAGAGTCCGAGCGGATCGGACCATTCCAACGGATTGGTGACGTAGGCGTGATGGTTCGGGGCGGGTTCGAGTCCGAGTGGGTCGGGGCTCAGGTACCGGGCCGTGGACGGGTCGTAGTAGCGGTAGAAGTTGTAGTGCAGTCCGGTCTCGGAGTCGTGGTACTGCCCGGGAAAGCGGAGCGGGCAGTAGTCGGTACCACCGGCCGCGGGTGCAGCGGGACTGCCCCACAACGAGGTCCGGCCGACGCGGACGATCTGTCCGTGTTCGTCGACCAACTCGGTTGGCGTGCCGATCAGATCGCCGATGATGGCGTGGAACCGTTGGTCGGCGGCTTTCTGGTCGGCAAGTTGATCGATGCGCGTACTCAGCTGGGCTACGGGGCGATGCGAGTGCGGCTCGAACTCCCAGCTGACGGTGCGGATCGCAGTCGAGTCCGCGCCCGTCCAGGTCTCCTCCGCGAGCCTGCTGCCGTCCCAGGTGAAGCTCGTCTGCTCGATGATCGAGCCATCGGGTGCGAGGCGCTGCTTGGCCAGGCGTCGGCCGAGAGGGTCGTACAGGTAGCACCAGCGGATGTTGTCGAAGGTGACGATCGAGGTCAGTTGGTCGGCAGCGTTCCAGCTGTAGGTCTGGGTCGCCGTGCCGCCCGAAAGTAGCTTCCGGGTCTCGCGGATGAGACGGCCCTGGCCGTCGTACTCGTAGCTGGTGCGGCCGGCACGGTGCAGCAGGGTGCCGGAATGCTCGCGACTGCCTACGACCGCGCCGTCGGCGGGCCTACCGTCCGTCGGCCACTCGGCATGCGTCAGGTTGCCGTTGTGGTCGTAGGCGTAGGTCTCGGTCCAGTTCTGGCCGGTGAGGGACGTGACGCGGCCCGTCCGGTCCAATGCGACCGTCCGGGGGCCATCAAGGTCGTCGGTGACGGCTGTGAGGAAGCCGTCCGCGCGATGGTCGAACATCCGGCTGAGCAGCGGCTCGAGGTCGCCCTGGGCGCTCGATAGGTTCAGCCGGGTGAGCCGGCTACCGGTGTCCCAGCGACGCGTCAGGAGGACCGCTCCGAGGTCCCGTCGGGTCTCCCGCCCTGCGGCGTCGTGCTCGAACCTGATGGTGCGGTCCGCTACGGTCAGCGAGAGCGGTTGGCCGAGCAGGTCGTACGTCCAGGAGCTCAGGGTCCCGTTGGGGGTGCGGCGAGCAATGCGACGGCCAAGAGCGTCGTAGGAGTGGTTGAGAGTACGCGAGTTGCTTGTCTCTGCGAGCAACCGCCCGGTGCGGTCGTAGCTGAAGGCGATCTCCGCATTCGGGTTCCGGGCGCTGACCATGCGCCCGGCGGGGTCGTACTCGTAGGTGGTCAGCTCCTGCCCGGCTTCCTGCCGTACGACGCGACCGTGGCTGTCACGGACGTACCGCATGGTCTGCCCAGCGCCGTTGGTCTGAGCTATCAGTCGGCCTACCGCGTCGCGGACGTAGGTCAGTCTGCGGTCGTTGAAGTCAACTTCCGCCAGGAGGTTCCCGGCCGGGTCGTACTGGTAACTCCAGCGCAGCCCAGCAGGATTGACCACTTCAGTCAGGCGTAGATTGGCATCGTAGCCGAACGTGTACCTGGTGCCGTCAGGGTGAGTGCGGGCTGCGACGCGGTCGAAGGCGGTGTACTCGTAGGTGGAGCTGGCACCAGTGTGATCGATGTGCTCGAGCAGGTTGCCCTCGGCGTCATACCGCCAGCGTTCGCCGGCACCGTCCGGGGCGATCTGCCAGGCCGGTCGGCCTTCCACGGTCCAACCACACCTGGTGACGCCGCCGAGCCGGTCGGTGAGTGCGATCGGACGGCCGAAACCGTCTCGGACGCAGGAAACGGACGTGCCGAGCGGATAGCCGACCGCGAGCGGCAGCCCCGCGGCGTCCGTGGTGATGCTCGTGACCTGGCCCAGCGCATCCGTGACCGTCAGCGGGTGTCCGAGCTCGTCGTAGGTGTACCGGATGGCGGCCCCGGACGGGTCGGTCAGCTCGAGCAGGTTGCCCTGCTGGTCATAGGCGTACTGCCAGACCGCTCCGCCAGCCTCGGTGCGCTGAACGACCTGACCGAACTCGTTGTGGACGGCCGTAGTGACGGTGCCGTCCGGCATGGTGACGGCGGAGAGATTGCCGTCGACGTCATAAGCGTAGGAAACCGTCTGCCCCAGTGCATCGGTGCGCGAGAGCAGTCGGTCGTAGCGATCCCAATCGAAGGTCGTGGTGGCGCCGAGCGGATCGGTCTCCGCGATGGTCTGACCAGCTTCGTTGAACTGGTAGGCCGTCACTGCGCCAAGGCCGTCCCGGACGGTCGTGGTCAGCCTCTCCGTGTCGTAGGAGAACACGGCGTCGACGAATCCACCGTCACCGCGGGTCTGGACGCAGCGTCCCGAACGGTCGTACAGGTAGCGGTAGCGGAAGCCGTTTCGATCGGTCCACGTAGTGATCCGCGAGGACTCGTCGTAGGTGAACCGCATCGCGTCACCGGACGAGTTGACTACCTCGGAGAGGTTTCCGTTCCCGTCGTAGCCGAACTCCGCCAGGACGACGGTCGGTGGCTCCGACGTCTCATCGACGGTGGCTGAGGAGAGCCCGGTCCCGTAGCTGGGTCCCTCACCGACCAGACGGAGGGCGGTTACTCGCTGACCGCTGGTGTCGACCAGGATCCGGTATCCACCGCTGTGGCGGACCTCTACCGGGACGCCGAGCCTCGACCGGTGAATGTCGATCCGTCGGCCGTTGCGGTCACTGATGGCCGCCAGGTACAGCTTCGACGCGTTGGCAGGAGCATCCGATGCATCCGGTGTGTCCGCTGAATGCTCGAAGCGCCAGGTCGTGCCATCTGACGGGTTGGTGACCCGGATTCCCGGCCCGGCCGCCGGATCCCAGAGCAGCGGCCAGCGCGGGCCCTCAATGGGCATGGTCTCGATTCCCGGTTCCGGGACAGGGTAAGCCAGCAGTACGCCGTCCTCGGCGGCGAACACCACACCCTCGCTGTCCAGCTCGAGACGCTGGTCGAGCGTCGAGGCCCAGGACCGGCCGAACCACCCGCCGACCCGGTACGAGGATATGTGTGTCCGTGAGAGGACCAGTGGAAGTGAACTATCGAGACTCACGTCGCGCTGCTGCAGAACCATCTCGCCCGATGCGACGTCCACCGGGTCACTGGCGCAGGTGCGCTTGTTCACGGGCATCCTGGTCTTGCCCGGATCCTGGGCGCCATCCCGCAGCCGCGGAGAGCGGGGCTTGGGTGCGCCCTTCCCACGGGAGCGCGGAGCACTGTGTCCGCCCGCTCCGCCACCACCGGCGCTCGCGCGAGGATGTGGGAGGTCCTTCTTGCCGCCTTGCGTGATCTTCTTCAGCTCACCCGCATGCTTGGCGTCCACCTCACGGGTGTTCTTGGCGACCTTCTTCAGATTGTCCCCGGCCTGCTTGTACAGGCCCTTGACCGCCTTGCCCGCATCCTCCGCCAGCGTCTTACCGAGCTTCTGTGCCCCGTGCTCAAGGGCCTTGACTATCTGGTTGCTCATTCGAAGCTCACCCCCGCAAGCTTGGACTGGAATGCCTGTGCATGGCCGGCAACAGTCTCGGCGTGATCGTGCATGGTCTGCGCGTGGGCCTCCAGCGCCGCTGGATCTATTCGGAATCCGGAGCCTGACGCGCCGCCGCCGGAGACGCCAAGGGCGGACTCGGCGGCTTGGAACACCAGACCGGACAACGCCCGGCCAACGACCTCAACAAGCGGATCGACCGCAGCCTCGATCACCTGGCCGATGATGTACTGCTCCAGCTGCTGCTCCAGGTAGTTGACGAGCTTCTTCGCCGCCTCCTCGATCAACAGCACCGCGGCCTCCGCCGCACCGAAGGTGGCCACCGCAGCCGCCTGGTCCGCCACGAACGCCGCAGCCATCACCGCCAGCTCGCCGATCGCCTCCACCTTCATGCCGACGATCACATCCGCAGCCACGTCCAGTGCCGTCGCCACCGCATGACAGGCCTGCACCAGCTCATCCATGTGACTGCCGGACAGCTGCGCCCACTTGGCCAGCAGCGCCTCGTACGATGCACCCTGGTACGCCTCACCCAGCCGCTGGATCGTCGCCGTTGAATCCCGGTGCGCCGCATCGATGTTGTCCGCGAACTCCCGCACATGCGAGGCGAATTCACGAACCCTGTCCTCGTTCACCGTCGGCCAGTTGATCCCGATGAACGACAGGAACGACACCACCTCGCCAGGCAACTCGATCGCCATGTGCTTCCTCCCCCGACAAACGGCTGCGCACTCGACCTTAACCCAGGACGCCACGAGCACGAACGCAAGTTCCACTGGCGCACGCTCGGGCGTGAGCTCGACGCCGTGGGCTGTCCGAAATCCGTGATGCGACGGGACCGGCCAAGGTTCGGCCCCAGTCGTCGGTCGGCGTTCGCCGAACCCACGCGTCGGGCAAGGGGGGGGCCGCGTTCGGCGCTCTGGGGCGTCCAGCGGCGTTCGAAGGCAGGCGAACTGCGCAGATCTTACGACTATGGCGGCGGAGCCGGTCCGAGCCGCTGTACGTCTCTCAAAATCCTTGTATGGAACCTCTATGTACGAGGAGGTATTTGAGGTGCCTTGAGAGTTGAGGCTTCTGACGGATTGACATGCGGCTGGGGGTCAAGGGGTCGCAGGTTCAAATCCTGTCGTCCCGACCGGCGTTTTCGCAGGTCGGAGGCCGTTTTCGCAGTGATGCGGAGGCGGCCTTTTTGTCGTTCCGTCAGGCTGTGGTCGCATTGTGGTCGCAGGTCTCTCTGGAGCAGCGCGGGCAGTGGTCTAACTAGCCGTTGCTCTATCGATCCTGGTGATCGTGAGTTCGAGTCTGCCAACTCGGTCGGGTGATCTTCTGGTCGGCAGGGCATGAAAGT
>NZ_JBVIMH010000040.1:0-63234 GCF_055579945.1 Kitasatospora sp. NPDC032150 | reverse complement strand
CCAGGCTCGACCGGCGCACTGCCGATCACCAGGAAGGATCCTCCATCCGCCTCGCCGCATGATCAACCCCCGAAGGACTTCCGGAGCCGACCACTTAGTTTGCGTGTAGCGATTCGCTCGAAGTAGGCCGGCGGCCTTGCCGTTTGGGCTTTGCTTCGCGCTGTGTGCTGTTCGTAGGGTCAGCGCTCATGATCCTGACGTTCTTCTCGTCCCGGGGCTGGCAGTCCTGGGATGTCGAGCATCGACCGTTGATCCCCGAGGGGATGCCGGTCCTGATCGACGACGATTTGTGCTTCGAGGACGGCCCGGCAGCGCCGCGTCCGACGGCGGTGGTGAACCGGTGGTTACGTGAGCTCCCGGCAAGCGGGGCGCCAGCGCCGAGTTCGTGGGGTAACTACGCCCGTGCGGTCAAGGAGTGGACGGAGTTCCTGGCCGAGCACGGGGTGGGGCTGTTCGACTCGCGGGAGCGGCTGAAGGCCGCGTTGAGCCAGTACGCCGAACACCGGGCCGCTGGGCCGTTGAAGGCCCGGTTCGCGGCGACGACGTGGGGCCAGCACATGAGCATCCTGTCGCTGTTCTACCGGTGGGCGATCAACGAGGGGTATGCGGCAGCCGAGCCGTTCACCTACCGGGCTGCGCGGGCCCTGTTCGCCGGGACCGGGCGGGAGGTGAAGGTGAACCTGGCGGTCCGCCGCACCCCGAAGCCGCATGTGACGATCAAGTATCTGGAGCCGGACTTCACCGAGCTATTCCGCAAGGGGTTGCGGGGACTGGCACCGGACGGCTCGCAGGACACCGGGTTCCACGGGCGGGAGCTGACCCGCAACTCGGCGGTCGGGGATCACGCGCTGGCCACCGGGATGAGGCTGCAGGAGTTCACCTACCTGCTGCCCTGGGAGATCCCTGCGCTGCCGCCGGCTCCGACTGCGGTCCCTATCCCGTTCCCGGTGCCGGCCGGGATCACCAAGGGCAGGAAGTTCCGCACCACGTGGACCTCCTACGAGGCACTGGCTGGGCTGCACGACTACCTGGAGCTGGAGCGGGCTGCCACGACGGAGGGCTCGGCCTGGAGGCCGCCGCGGCGGTGGGGCGAGCCGTTGATGGTGACCGAGCCGGACGCCCGGGGAGGGCTGATCAACGGGATCCGGCGGCCCTGGGAGTCGCTGACTCCGGCCGAGCGCCGTCGCCTGGTCGCCCCGGAGGGTGGGTCGTGCTTGCTGGCGGTGAAGAACGGCGGCGGCCCGTTCACCGCATGGGCCACGGTCTTCGAGCGCACATCCGACCGGATACGGGCCCGTTTCGAGCCCCGGTTCCCGCACGTCTGGCCCCACCGATGTCGCCACACCTTCTCGATAAGGACCTTGGAGTACCTGGTCACCGGGCACTACCGGAAGGCCGCGAAGCTCGTGCTGGACACCGAGGCCGACGCCGCTCTGGTCTTCTACCTGAGCAAGGCGGACCCGCTGCTGGTGCTTCGTGATCTTCTTGGCCACTCCACGGTCCTGACCACGGAAAAGTACCTCCGCCGCCTGGACACGACCCGCATCTACCGGGAGGCATACGAGGGGGCCGGGGCCGCTGCCGGGCTGACCGAGGATGCGGCCGCCGAGCGGGAGGCCGCTGCCGAGTTCGACGACGAGACCGAGGACGGTGGCTTCTGATGCCGACCGTGCTGATCGACGAGCCCCTCGGCCTGACCTGCGTGTTCAGCGATGGCAGCCGCGCGGACTACAGCCTGGACGGACTGCCCAATCCCCATCTGACCCGGGATCTGGCCCTCGGTCTTGTGGACCTGATCCATCCGCACGGCACCGTGGACGCGGAGGGCACCGTCAACTTCTACATCCAGTCGCTGCGGAGCATGGTCCGCACCCTGGCCGCCCAGGGCTTCGCCGGCGGTGCCGGTCAGCTGCGGCGGGGGCAGCTGGCCGAGTTCTGGATGTCCAGCCCGTCGAGGCTGGAGGCTATGACCCGCAGCCTGCTGGAGGGCTACGCGCAGAGCGGCGGCACGCTCGGAGACGGAGTGCTGGACCTCGCTGCCGGGCGCCACTTCAACATCCAGCCCAACCGCCAGCCGTTGCCGCCCTATCCGGAGGAGGAATGGCAGCGCCTGACCAGGATCTGCCGCACTCTGGTCGACGATTCGTACGACGCCCACCGCCGGGCCCTGGCGGACGCCGCCAGCGGACAGCACCCCCTCGAAGGCGGCTGGAAGCCGGGCAACCTGCGCTGGCTACTGGCCCGGGTCGGGCCCGTCAGCATCAGCGAGTTCGGTCGCCACCTGGGGGTCTCGGCGGCGTTGGTGCACAAGCGCGGCGGCTTCCACGACGCGACCAGGGCCGTCTTCCCTCACCTGGACGTGCTGATCGCCTACCGGCTGCTGTTCGGGATCTACTCCGGCATCGTCCCCGACGGCATTGCCGACCTGGTGGTCGGGGACATCGACTGGGCCGGTGACTCGACGGTCCTCCTCTCCTACATCAAGCGCCGCACCGCGGCCGAGACCCTGAACCTGCCCCGCCGGGCGGTCCGGCTGCTGGAGCAGTGGCTGGCCCACTCCGCGCTGCTGCGGACCTTCGTGACGCCGGAGGAACGCCGCAGACTCTGGGTGGGAGTCAGCCGGGCCGGCGGATCCGGCCGCATCCGCCGGATCGACCGGGTCGCCGTCCAGCGGTGGGCCCTTCGCCACGCGGTCGTCGGGAACGACGGGAAGCCGCTCAAGATCCACCGCTCGCGGATCCGTACCACCCACGAGGCCATGCGGGACAAGACATCCTGGACGGGCAGCGGGCGGGCGACGATCGACCCGAACCACAGTCCGGACGTCGAGGGCGACCACTACCTCACCGCCACGACTCCGGCCCAGCGGCACGCTGTCGAGACGGTCATCGAGGACGCCCAGCACGACATGCTCCGCCGGGCCCATCCACCGACCGTGATCACCGAGGAGGACGCGGCCACGCTGGCTGAGGACTACCCACACCTGGTCGCGGAGCTGGACCTGGATGATGCGGTGATCACCGAGCTGGTCGGCGGAGAGCGCGACGTGTTCACCGCCGCCTGCGGGGACCAGCTGTCCGGGCTGCACGGCCCAAAGGGAAAGCCCTGTCCGGCCCGGCCTTGGGTCTGCCTGCTCTGCCCGCTGGCCGTCTTCGCGCCCCGGCACGCGGGCAACCTGCTGAGGCTCAAGGCGTTCTTCTCCCGGCAGTGGCAGCAGATGCCCGCCGCCCACTTCATGGCCGTCTTCGGCCCCTACGCGACCCGCGTCCAACAGATCCTGGACCGCTTCGACCCTGCCGTCCTGGCGACGGCGGCCCTCCAAGTCGAGGACCTGGACGACGAACTTCCCCTGCGGCCCGAGGAGATGACCGCATGACCACCGCCCTCGCCCCCGCCTTCGACGGCCGATCGGCGGTCTTCGCTGGCACCGACGTCTGCCGCGAAGCCGGACTCACGCTCCCCGACGGAACTGGCCGTCCGATGTTCGAAGACGACGTCTGGGACTTCACCGACGTCGTCGGCCTGCCCGTCCAGCTCGCCCTCTCCACCCGCCGCTTCGACTTCACCGAGATCACCGACGAGCGGTGGCGGCTGGTCGGCAAGGAACTGGTCCTGGCCATGCTCGTCCCTCGGCACCCGTCTGTCGCTCCGCTGCCCCGGGCCCATCGCACCGCCCTGCACCTGACCAGTTGCGCGGGCCGCCTGGACGAGCTCACCCGGTTCTGCCGGTGGCTGTCCGAGCACGGAGTGTCGAGCCTCGCGCAGATCGACACCCGCGTCTGCGACGCCTACATGGCTCACCGGCGCTACGTCCTCGACGAAGACAGCGCGGTCGTCGGCGAACAGAGTCCGGCAACCCGGCGAGCGGCCGCGCAGGTCGTCGTCGACCTGGTCAACTACCGCGAACTGTTCACCGCGGACAGTGTCCCGGCCGATCTACGGCCCTGGGGCGGGGCCACCGCCTCCGCGATCGCCGAAATGCCCAGCGGCCGGACCGAGAACAAGACCCAGCCCATCGACGACACCATCCTGCAGCCGATGCTCGCCGCCGCCTTGTTCCTGGTCTCCTCCCTGGGACCGCACGCGGTTGAACTCGCCCAGCAGATCCGAGAAGCCGACAAGCTCTCCGCCCGCAAAGCACGCGGGCTCCGCGCGGTCCACGTCGCCCCGGTGGCCGAGTTCACCGAGCTGCTGAACGAGTACACGGATACGTGCACACCTCTGCCGATGCTCGCCGACCACCACGTCGCCGACCGCCTCGCCAGCGGCTGGGCCGCTGACGACCCGCTCCTGACATTGGCCACGGGCGTTCTCGCCCGCCAGGCCGGGGTCACCCAGTTCGAGGCCCAATGGATGGACCGCCTGCGCGGGCCGCTGGAGGAGGCGGTCACCTCGGTGGGGATCAAGGAGGCCTTCGCCCGCGACGCCGCCGAGATCACCACAGCGGACACCTCGTCGGTATTGCCCTGGACCTTGCCTCTGCACCGCCTCCAGGCCGTCGCACTGGTCGGCGTCGTCCGCACCGCCACGATGATTGTGCTGGCGACGGCGTCCGGCATGCGCGCGAGCGAGCTGATGGAGCTTCGCATCGGCTGCCGACTGCCGGTCGAGGAACCCGTCCCGGGGCTCACCCGCTACCGGCTCGCCAGCAAGGTCATCAAGGGGCAGCCGCTTGGCGGCACCGACGACGAATGGGTCGTCATCGAGCCCGTCTATCGCGCCGTCGAACTCGCCGAAGACCTCCACGACGACCGCCACGAGGGCGCACTGCTCTTCGGGCGGTTCGCCTTCTCCGTCCGCTACAAGTGGTTCCGCAACTGGGTCAACTCCCTGGCAGGGCACCGTCTCGGGCTCGCCCCGATCCCGGAAGGGCCGGTCAATCTGAGGAGACTGCGTCGCACACTGGCCCTGGAAATGGCCTACCGGCCGGGCGGCGTGCTTGCCACCAAGATCCACCTGAAACACATCGCTGTGGCCACGACAGAAGGGTATGCCTCCCGTCCAGGCGGGGCTCAGGCCGAACTGCTGGCCGAGGTCAACAAGCACGAGAGCGACCGAAACCTGGACCTGGTCCTACAAGAGTTCCGAAACTACCAGCAAGGCATCCTGCCCGCCGGCCCCGGCGCGCGGAGCCTCACCGAGTTCTTCGCCAGCATCGACGGGAAACTCGACCCAGAGGCAGCAACCGCACCCAAGACGCAACGCAGTGACCGCGACGTGCTCAACCTGCTGACCAAACGGGCAAAGGTCCTTCACCTCGGACCCGCGAACTACTGCTGGTTCACCGACCCCTCCCGAGCGCTCTGCCTCAAACTGGCCGGCACCCCGACAGCCGACCGTCCACTGGTCGGGATGTGTGACTCCGCCCGCTGCCCGCAGGCCACTCACCACCTCTGCCACCGGCCCGTCTGGGCCGAGCACGCCGGACGCACCGGGACCTTCCTCGGCCAGCTCGGCATCACGCGAAAGACCGAACGCGCCCGGCTCCAAGCCGACTATGACCGCGCTCTCCGGGTCGTCACCGAGATCGACAGCGCCAACACCGTGAACAGGGAATCCGCATGAGAATCTCCGCAGCCCAGCGGGCCGAGAACGAGAACCGCATCCGGGCCGCCATGGACCGGCTCCTACGCGGAGAGATCCCACCCGGCGGAAAGTGCGACGTCAAGACCCTCGCCCGCGAAGCGGCCGTCGATCGCACCGCGTTCTACGGAACCCGCCCCTACGCTCACCTCCGCGTCGAGCTCGAACGCCGCCTGCAGGCCCTTCAGCAGGCTGGGGAGATCCCCGATCCGCGCGAGGCTCAGATCGCCCGGCTCAAAGCCGAGGTCTCCGCGCTCAAGACGCGGCTGGCCACTGCGGAGAAGACCAACGAAGAGCTCAGCGAGTTCCGCACTCAGGTCCTGGCCCGGCTCGCCGCCCAGCACGACGAGATCCTCCACCTCCGCAGGTCGGCGGCGACGGTCAGCGGCGTGACACGCCTCCCAACAGTCCGAACCACGACGATCGGATCCTGCAGTTAGGCAACCGTCCCGACCTGCGGCGCCGTCAGCAGCGGATGCGATGATCTGCCCATGGGTGTTCTCTACGGCTACTTCGCCGCCGCTGATGACGACGACGCTGTTCGAGCCGTCGTCCGAGACGACGGCGAGCCCAGCGGGACCGGCTATGACCAACTGGTGATCAAGGGCATCGATCCGGTGGTGGAGCTGACGCCCGCCGAGGCGCTCATGACAGGACGGTCCGCCGCCGATGTCCAGTCCGCCCCCCGACACGGCAGCCTCATCGGGATGCTGGGGGACGGCGAACTGGTGGTGGTGTCGCTGACGGACGCCTTCCGGGACGCGCTCGCGACCTGCGAAGCCACGTCTTTGCGCGACATCGCCTCCAGCTGGTCGAGCACCGAGGGCGTCTTCTACTACCCGGCTGATCCAGAGAACCTCGCCAGCTTCCTGGAACAGCTGTCCGAACTCGCCGGCCGAGCGGTCGCCCGAGATGCCCGTCTCTACTGCTGGATCTGTCCCTGACCCCGTCGCCGCCCCAATGGGCCCGCGAGACCGCGACCCCGATCCGCGAGAGAACGGACTCATGACCAGTCTCATCGAAGTGAGCGAACGCGAGTACTTCTCCAACGTCGGCAAGCGGCCTGGGATGTTCGTCGGCCGACCTACCTTCCACGCGCTGACTGCGTTCCTCACCGGATACGACCAGAACGCGGCCCGGCACGGGTCTCCAGGACTGGCGGGATGGCGCGAGTGGCTTGTCTCCCGGCGAGGACAGGGCTGCAACCACGCATGGCCCGGTCAGGTCCTGCACATCGCCCTTCCCGACGGCTGGGACAACCCCTGGGCCCTGCCGCCCGAGGACGAAGCCCGCGCGATCGAGGTTCTCTTCCAACTGCTCGACGAGTTCCTTGCGGATCGCGAGAACAACGAAGAATCCCAGGTCACCTGAGCATCGAGGCAGCAGTATCCAGGAGGAATCGCATGTTCGACGACGTTCACGGCCTCACCCCTGACCGAGCCGCCCGCCTTACCTCTCTGGTCGAGCAGAGCCTTTCACTGCTCGGACGGGAGCATGGGATGGAGGCCGTCCAACGCTTTCTGCACAGTCAGGGGGCCAGCGTCATCGACTCCATCGTCGTCACCCGCGAACTGCTCGGCGCAGGCCAAGGATCCCTCGGGACGGCGAAGGAGATCGTACTCACGAGTGCTGCCCGGGCCACCGAGCTGAGGGAACATCAGCGGCTCGTCCAGGGCATCGAGGAAGCGTGATCAGCACGCTCCAGGGGCGTCACCCACAAGTGTGCTCTGTCTCACATCTGGGCGGCTGCAATGCAACACAGCCCGAGAGAAACGCGGCGAATGACCCCGCCCAGTCCCGCCAGCTCAAAAACAACACGGGCTGATCCGCACACGGCCTCTGCGGACACAAGACACATCTGCGCGTCCGAGCTCTACCGAGGTGGGCTGGATCTCGTCGCAATTCAGGAGGTATTGGGACATTCCTGGATCGCCACGACGATGCGATACGTCCACGTCCAGCAGACCCGGGTCGAGGACGCCTGGCTGGCCGGGCAGCAGCGGGCCGCGAAGCGGCTGGAAGGACTGATGGGATGAAGTGGAACCTGCGGCTGACCGCCGCCAACAGGGGCATCTGGAAGGCGTCCGAGCTGCACCGGAGCCTGGCCGAGCACGGCCTGGTCATCTCGGCCGGGAAGATGTCCGGGTTGTGGTCCGGCCAGCCGGTCTCCCTCAAGCTGGAGGACCTGGACGTCATCTGCGTCGTGCTCGGCTGCGAGATCGGCGACCTGCTGATCCCCGAGCCCGCGAAGGTCGTCCGGCCCGGCGAGCAGACCGCTTCGCAGACCACCGTCGCAGCGTCGGGGCCGGCGGTGGTGCCCCGCCGGCGTGACGGGCGCTCGCTGCCCCCGATGTGATGGCCTACGTCCTGCCGGCGGGGAGATGCAAGCCGCCGTCCAGCTGCCCGACCTGCTTCGGCTGGGGCGTGCTGCCCGGCCGCGCCTGCGGAGCGTGCGCGAGCTTCCGCCGCACCGAGGAACCGGCCGAGTGCAGCGGATGTCACCGAGTCGTGCGGCTGAAGAACGGCTATTGCCGCCTGTGCTGGCATCAGGCGAGCCAGGATGCCAAGGGCGAAGTCACCGTGCTGCAGCCATACTTGGAGAAGGTGCGGCATCACCAACTGTTCCTGACCAACCTCCACCGCCCGCGGTGCCCGGGCCCTCCGCGCGGCAAGCGCCGGGGGCGGCCCCGGCTTCCCGACCCCGCCCCGGCACATCCCCCGGCCTCCGGCTGGTTCCAACCGGCTCTGTTCGAGGCTCGCCGCGACTTCACCTGGTTCGACCGCCGCGAGCACGCACGGCTCGACAACCCATGGCTGGCCTGGGCCCGGCATGCCGCCCACCGCCTCGGCGAGGCCCACGGTTGGCCCCGACGCGTCCGCCTGGACGTCGACCGGGCCCTGGTCATCGTGCTGTCCGGCCACACCGGCGGCGACGTTGTCCGTTACTCCGAGGTGTTCCCGGCCCTGCGGTCCCGTGGGCTCAGCGTCGAACGCACCGCGGAAGTGCTCGACCACATCGGCGTCTTCCTCGACGACCGGCCATCCTCCTTCGACCTGTGGCTGGAATCCAAGCTTGACGGCCTCGCGGCCGGCATCCGGCGGGACGTCCAGGGCTGGGCGCGGCTCCTGCGCGACGGCGGCCCCCGCTCGCAGCCCCGGGACGTGGCGACCGTCTGGGGCTATCTCAACCGACTGCGGCCAGTGCTGCTGGAGTGGTCGAACCGCTACGACCACCTGCGCGAGGTCACCCGCGACGACGTCCTCGCCCACCTGGCCACCGTCCACGGCTCGCAGCGCAAGCACACCCTGGTCGCTCTGCGGTCGCTGTTCACGCGGGCCAAGAAGAACGGCACGATCTTCAAGAACCCGACCAGCCGCATACGTGTCGGCCAGCAGGAGAGCGGTGTCATCCAGCCCCTGGAATCCAAGGACGTCCGGTCCTCCGTCGCCGCGGTGACCCGCCCGGCGGACCGGCTGATCCTCGCCCTCGCGGCCGTCCACGCAGCCCGGCCCGGGGCGATCCGCCGCCTCCAGCTCGACGACCTCGACATCGGCAACCGCCGGCTCGTCATCGACGGCCGCGTCCGGCCCCTGGACGAGCTCACACTGCAGGTCGCCCTCGCCTGGCTGGAGCACCGGCGGCAGCGCTGGCTCGACACCGCCAACCCGCACCTGCTGATCAACAAGCAGACCGCGCTGGAGACCGGCCCCATCAGCGGCGTCTCCGTCTCCGCCGCGCTCCGCGGCCAGACAGCCACACTGGAAAGGCTCCGTGTCGATCGCCAGCTCGAAGAAGCCCTCGTCCACGGCCCCGACCCGCTCCACCTCGCCGAGGTGTTCGGCCTGGCCGAGAAGACAGCCATCCGCTACGCGGAGTCGGCGCGCGTGCTTCTGGGTGAAGCTGCTGAGCAGTCAGCGCAGTGAAACCCGCTCGACCTGGCTACCTTCTTGAAGGGACCCTACGGGCATGGAGTTCTTCTGCTACCACCGCGACCGACCCGGCTCCGTAGCGTTGCGCAACGAACTGCGGGAACAGCATTGGTCCTACATGGACCGATACGCGAAGGAGCTGATCGCCCGGGGCCCGACCCTCACCAGCGACGGCGACGCCCCGACCGGCAGCGTGCACATCATCGACCTGCCCGATCCCGTCGCTGCCCGCGCGTTCGCCTTCGCCGAGCCGGGCTACCAGGCCGGCGTCTACCGGGACGTGCTGCTGCGGCGGTGGAGCAACACGCTGGGGCGCACCATGTGGGACTTCCCCGGCGGCCGCACTGGTGGCAACCGGTACTTGGTGCTCGGCCTAGGCACAGGGCAGGCCGCCGACCTCGCCGTGCCGACCGACCGGGACGAGCTGATCGCCTACGGGCCGCTGTTGTCCGACGACGGCACCGCCTGGCTGGGCACGGCCGCGTTGCTCCGGGCGCCGGACCCGGATACGGCAGGAGCCATCCTGACTCGGGACCGATACGCCGAGATAGAGGTGCACAACTGGCAGTTCGGCGGGCGGCCGTCATAACCCGAGGCCGTCCAGACCGACGTCACGCGGGATGCCCTTCGGATCGCTCCGTCCTCGTGTTTCATCCGAACTCACGGGTCCGTCGGCCTGAAGCACACCGGTGGACCCGTGAGTTCGCGCTGAAGGACCTTCGGTTTCCCCGAACCCACGGGGGTCGGGGGGTGCCGTTAACGATCGTGTCAGGGGCCCAAAACGGGCTGACGGCTACTCGGCGGCCGTGATGCGCGTGGCGTAGACCCCGTAGGCCTTGCGCTCGGCGGGCCCGGCCCTGTCGGCCGCGAGGGCGGAGCACTGCTGCAGCGCGGCGCGGTGGAGGTCGAGTGGGGCGGTGATTCGGAGCGAGTGGCCTTGGCCGCGGCGGATGGTCCGGCCGGAGGCGAGCGCCTGGCGGACGGTCTCGTCGCCAGCGGTGGCGAGGTGGTCGGCAAGCAGGCCGGGCAGGTCGAGGACCACCACCGGGTCCGGCGCGGGCTGCTGGTCGCCGGTGTCGGTCGGGGCGACGTCAAGCTGTTCGGGCAGTTCGCGGGCGCCGGCGGCGTCCAGAACGCGGCGGATGGTCTTCGGGGCGACCTTGCTGCCGGGCGAGGGCCTTGACGGCGGCGCCCTGCTGGTACGCCTCCACGACGTCGGCGGCCTGGGCCTCGTCCAGCGCGGCTGGGCGGCCCAGCACTTTCCCGGCGGCTTCGGCGGCGGCGACGCCTTCGCGGGTGTTCTCGCTGATCATGTCGCGCTGGAACTCGAGTACGGCGGCGAGGACGGAGACCATCATCTTGGTGCCGGGGTCGTCGGAGGCAAGGTCGATGCCGGACAGCAGCCCGGACTCGACGCGCAGGTGCAGGCCGCGGCGGATCAGCACCGGGCGCAGGGCGAGGATGTCGGCGACGGAGCGGAAGAGGCGGGCGGCGTCCGCGATGCGGATAGTGTCGCCGACGGCGGCTTCGTGCAGGAGCTTGGCGAAGCCGGCTCGGTCGGGGGAGAGCTGGCGGGTGGAGGTGGCGGGGTCGTCGTAGACGGGGACGCCGGCGGCCAGCAGCGGTGCGAGGGCGTGGCGCTGGCGGGCGTCGGTCTGCTTGTCGGTGGAGTGCCGCAGGTAGATCCGGTCAGCCTTCCCCGGGGTGGGCCGGGCGGCGCCCGGCGGTGTCCGCAGCCCTCCTTGGGGGGCGAAATGGGGAGGCGGAATCATGGACCGGATCCGATTGGATCGGCGCGGCGTTTCCGCTGGTCGGCGTCGCGTGCCGATTGGATCGGCCGCTGGGGGCGGAATTGACCAATTCAGCCCCCGCGTGTCGCCCGACCGTCCCGCGGGCCCCGAGTCGGCCGTCACCATGGCGTCACGGTGGCGGTGGAGCGGACGGGCCGGGTCGGGAACCGGCTTGATTGTTAAGGCGGCGTCGGTCGGGTGGGTGTGGGAGGCTTCGGGGCGTGCCAAACGGGCTTCTGCTGACGGCGATCGGCAACTCGGTGGACGACCCGGAGCTGCGGTTCACGCCCGGCCGGGGTCCCGGCGGCGAGGTTCGGCATGGAATCGACTCCGGCAGGTGAAGGTGATGAACGCCGTGCGATCAGGCCTGACGCGCCGCCGCGAGCGGCATCACCCGGGCATGGAGGCGGTCCAGGATGTCGTAGTACCAGCCGAGGTTCGGATCGCCCTGCCAGGTCTGGATTTTGGCCCAGGTGGCCGGGTTCAGGATGTCCCACATCTGGACCAGACTCAGCTCGTTGTCTCCCGGAGCGTTCGGGTATGCGGTTGGCAAATGGATCTGGTTGTATTGCCGTATCGTTCCGGCTTGGATGTCACGGGCGGCCTGTGCGGCCTGGGCCAGGGAGATGGCGCCGGCGTTGTTGACGAGTACGTTCAGATTCGCCATGGTGGTGCTGATATATGATGCGGAGTATTGAGATCCTGACGGATCCTGCCACGTGTGAAAATCTGTGACGGGTTGGCCGGCGACTGAGTATCCCGTCTCCTCCCAGAATTCGCGGAACGCGCCTGCTTCCACGGTCTCGTTGACCAGCTCGCCGCCGGGCAGGCAGTTCAGGGTGGCTCCATGGGAGCGGAGGCCGTTCGCGTACACTCTGCCCCGGCTGGTCAGAGAGTCCCCGAAGAAGTAGCCCCGCGCGAGCTTGGTCGCGACCAGGACGTAGCAGCGGTGCGGAGGCGCGTCGTCGTTGTACACCACCGCGTAGACGTAGTTGCTGGGCATGATGGGTCCTCAGATCGGATATGGGTGGTCTGTCTTACGGGCTGGGTCCGGCCAGGGACGGGATCGGCCGGCGATAAGGGGCGTGGTCATGAGGACGAGCAACTGCCGGTGAGCTGGCAGATCGCGGTCACGATCGCAGGTACCGCGCTGGTGCCCTTCTTGGCCAGCGAGCCGATGAAGGCCAGCGTCGCTTCTGCACTGATCCCGGCCAGGTCGGCCAGCCAGATCACGACCGCGGATTCCGGAGCCAGCATCGCCACGCCGTAGGCGATCGCCCCCGCGACCAGCAGCGCGCCGGCGTACGCGCCAAACCGGCAGGCCGTGCAGCCCCAGGACAGGTCGCCTGCGGCGGGTCCGGCACCGGCCAGGGTGTCCTCACCCATCTCCTGCAGGGTCGCCGCGATCGTCTGCTGCACGTCGAGGACCGGCAGGGTCGTCAGTGTCACCTGGAAGTCCTCGTCGTCCACCTGCGCGCCGACCACTGTGACCTTCCAGAGCCCGGGCATCGGGGCTTTGATCAGCATCGAGGTGACGTAGCCGTCGTCGTTGAGCTGGACGACCGCGTTGTCGTTGTTCGGCAGGCTCGGTTCGTCCACCACCGTTCCGTCCGGCCGCGTCACTGTAAGGCCGATGCCCGGAATCGACTGGCCTTCCGCGTCCTGAACTGCGGCCAGCAGGAAGGTGGATGTTTCCTCAACCGTCAGCGTGAACGTGCTGTCCAGCACGACCTCGCCCCGTCGCAGCCGTGGGCGGCCGGGCGCCGCCTGTGCGGTGCCGGGCGCCGCGACGCTGACCGAGTATTGCTGCTCACCGTTCCCGGTCACCGAGCGCAGCGGCAGGGCCGTGCCCACGGCGGCGAGCGGCACCCAGCCGCCGCCCTGTCCCTCTATGCAGTAGACCGTGCCGTTGACCGCAGGCGCCAGCACGGTCAGCCCGCCGCGCGGTGCGGCGCGCAGGCCGGCCGACAAGGCGGCGGCCAGCGGGGCGGCCTTGGGCTGTCCCAGCGGCGTGAAGACGACCGGGCTCTTGGCGAGCGGCGCAGTGTAGCCGTTGTTGTCGGTGCCCACGGCGAACGCGGTCAGCTGGCCGGCCGAGTCGGCCGCCACGGCGACCGGTCCTTGAAGCAGTGCTGACTTGGGGTGCCCGATGCAGGTCCAGGCGCCGGTCAGTGCCGGAAAGAGCGCGTAGAGCTGCCCGTCCGAGGCGGTGGCCGCAGCCGCCAGCCCGCCGCCGGGCACAGCGGACAGCGCGCAGGGACCCGTGAGCGAGAGCCCGGGCGGGGAGCCGTGGCTGACCCAGGACGACCAGGACCCGCCCGGCGGGCACGCCACGCTCCACAGGCCGCCGTCGGTGCCGACTGCGGCGGCGTACGAGGTCGCGCCTGCGTCCAGCGCGATCGCGCAGCCAGCGTTCAGGAGTGCGGAGGGGGGATGGCCGACAGGCGTCCATGAGGTCGACCAGCCGGTCGAGGCCGGCGAGTCGGCGTAGTAAAGCGCGCCGTCGGTACCGCCCGCAACAGCCGCCATCACGTCACCGGACTCGATGCCCGCGATGGCGGTGCTGCGGAACGCGACCGGCGCCTTGGCCAGCGCTCCCCAACCGCTCCACTCCTCGCCGGGCAGCGCCTGGAAGCAGAGCGAGGCGACACCTCCGGCCAGGCCGATGGCGACTGCGTTCGTGTCCGCACCGCCCACCAGCCCGGCCGCCGTTATCGGGCCGCTCACGAGCCCGCGCCAACCGCGTGCGAGACAAACACCGACTCCGCCGCGCCCGCCTCACCGTTCCCCTCCACGGCCGCATTGGAGCCCTGGTACGCCACGATCCACGCGTTCACCGAACCGCTCCACGGGCGCTTGTTGACGTTGTTGTCGCGCAGGGTCACCGTGGCCTGAATCTGCTGGGTGCTGACGGCATTCAAAAAGACCTGCAGTTCACCGAACCCGAACTCCTGGTTGTTCGTGTAGGACAGGTCGAATCCCTGCAGGTAGGCCATCACAACGTTGGTCCCGGGCGGAACCTGGATGGAAGCCGACGCCGTGACGGTGCTCTGGGTGGTGGGCCCGAAGTTGAAGGTCACGCCTTGCATAAACTGAACGGTGTACATGGGGGTCCTCTCGGTTCCGCGCAGACCCGGCCCCGACGGCCGGATGTGAGCAACGCCTTGCACACAGATGCCTTCTGAGCATGGGTCCGGTGCATCCGCACGCTTGAGGACGGCGCCGATCCGGACCCCATGACAATTCCTTCGTACCCCACCGACACCGGGTGCGCAGCTTCATTCGCCTGTCAGGGGGGCGCATTCGGCAAGCGCGTATACGCTCCCCGAACGGCGACCGCCGAGTGCGCGTCAGCGCAGTCGATGTTGGGTGCA
Source organism: Kitasatospora sp. NPDC032150 (assembly GCF_055579945.1). Taxonomy (NCBI): domain Bacteria; kingdom Bacillati; phylum Actinomycetota; class Actinomycetes; order Kitasatosporales; family Streptomycetaceae; genus Kitasatospora; species Kitasatospora sp. NPDC032150. The sequence goes on along the minus strand of NZ_JBVIMH010000040.1, from coordinate 48,557 downwards.
GCTCGGGCTGAGCGAGCCGCGCTTCACGACCGGCGCGCTACTGCTCGCAGGTCAACCATGTGGGCCTTAAGACCGTGACTCAGCCCTTCAAGATCATCCCATGGCACGGGCGCCGCCGATCCACTCGATGCAGACCTCGGTCTCGGTGTCCCGGGTCAGGTCCCGGGCGAGGCGGTACGCCTGGCTGCTGCGGCTCACTGTGCACCGCCGGCCGCGTCGAGCCCGCCCAGGTCGGCGCGGCCGATCTCCAGGCGGGAGGCGAGGTTGAGCTTGACCTCGCCGTAGGGGCGTACGTGGCCCCAGACAGCGGGGTCAGGCCGCGCCGGTCGGCCGGTCCGAGCAGGTCGGCCCAGGCGGGTTCGGCGAAGACAGCCTGCAGCATGCCCGTGCCCGCCTGGCTGGAAGGATAGGGCGGGCAGCCGGAGGGCTACTGCCACCGGCAACTGGTCGACGCCGTGCGCTACCTGGTCGCGGACGGCATCGCCTGGAGGGCGGTGCCCGCGGACTTCCCCGCATGGGACCGCGTCTACGCCTTCTTCCGGCGCTGGCGCGACAGAGGCCTGGTCGCCGAGTTCCACGACCGACTGCGCGACCAGGTCCGGAAGGCAGAGGGCCGGGATCCGGAGCCGACCGCCGGGATCATCGACGCCCAGTCGGCGAAAGGGGCCGCGTCGGTGCCGGCCGCCAGCCGGGGGTTCGACGGAGGGAAGAAGGTGAACGGCCGCAAGAGGCACATCGTCGTGGACACCCTTGGGTTGCTGCTGGCCGTGATGGTCACCGCCGCGTCCGTCACCGACCGCGAGGCCGGCCGGACGCTGCTGGAGCGACTGCGGATACGGCACTGGCGCATCTCGCTGGTGTGGGCCGACGGCGGCTACACCGGACGCCTGGTCGACCTCGCCCGCGATGTCCTGCGGATCGCGCTGACGGTGGTCAAGCGCGGCGACGACGCGACAGGCTTCGTGGTACTGCCGAAAAGGTGGCTGGTTGAACGGACGTTCGCATGGCTGATGCACTCACGCCGCCCGGCCCGCGACTACGAGACTACCCGCTGCCGCGCAGCACGCTCGCGCTCCTCCGGCAGCCCCATCACCGACGGCATCCGACACCTCCACAGAACGCCTACCCGGACGCCCGCCGCCTGCTGATCACCGCGGACAGCGGAGGCTCCAACAGCTCCCGCGCCCGGGCCTGGAAGGCCAACCTCGCCGTTCTCGCCACCGAGACGGGCTTGGAGATCAGCGTGTGCCACCTGCCGCCGGGCACACAATGCCGTTGCTTGAATTTCGAGAACAACTGCCGCGGAACGGGTGACGGTGTCGGGGCGGGGTCGTTGGTCCGGTTGTGCATCCGTGGAGTGGCTTGTCCGACGAGGTACGGCTTGGTGTCCTGACCGAGTGGGTGCCGCCGGGGTTGGTGGACCAGGCGCTGGCGGAGTGCCGTCGGCGGGACCGGCGTCCGGGGGCGCTGCCGTCCCGGTTCATGGTCTACTACGTGCTCGCGTTGGCGCTGTTCCATCAGGACTCCTACGACGATGTCGCGGAGAACCTGGTGGGTGCATGGCCGGATATGTACGAGGCGATCCCGAACAAGTCCTCGTTCACGCGGGCTCGGCGGCGGCTGGGCGAGGCGGCGCTGGAGGCGGTGTTCCGGAAGCTGGCCGGGCCGGTGGCGCCGCTGGGGCTTTCGGGTGCGTTCTACCGTGGGATGCGGGTCGCGGCGGTGGACGGGTTCGTGCTGGATGCGCCGGACACACCGGCCAACCGGGCCGAGCTGGGCGGGCTCCTGGACGTGCGAGGTAACCCGGCCGGGTTCCCGCAGGTGCGGGTGGTGACCTTGACGGAGGCCGCGACGCACGCGTCGGTGGACGCCCGGGTGGGCGCATTCAGCGGCGGGGAACGGGAGTTGGCGGTGGCGATGGCTGGCAGCGCGGCGGGGATGCTCGTCATCATGGATCGCGGCTTCCCAGGCGTCGAGCTGTGGAAGGCCTACACGCGGGCCGGGGCTCACCTGCTCCTGCGGGCCCGCTCAAGCGTGGCCCGCCGCCCGGTCGAGCACCTGCCGGACGGCACCTACCTGGCGCGGATGAACCTGGCCGGACAGAAGGGGAACCACCCCGGCGGGGTGTTGGTGCGCGTCATCGAGTACCGGGTCGACGGCGGCGAGGTCATCCGCCTGCTGACCGATCTGATGGACCCTGACGCCTTCCCCGCCGCGGAGTTGGCGGCCCTGTATCACGAGCGCTGGGAAGCGGAGACCGCCTATCGGCAGATCAAGACGTTCCAGCGCGGTGGTCTGGCGATCCTGCGCTCCGCCGACCCGGAACTGGCACGCCAGGAGGCGTGGGCGCACTTGATCATCCATCACTGCCTGGCTCGGATTGTCATGCGCGTCGCCGACCGCGGCCGGCTCGACCCCGACCGGATCTCCTTCCTCAAGATCCTCAAGCACGTCCGGCGCAGCGTGGTCCGGCAGAGCCAGCACACCCCGGCCAGGATGAAGCAGTTCCTGGCGAACATGGCAGCGAAAGTCCGCCGCAAGCTCGACAGCGGCCCCAGGCGGCTCAGGGAAGCCGACCGGCTCCTGAAACGCGCCGACGGCCGCTACTCAATCCGCAAGGCAGGTCAACCACGTCGACCGACCCGACGTGTCCCAGCGAAGACCATCACCCTGAACCCTGTGATAGTTCACTGAGTCAAGCAACGGCATTGGCCGAGCGGGTGCCAGTGCGGGGCGACGGGGCCCTACCGGACGGGGTCTTCGACGCGGGCGGCACCGGCTGCCGCCCGCCGCGCTCAGCGGTCACCGCCGCCACCGCCGTTGCTGTGCTGGGGGCTGTGAGGCGTGACGTTGGTCGGAAGCGGCCGGAGCGGCCTCGCTCGGGAGCGCATGACGCCGGGCTGCACCCCCGCCCGCGGCGGCCGGCAGAAGTAGCCAGGGTCCGCTAGTTCTGCCTGTGTTACTGCCTGGTAATGCCCGATGGGCGGGCCGTACCGTACTGGACGGCGCGCGAAACCCGGCGGCCGGGGAGCCGTCGGCACGCCGCCAGGCCCCGGCGCCCGGTTCTCCCGCGCACATTCCCTTTGTCGGCCCTGCCGGAATCCGAGGTCCCCCCTTGCCCCTTGCCACCCTGTCCCGCCTGCGTACCCGCACCCGAGCCTTCGCCGCCCTGCCGGCCGTGGCCGCGCTGGTCGGCGCGCTGGTCGTCCTGCCCGCGAGCGCGGCCCACGCGGACACGCCGGACCACCACTCCACAGCGTCGTACAACTCCCAGGGCGCCCGCTGGAGCGACGTGCGGGCGATCAGCAACGACAACGACATCGTCGCCGTCCAGGAGGCGGGCTCCAACCCGCACCAGTACGGCATGTCGCTGCTGAGCACGACCTCCCACAACGGCTACACGGTCTACCTCTTCCGGTGGGGCTCCCGTTACGTCTACTGGTTGGACACCGACCCGACCGGGCACCGGGTCACCCTGGCCACCGTCACCCACACGATGGCCCACGAGATCTTCGTCGCCCCGCCCGGCCGTGCCGGCAACCGGCCCGCGCTCGGACTGCGCTTCGACGACGACATCTACTACAACGTCCACGCCGCCGCCTCGGGCGCCAACAACGAGGCGCCGCAGCTGCTCGCCAGCATCGCCCAGCAGGCGACCGCCGCCGGACACGCGTGGACGGCGATGGGCGACTTCAACCGCGACCCGAATCAGGGGATGTTCACCGCGGCCGCCGGCCTGCACGGCTTCGTTTACCACAGTGGTGTGGCGACCCAGCAGAGCGGGGGCGAACTCGACTACATGATCTCTTCCCGCACCATGGGCAACTTCCGCGGGATGCGGGCCGCCGGCCGCAGTTCCGACCACTACCCGATCTACTACCGGACGCAGATCGTCGGTGCCGGGTCGGTGGTCGACCTGGTCGACGACACCAACCCCGGCAGCTTCCTCGGCTTCGAGAGGCGCAGCAACGCCAACGGCACCCGCGTGGTCGCCGGCGCCTACGACGCACAGGGGAGCCTGTGGACCATGCGGCACGTCGCGGGCGGCGGCCAGTGGGACTTCAACTTCGTGAACAACGCGACCGGCAAGTGTGTCGACGTCGAAGGCGGCCCGAGGGCCTCCGACGGGTCGCCGCTGAGCGAGGGGTTCTGCCAGGGGACGTACTCCCAGATCTTCACCTTGACCTGGTGGCCCGAGGAGCCGGGCGCCTGGATGATCACGCATAAGAACACCGACCTGTGCGTGGACAACGCGGGCATCCTGATGCTGCACCCCTGCTACGCGAGCACCCCGAGCGAGCGCTTCCTGCCGCACTTCCACTGACCCGTCAGCCCACCGCCCCGGCCCCCGACGGGCCTGGGCGGTCGGCCGTCGACGCGAGTCGAACTCGCCAGTGGCGACGCTTCTCGGCCCGCCACCACCCGCCGACCGCAACGCGGTACCACCGCACGGGGTGCAACACGGGGTGCAACACAGGGGTGCAACGCGGCTCCGTGTTGCACCCCTGACCTGGCCTTTCCCCCTCGGGCGGGCTGGCCGGGCCGTGATAACACCTCGGTGGCCCGCTCGCGGGATCGGCCTGCTATTCCCAGCGCATGCCGAGTTCGGTGAGGCGTGCGGCGCGTTCGGCGGGGATGTCGGCGCGTCGGCTGCGGCTGTTGGCGATGAACAGGCCCAGGCTGATCTGGACGGTGCTCCCGTCGGCCAGGACCAGGGTTCCTTGGGCCTGCGGGGGACGTTGAGGTGTCCTTCGCGGGTCCGGTACTGGGCGGCGGCGGCGAGGTTACGGGCCTCCTTCTCCGCGTGCGAGACCTTCCCGGCCGGCTTCTGTTCGGCGGGCAGCGGCTCGAGTCCGAGGACGTGTTCCAGCGCCCACTGCTGGGCGGGGGCGAGCTTGTCCCAGCCGGCCTGCTGGGCGCGGCCCCACCCGGCGAGGTCTTCGCCCTGGCCTGACGGACGGCCGGGATCCCGGCAATGGCATACCTGATCGATCACTTCCTCCCCAGCGCCCTCGTCTGGGGCCGGCCGCGAATACGCGACACCTGAACATGCGAGCTCACCAGTCAAGTCCCCGCCGCTGGCCTGCGGTTCCTGGTCGTTCTGCCCCGTGAGGTCGGGACGCGCCGGCGAGTGGCGTGCCTGCGGGTGCAGTGTGTCCGCGCGGGCACCGGCCACCGCAGTGATCACGGAGCGTCGCAACTCCGTGATCACTGCGGGCAGGCCCCCGCCGCGGCTGTCCGCGCGACCTCCCACCCGGTCTTTCGTTCGGACCGTCCTGCTCAGCGGGCCAGGAGCTTGCGGAGCAGCGCGGTGATCTGCTCGCGGGCTTCCTCCGCCATGATTTCCCGGCCCAACGCCCACCGCGCGTTCACGGGGACTGCGGCAACCGGGTGGAGAGCAGGTCCCACCATTCGGCGAGGGTCCGGCGTTCCGCCAGCTCGACGAAGCTCAGGTCGATCCCTGCCCGGCGCCAGCCCTCGACGAGTTGCATCAGCCGGATCGAGTCCAGGCCGAGCAGCTGGAGTTCGTCGTGATCGGAGATGTCGGCGGGCTCTTCACCCAGCAGGGTGGCGACGGCTTCCTTCATCGTCTCCTGGCTGAGCGGGTTGGGACTGTCGGACATGATGGACCCCTCGGGTGGTTGTGGTGGACCGGTGGATTGCGATCACTTGGAAGGCCGGATACGGGCCGAGGTCAGTTCGACCTGTTGTCGCCGGTGCCGAGTAGTTGTCGGGCTGTCCGCGCGGTGGGGAGCACGACCGCACAGCGGCCAGCCGCCCATTCCAGGGCGCGGCGGTGCTCCTCGGCACTGAAGTCGGCGACCGCGTCGGCGACGAGGAAGGCCTGGATGTCCCGCTGGAAGGCATCGGCGGCGGTCATCAGGCAGCCGATGTGGGCGTAAATGCCGGTGACCACCAGTTGGTCGCGGCCGTGTGCGGCGAGGAGTTCGGCCAGCGGCGTGCGGTGGAAGGCGCTGTAGCGCCATTTGGTGAGCACGGTGTCGCCGGGTTCGGGGGCCAGCTCGTCGATGACGGCTGCCCGGGCCGGGTCGTCGCCGACCCCTGGACCCCACCAGTCGAGTTGCAGGCCGCGTTGGCGGGCCGACTGGCCGCTCGGTTGGGCGCAGTAGATCACGGGCACGCCGACAGCGCGGGCGGTCCGGACGAGCAGGCGCATGTTGGCGATGGCAGGTTGGATGGGTTCGGTGCCGGGGGTGAACGCATCGACGAAGTGCCGTTCCATGTCGTGCACGAGCAGGACGGTGCGGGCGGGGTCGACCGTCCAGCGAACCCGGTTGTCCGGCAGGTCCTGCTCGCGGGGGAGGGGGTAGGAGGCGATGGCCGGGAGCGCCATGGGAGTCGGCCTTTCGAGGTGATGGATCGGGAGGGTGGGGTCAGAAGGTGGCGGCACCCGGCCGCTCGCGCAGCAGCCGGCGCAGTTGCGCCTTGCTGACCTTGCCGACGCGGGTCTGCGGGAACGCTTCGAGGACCACGACCCGGTCAGGGATCTTGTAGTCGGCCAGCCCCCTGGCGCGCAGGAACTTCTTCACGGCGAGGGAGGACGGCGCGTCACCTCGAGGCAGCAGATACGCGCAACTGCGTTCGCCGAGCCGCTCGTCGGGGATCGCGACCACTGCGGCATCCAGCACCTGCGGGTGGGCCAGCAGGTGGTTCTCGACCTCTTCCGGGGCGATCTTCTCCCCGCCTCGGTTGATCTGGTCCTTGGCCCGGCCTTCCACCACGAGGTGCCCCCCGGCGGTGCGCCGCACGAGGTCGCCGGTGCGGTAGAAGCCGTCGGAGGTGAAGCTGCCGGCGTTGTGGGCGTCGGCTTGGCCGTCCGGGTTGTAGTAGCCGCGGATGGTGTACGGGCCGCGCGTGAGCAGGTGGCCGGTGGTGCCGTCGGGCAGCTCGCGGTCCGCGTCGTCGACGATCCGTATCTCGTCGTCGGGGCTGATCGGCCGGCCCTGGGTGGTGCAGCGGACGTCCTCGGAGTCCTCTGGGCGTGTGTAGTTGACCAGCCCTTCGGCCATGCCGAAGACCTGCTGCAGGGTGCAGTTCAGCACCGGTCGGATCTGGCGAGCGGCCTCCTCGCCGAACTTCGCGCCGCCGACCTGGAGCAGGCGCAGGCTGCTCAGGTCGGGCGTGCCCGCGCGCTGTGCCGAGGCGGCGGCCTCGGTCCAGACCAGAGCCAGCGGGGGTACCAGGGAGGTGACGGTGACGCGTTCGGACTCGATCAGGGCGAACGCCTCGTCGGGGCTGGGGTTCGCCGCTAGAACCAGCCTGGCCCCCGCGTACAGGGCGCCGAGGAAGCCCGGGGAGCTCATCGGGAAGTTGTGCGCCATCGGCAGCACGCACATGAGCACGCTGTCCTGGTCGAGTTCGCAGATCCGGGCACTGGCTCGCACCGAATACAGGTAGTCGTCATGGGTGCGTGGGATGAACTTGGGCAACCCGGTGGTGCCACCGGACAGCTGCAGGAAGGCGACATCGGCGGGATCCGGTTCGGGTACCCCGGCGAGTGCGGCCGGTCCGGCCCGGTGGCCCTCGACGCGCAGGTCGTCCAGGCTTACCGCACCGGCGGCGGCGCCGGCGTCACCGACCACCACGAGGTGGTGCAGCGTGCCGCATCGGGCCGCGGCCTGGCCGAGCAGCTCGCGGTGATCGAAGCCGGCGTGCTGGTCGACGGTGATGTATCCGACCGATCCGGTGCCGTTCACGAAGTGCAGGATCTCGCTCAACCGGTGGCCGGGCAGCGCGTACACGGGTAGCACGCCCAACCGGAACAGGGCGAAGACGACCTCCAGGAACTCCGCGCGGTTGGGAAGTTGCACCACGACCCGGTCGCCGGAGCGCAGCCCGCGCCGGTGCAGCGCCGCGGCCAGTGCCTCGGAGCGGGTGGCCAGCTGCGCGTAGCTCCAGCGGTCCGATCCGCTGACCACCGCGAGACGCTCGGGGTGATCGGCGGCCCGCGCGCGGAGCATGCCGTGGAGGGTTTCGCCGCTCCAGTGGCCGGCCGCGCGGTAGCGGTCGGCGAACTCGCGGGGCCAGGGGGTGAAACCGGGCAGCGTCATTGGGAATCCTCCTCCGGAGGCGGTGGCGTGATGGCTCGGGGGGCTCGGCGGTCAGCCCGGTTGGAGCGGGCGGTGGGCTCAGAGCGATCGCGGGTCGACGCCCGCAGCCAGCAGGAACGTGCGGAACTTCACGTCGGTTTCGACGAGTTCGGCTTGCGGGTCGGAGCCTGCGACGATCCCCGCGCCCGCGAACAGGCGCAGCCGGTCTCCTTCGGCCTCGGCGCAGCGGATGGTGACGGCCCATTCGCCATCGCCCTCGACGTCGCACCAGCCGAGGGCTCCGGTGAACCATCCCCGCTCGAAGGGCTCCAGCTCGCGGATCAGGGCGCGGGCCCGGTCCGGCGGTGTGCCGCACACGGCGGGAGTCGGGTGCAGCGCGAGGGCGAGGTCGAGCGAGCCGATGTTCCGGTCGGCGACGTGACCGGTGATCCGGGTGGACAGGTGCCACAGGGTGGCGGTGCGGATCAGCGAGGGCTGGGCGGGCACGTGCAGTTCGCGGCAGAGCGGGGCCAGCGCGTCCCGGATCGCGGCGACGACGACGGCGTGTTCGTGGCGGCACTTCTCCGAGGCGAGCAGCCGCTGCCCGATCTCGGTGTCCTCGACCGGGTCGGTGGACCTCGCCGCGGACCCCGCGAGGGGGTTGGCGGTGAAGACGTCGCCGTGGCGGGCGACCAGCAGCTCGGGGCTGGCACCGAGAAGGGTTCGCGGCGCGCCGCCGGGGGAGGACGGTAGGTCGAAGGCGAAGGTGTAGCCGTTCGGATCGCGTCCGGCCAGGTTCCGCAACATGCGCGGCAGGTCGAGCGCGGACCCGGCGGGTCGGTCCGAGACGGGATGCTCCGAAGCGGAACGGGTCAGAAACAGGGAGCGTGACAGTACGGCCTTCTCCAGGTCTCCGGCGCGTATCCGGCGGACGGCTTCGGCGACGGCCGCTCGGTAGGCGGCGGCAGCGGGCTCAGCGGTGACGTGCCAGTCGGCCGCTCCGCCGGTCGCCGGTGTGCCGTGGTCGGCCAGCGGGGGGTGCGCCGCCAGTGGCGGGGCGTTGCGGACGGCGCGCGGCACCACCAGGTGGGCGGGATGGTTCGGGTCGGCGGGGTCGAAGGGGATGGCTCCGATCGCCAGTGGTCGGTCGTCCGGCCCGCGGCGCACGGCTTGCAGCGTCGCGGTGATCCGGTCGGCGAGCCGGTCGTGGCCGACCGATTCGCCGGCGGCGGCCGGGATGGTGGCTCGGACGCCCTCGGCGAGCAGGGTGCCGCGCGGCGAGGAGAAGAACCAGGCCGCTCCGGGGCGGTAGTCGGCGAGCAGGTCGGCGGCCGTGGCCTGTTTCGCGCGGGGGGCTGCCGTGGCGGCAGGACGGCGAAGGGAGTCGGTGTGCTGGCGCGCGGTGGGAGTGGTCATCGGTACTGCTCCGTTGGTGGGTGACGCACGATCGGGAATGGATCTGATGGGTTCGGTCAGATGTGCAGGGTCGCGCCGCCGTCGACGTAGAGGTCCTCCATGACGATGTGCCGGGCCCGGGTGGAGAGCAGGAAGAGCACCGCGTCGGCGATGTCGTCGGCCTGGGCGATGCGGCCCAACGGCACCCCGGTGCGGAACGACGCCGGGTCACCGGCCAGTACCCGTTCCAGCGCCGCCCGTTCGCTCGCAGGGGTGTCCTGGTGGCCGGCGGGCCACAGCGAACGCTGCATCGGGGTGTCCGTGGAGCCGGGTGAGACCGTGTTGCACCGGATGCCGTGCGGGGCGAGTTCGAGGCCCAGGCAGCGCATGAGGTGGGCGGTGGCAGCCTTGGACGCGGGGTAGGCGCCCATCGAGGCCCGCGGGGTTCCGGCCGCGTTCGAAGCCACGGTGACGATGGCGCCGCGGCCGTGCGCCAGCATCCGGCGGCCCACCGCGCGGCAGGTGTGGAACACGCCGGTGGTGTTCACCGCGAAGGTCCGAGCCCAGTCCTCGTCGCCGAGGTCGAGCAGCAGGCCGGGGCGCAGCACCCCGGCGGCGTTGACCAGCAGGTCGATGGGGCCGAGCCGCCTCGTCATGTCGTCGACGGTGTGCTCCACGGCGTCGGCGTCGGTGACGTCCAGGGCATGGGCTTCGGCGGTGCCGCCCGCCTCGCGCAGGGCACGGGCGGTGTGGCGTGCGCGCTCGCCGTCCACGTCGGTGACGGCGACCGCGACGCCCTCAGCGGCGAGCGCCCGGGCCACGGCCGCGCCGATGCCCGAGGCGGCCCCGGTGACCAGGGCGACGGAGCCGTCGATTCGCAAGTCGGCCACGGTCATCGCCCCGCGTTGACGAGGACGGCCATGTTTCCGGTGGGATGCTGGTTGTCGTGCAGGAGCTGGTGGGCCGCACCGATCTCGTCGAAGTCGAAGGTCAGCGAGAGGCAGGGGTTCAGCAGGCCCTGGTCGACCAGCCGGGTGACCTCGCGGGCCTCCCTGGCGTTGGAGCAGTGCGAGCCCTGCAGGCGCTTCTGCCGCATCCACAGGAAGCGCAGGTCGACGTCGCCGTTGTAGCCGGTGGTACCGCCGCAGATCACCACCATCCCCGCGTTGTCGCACAGGTACATCGAGGTCGGGATGGTGTCGGCGCCGGAGTGCTCCAGGACGATCCGCGGCGCGCGGCGCTCGCCGAGGACCTCCCAGAAGCCCCGGCCGAACGCCCGGGCGCCGGACAACCAGGCAGCCATCGCCTCGTCGTCCGAGGCGTCCGGCAGCCGGCCCCAGTGGTCGAAGTCCCGGCGGTTCAGGTAGCCCTTGGCGCCGAGCTTGACGCAGTGCTTGCCCCGCTCGTCGCTGGAGACCACGGCCACCGGGACGCCGCCGGCCCAGCGCACCAGCTGGATGGCCATGCAGCCGAGTCCGCCGGCCCCGCCCCACACCAGAACGGGATCGCCCGGGCGCACGGTGTGGGGTGGCCAGCCGAACAACTGGCGGTAGGCGGTGGCGGCGGTCGCCAGGTAGCAGGCGGACTCCGCCCATGACAGGTGCTCCGGCTTGGGGTGGCACTGGTACTCGTCGACGACGGTGAACTGCGCGAAGGATCCGTAGTTCTCCTCGTAGCCCCAGATGCGCTGGGAGTTCGACGTCGACGGGTCGCTGCCCAGCCGGATGTCATCGGCGCTCTCGTCCCACTGGTTGGCGAGCACCACCACCTCGTCGCCCGGCCTCAGGGTGCGCACGTCCTCACCGACCGCCCACACGACGCCCGACGCGTCCGAACCGCCGATGTGGAAGTCCTGCGGCTCGCCGCGCCGCTGCCGAGCGGCGATCACGTCGAGCGGTTCGCCCAGTGCTGCCCAGACGTTGTTGTAGTTGACGCCGGCGGCCATCACCTTGATGAGTACCTGTCCGCGGCCGATCGCGGGCACGTCCACGACCTCGGTGCGGAAGGCGTCGAGCGGGCGGCCGTAGCGATCGGGGCGGATCAGCGAGGCGTACATGCGCTTCGGGGGCTGCCCCAGCGGCGGGGCGTCGCCGAGTTCGTAGAGCTCCTTGGTCACTGCGGTCACTGTGGGCTCCTGCGGTTCTGGTAGGGGACGGGTGCGTGAGCGGTCGGCGCGTCGGGGCCGACGGGGTCGGCCTGCTCCAGGCGGGCGAGGCAGGCGCGGTGGCTGGTGGCCGGCGTGGTGACGGTCCAGCCCGCCGGCACCCGGGCGAACGCGGGCCACAGGGACTGCTCCCCGGCCGCGTTGGTGAGCAGTAGATGTGACGGCTCGTGGTTTCCGGGATCATCGAACGGACTCTGCACAAGGGCTCCTCGTGGCTGTGGTGTGCGGGCGCGGTCAGCGGGTTGATCGGGCCAGGGCGGCTGCCAACACCGCGCCGATGCGGTCGATCGGCTCGGACCGGGTCATCTCGTAGTGGCCGCAGGGCACGGCGTGGTCCTCGACCCTGCCGTCGACGTAGCGGCGCCACCCGTCGGCCTTGGCCGGTGCGAGTGCCGGATCGGCGCGGTGGCCGGGGTGGGCGGCGGCTGGGGCACCCGTGGCGCTGAAGAACAGCACGTCGCCGTGGAAGACCTCGCGGTGGAACTCGGGGGCGATGCGCAGGTTGTTGCGCATGACCCGGGCAATCGCGCTGATCTGATCGGGTGTCACACTCGCCGGTCCGTCGGCCGCGCCGCCGGCCTGGCCGAGCAGCTGCAGCGCCCGGGTGACGTCCAGCGGCCCGGCGTCGTCCGGCAGGGTGATGCCGGCGTCCCCCAGCAGCAGCGCCGCCACCTGACGCTCCGTCTCCTCCTGTGTGGGGACGTGGTGGTCGGCCGACGAGTCGACCAGCGGGGCGTCCAGCAGCGCCAACAGCTCCACCTCTTCGCCCTGGTGCTGCAGCGCGGTGGCCATCGCGTGGGCGACGATGCCGCCGAACGACCAGCCCAGGATCCGGTAGGGCCCCCGGGGCTGCACGCTGCGCACTTGTGCGAGGTAGTCCTCGACCATTTCCGTCGCGCCGGCCGCCGGCCGGCCGACGCCGTCCAGGCCGCGAGCCTGGATTCCGTAGACCGGCTGGTGCGCCCCGAGCCGCGGGAGCAGTCCGGCGTAGCGCCAGGCCATGCCGCCGCCGGGGTGCACGCAGAACAGCGGGCGCTGGTCGCCGTCGGGGCGCAGCGCGAGCAGGGGGGCGAAGGCGTCCCCGGCCCGGGTGCCGGCGTGTTCCAGGAGACCGGCGATGGTGGGGGAGGCCAGGAGCGCGGCGACCGGGACGTCCAGGACCGAGGCACTGCGCAGTCGCCCGGTGAGCAGGACGGCACGCATCGAATCGCCGCCGAGGTCGAAGAAGTTGTCGTGGATCCCGATCCGGTCGATCCCCAGGGCCTCCTCCCAGAGCTCGGCCATGGCGCGTTCACGGTCGGTGCGCGGGGCGACGAAGGCGGTCGCCAGCAGACCCCGTGGGGTGCGACCGCCGGCCGTCGCGGTCGTCCCCGCCTGCGCCGGTGCCTCGTGGGGTTCGGCGGTGGACGGTTGGGGTGCGGTCGGCGCCGGGATCCAGTGCCGGCGGCGGTCGAACGCGTAGCCGGGCAGTTCCACCCGGCGGCCGCCGGACCGGGCCGCGCCCAGCGGAGCGAGATCGACGGGCACCGCGTTCGCCCAGAGCCGGCCGAGCGCTTCGGTGAGCACCTGGAGGTCCGGGCGCTCGGCCTTGGCGTGGCGCATGGCCGACACCGCGGTCGCCGACCGGGCGGCCGGTCCGGTGAGCGCGAGCCTGGTCAGCGCGTCCCCCGGGCCCACCTCCACGAGCAGCGGTTTGCGGCGTTCCCACAGGCAGCTCACGCCGTCGGCGAACCGCACGGTGCGTCGGGTGTGGTCGAGCCAGTGTGCGGGGCTGGTCGCCTGCTCGTCGGTGGTCCAGGTGCCGGTCACGTTGGTGACGTACGGGATCCGGGGCGGGCGCAGGGTGACCGCGCGCAGTGCCTCGGCGAAGTCGGCCAGGATCGGGTCGAGCATGTGGGAGTGGGCCGCGGCGGGCATCCGCAGGCGACGGTGCGGGACCTGCGCGGCGGCCAGACGCCGCTCCAGCGCCGCCACGGCTCCCGACGGTCCGGCGGCGGTGCAGGCGCTCGGACCGTTGACCGCGGCCAGCGAGAGGTCCTCGGTGAGGTACTCGCGCAGTTCCGCCTCGCCCAGCATCACGCTGACGGTCGCTCCGCCGGCGGAGGCGATCAGCCGGATCCGTTCGGCGACGAGTGGCAGCATCTCCTCCAGGGACATGACCCCGGCAAGCGTGGCTGCGGTGTACTCGCCGAGCGAGTGGCCGATCAGGGCATCGGGCCGGACCCCGCGCTCCATCAACACGGTGGCCAGGGCGAACTCGGTGACGACCAGGGCGAGGAAGGCGTCCACGCTGCCCGGTTCGGCGTGCTCGTAAAGCGCGGTGCGCAGGTCGCGGCCGAGCACCGGCCGCAGGATCGCGGCGCAGCGGTCGACCGTGTCGCGGTACAGCGGGAGGTCGCGGTACAACTGCGCGCCCATTCCGACGTACTGGGTGCCACCGCCCGGCAGCAGGAAGGCCACCGCGGGGGCCCGTTCGGCGCGCGTCGCGGGGTTCGCGGGCCGGGAGTGGCGCAGAAGTTCGGCGGCGTCGGCGACGCCGGCCGCGACCACGACGGAGCGGTGCGCCATGGCGGGGCGGTGGACGCGCAGGGTGTGGGCGACATCGGCCAGCGCCAGGTCCGGCCGGGTGGCCAGGTGGCGGGCGAGGCGTTCCTCCTGGCCGCGCAGGGCACCCGGGGTCCGGGCGGACAGCGCCAGCGCGTGCCACTGCGGGACGTCCTCGTGCGCGGGCGGGTCCTGCGGTCGCGGGGCGGGGGCCTGTTCCAGGACGAGATGCGCGTTGGTGCCGCCGATCCCGAAGGCGCTGACGCCCGCCCGACGCGGTCGTCCCTCGCATTCCCACTCCTCCAGCGTTGTCGGCACCCGGAAGGGGCTCGTCGCGAAGTCGATCAGCGGGTTGGGCAGGCCCTGGTGCAGGGTCGGCGGGATCTGGCCGTGCTCCAGCGCCAGCACCGTCTTGATGAAGCCGGCCATCCCGGCGGCGGCACCCAGGTGGCCGACGTTGGTCTTGACCGATCCGAGCGCGCAGTACTGGCGGCGGTCGGTGCTCTCCCGGAACGCCGCGGTCAGCGCGGCGACCTCGATCGGGTCGCCGATCCGGGTGGCGGTGCCGTGCGCCTCCACGTAGGTGATGGAGTCCGCGTCGACGCCGGCCGCGGCCTGGGCCGCGAGGATCGCCTCCAGCTGGCCGTCGGGGCTGGGCGCGCTGAAGCCCACCTTGCGGCGGCCGTCGTTGTTGATGGCCGAGCCCTTGATGACGGCCCGGATCCGGTCGCCGTCGGCCAGCGCGTCCGCCAGGCGCCTGAGGACCACGACTCCGACTCCGTCACCCGAGGAGGTGCCGGCGGCGGCGGCGTCGAAGGTGCGGCAGCGGCCGTCCGGGGAGAACGGACCGTCTGGGATGTAGCGGTAGCCGAGCATCGCCGAAGGGTTCAACGACGCCGCGCCCGCCAGTGCGAGGTCGCACGCGTGGTTCAGCAGGTCCTGGCAGGCGGTGTGGATCGCTACGAGGGCGGTCGAGCAGGCGGTCTGCAGGGACAGGCTCGGGCCGGTCAGTCCGAGTTCGTAGGAGATCCGGGTGGCCAGGGTGCCCAGTGAGTTGGCGGTGGCGGCGTGCACCAGCGCGACCGAGGCCGGCTGACCGGCGAACTTGGGGTGGACGTGCGCCGGATAGTAGCGGCTGTCCCCGGCGCCCGCGTAGACGCCGACGGTCTGCTCGGCCAGGTCGGCCGCGTAGCCCGCCTCCTCCAGGGAGTGGTAGGCGCACTCCAGCAGCAGGCGCTGCTGGGGGTCGATGATCTCCGCCTCGGCGGGGCTGTAGCCGAAGAACGCGGAGTCGAAGCGGTCGATCCCCTCGATGACCGAGGCCATCCTGACCAGGTGGGGATCCGTCAGGTCGGCCGGGTCCCCACCGGCAGCCAGGAACTCCTCGTCGGTGATCGGGCGGACCGATTCCCGGCCGGCGGCGAGGTTCGCCCAGAACTCCTCCACCGTGTCGGCGCCAGGGAAGCGGGCCGCCATGCCGATGACCGCGATGTCGTCGTCGGTCGCGTACTCGCTCAGCGCGGTGTCAGCCATTGTTCTCGCTCCTCCTGCTCGGTCGGCTGGTCCGGTTGCGCGCCGTCTGCCGGCGCTGCGCCTGCTGCCTGGCCCTTTCCAGGGCCGCGCCGGGTGCGGGTCGGACGTCGGCGACGCTGCCGCCGGCCCGCGCGGTCCCGCTCTCGTCGAGGTGACGGGCCAGCGCCTTGACGGTCGGATGGCCGAACAGGTCCACGACGCTCAGTTCGCAGCCCAGTTCCCGGTTGACCGCGGTCTGCACGCCGACCAGCAGCAACGAGTTGCCGCCGAGGTCGAAGAAGTTCTCCTCGACGCCGATCCGGTCCCGTCCCAGGGCGCGGCACCAGATCGCGGACAGCGTCTGCTCCAGGCCCCGGCGCCTGGCCGCGTCCGTGGCGTCGCGGGCCGCCGCGGCATCGTCGGGCCCGGCTTGCGGCGCGGGCGACCCGGCCGCGCGCAGCACCCACCGGTCGTCCACGCCCAGCCGCCGGGCGGCGTCGGAGGCCGCCTGGTGGAGGGCACCGAGGTCGGCGCCCTCCGCCAGGACCACCTGGCCCGCTAGCCGGTGCACCGGCCGTGCGGGTGCGAGGAGATGGCCGCGCACCCAGGGAGCACCGCGGTTCACACCGATCAGCACGTGCGGCTCGGCCACCCGGCGGGCCAGCTCGAACGAGCGCAGTGCCGCGGTGGTGTCCAGCACGTGGTAGCCACGCACCCGGGTGAGCGCTTTGAGCTCGAAGCCCCGGCTCATGCCGAGTTCGTCCCACATGCTCCAGGCCAGGCTGCCGGCGTCCATGGCGCAGTGCCGACGCTGGTGCGCTGCCAGGGCGTCCAAGAAGGCGTTGGCGGCGCTGTAGCCGCCGCTCAGGGAGCCGCCGAAGAACCCGTTGACCGAGGAGAAGGAGAGGAAGGACATCACCGAGAGCTCCACCGCCAACCGGTGCAGGACCCAGCCGCCGGTGACCTTCGCGGCCAACTCGGCACGCCACCGCACCAGGTCGTACCCGGCGGCGGGCTGCTGGTCGACGGTGCCGGCCAGGTGCAGCACCCCGGCCAGTGGCGCCGACCAGTGGGCCGTCGCCTTCTCCACCGCGGCCCGCACCTGGGCGGGATCGGTGATGTCGGCGGCTGCGTACAGGACGTCGCCCTGCTCGCGCAGGATTCGGTAGGCCTCGATCCGGCGGCCGAGCTCGCCGCCGCGGGTGAGGTGGTCGGCCCAGGTGTGCTGCTCGGGCAACTCGGTTCGCCCGAGCAGCAGCAGCCGGGTGCCCGGCGTCTTGAGCAGGTGCTCGGCGAGCGGTACGGCCACGCCACCGAGGCCGCCGCTGATCAGCTGGAACCCGTCGGGCGCGGCGGGCTCGGTGCGGGGCAGCGGGGCGGGTAGCTGCGCCAGCCGGCGCACCCAGCGCTGCTCGTTGCGGTAGGCCACCTCACGGTCGGTCACCGGCACCGCGGCCTCGGACAGCAGCAACCGGGCTGTCCGCTGCGGGTCGGTGCCTGACATGTCCACCAGGCAGGTACTCAGCCACGGCAGTTCCTCGGGCAGGCTCTTGAGCAGCCCGCCCGCGGCGGCGTGGGCGTAGCCCGTGGCGTCCTCGGGCAGCACGGCGCTGCTGTCGCTGGTCACCAGGTGCAGGCTGACCCGGTTGCCGGGCGTATGCGCCGCCGCCAGGGCCTGGGCCAGGCAGAGCAGGCTGTCGGCGCCGTCGCGTTGGGCGGCCAGCAGGGCCTCGACGGAGTCCGGTTCCTGTCGCCCGGCGCCGAAAGCACCCAGGTGCAGCACGGCGTCCACCGGACGGTCGTCGCCGGTCAGGCCGCCGAGCAGCAGGTGGTGGTCCTCGACGGCGTCGACCCGCAGCTTGTAGCGGGCCGCGCCCAGACGCTCGAAGGCGTCGGCCGCAGTGACGATCGTGCACCGGCTGCCCTGTTGGCGCAGCCGCGCGGCGAGCGCCTCGGCCACCTCGACGGCCGGCGCGTGGCGCCCGGCCAGGACCAGGGTGTGGCGCGCTGTCCACTCCGAGGAGTGCACCTGCTCGGCGCGCTGCCATACCGGGCGCAGGAACCAGTCGGGCACGGTGGCCGCGCTGTCGAGCAGGAGCTCGGAGCCTCGGGCGGCGTCGTCGAACGCGCCCGCCTCGAAGAGCTTGCGCAGCCGGGTCCGCTGGATCTTGCCGATCTCGGTCTTGGGTATCTGTGCCGTCTCGACCGGTACCAGGTGGGCGGGGCTGACGCCGATCTCCCGGGTGACCTTCCCCCGGATCGCGCGCAGGGCCTGAGCGAGGTTCTGGCCCGCTTCGAGGTGGAAGAAGAGCGCGAGTTCGTCGGTACTGGCTGCGGGGTCGCTGCGCACCGCACAGGCTGCGGTGAAACTCCGTACCACGAAGGGGAGTTCCTCGACGCACGCCTCGATCTCGTGGCTGTGGTGATTGACGCCGTTGACGATGATGACGTCCTTGGCGCGGCCGGTGATGAACAGCTCACCGGCGCGCAGGAAGGCCAGGTCCCCGGTCTCGAACCAGCCGTCGACGGTGAAGGACTCCGCGTTCACCTGCCGGTTGTCGTGGTAGCCGGAGGTCACCGAGCTGCCGCGCACCTGGAGCCGGCCGACGGTTCCTTCGGCCACCACGACGTCCCGCTCGTCCACGATCCGCATGGCGAACCCCGGGTAGGGAAGCCCGCAGCTGACGAACGTCTCGTCCGCGTCGCCTGGTTCGGCGGGCAGCCGGGCGTCCGTCACGACCGAGGAGGTCTCCGACATGCCCCAGCCCGGATGCATGACGTCCTGCGCCAGCCCGAACGGCGCGAGGGCCTTCAGGAACCGCCGGGCGGTGGCCGCCACGACCACCTCGCCCGCGTTCGTCACCAGGCGCATCGGCGTCAGGTCCCAGTCGCGCCCGGCCATCCGCTCGGCCTGTTCGGCGACCAGGCCGAAGGCGAAGTTCGGTGCCCAGGTGACACTGACCCGGTGCCGGTGGGCCAGGTCCAGCCAGCGCAGCGGGTCCTGAAGGACCCAGGACGTGGGCGCGTGGACCTGCCGGCAGCCGAGGAAGACGTCCCGCAGGTGGAACATCACCACGCCGGTGACGTGGTCGAGCGGGATCCAGTTGAGTGAGACGTCGTGCTCGGTCAGGGAGTTCATCGCTGCGGTGGCCGCGGCACGGGTGAGCACGTTGCGGTGGCTGAGCCGGACCGCCTTGGGCAGGCCGGTGCTGCCGGAGGTCAGCAGCAGGAGGAGCGTGTCGTCGGGCTGCGCCGGGTGCCAGTGGGAGTCGGCCGCGCCCTGGCGCAGCGCGTCGACGGTGGCGAGCCGCAGCCCGGACCAGTTCCGTCGCCCGGCCAGCTCGCGCAGGTCCGCCTCGCCGGCTGCGGAGGTGACGATCCACGGTCGGTGCAGCATCTGCCAGACGCCCTCCAGTTTGGCCGCCGCAGCGGAGGCCACCTGGTAGGAGACGGGGACGGACAGCGGCACGGCCACGAAGCCGCCCAGCACGCAGCCCCACAGCGCGGCCAGGAAGTCCTCGGTGTCGTCGCACTGGAGGATCACCTGGTCACCGGGGTGCAGGCCCAGTGCGCGCAGTCCGCCCTGCACCCGGGAGGCCTCCGCCAGCAGTGCGGCGTAGGAGCGCCGGGTCTCGGTGCCGTCAGGGCGCACGTGGACGACCTCGGCGTACTCGCCGCCCTCGGCGGCTTCGCGCAGCGCCTGGCCCCAGGTGCGCAGAGCGGTCTCGGGCAGCTCCGGTCCCTCGCTCAGGGCGGGGCTGGCGGCCACCGCGGGCTGAGCGGGCCGGACCGGCGGCCCAGCGGGGCGCCGGTCGGCCTGTGGGCCGACGGAGAGCCGACCCGGTTCCTCCGGGACCTCCTCCAGGGCCACGCTCACGCGCTGGACACCGGGCAGCGCGGCCAGGGCACACTGCCACTGCTCGGCCGACTCGCCGTCGAGCAGCGGCAGCCGCTCGAGCGCGGCGGTGTCCACCGTCCCGTCCGGGTCTCTGGGAAGGTCCGAGACGGCGACCACCCGCGGGGCGCGAGCGGGATCGGTCGCGCTCCGCCGCATGGCCTTCGCCGCTTGTTCGACCACGCCGCTGCGAGTGGGTACGGCGAGGAGACGGGGCCGGCCGGGCCCGTCCGGTGCGGGCGGCAGGGCAACGCACTCGCGGATCCCGCCCAGCGTGAGGAGTTCGCGCTCCAGCGGTGCCGGGTCGAACCCGCTGTCCCGGTCCGCTAGGGGCTCGGCCGACCGGTCGGGGGAGGGCAGGGCGCTGATCGGCAGCGCGGGGTCGTCGGCGACGGCGGCCAGCAGCGCGTGCAGGGCGTCGGCCATCCGCCGCACGGTGCCCGGGTCGAACAGGTCCGTGCTGTACTCGATCCGGCAGGCCAGACCGGCTGGGGCGGCGTCGGCGGTGCGGCGCTCGCGCACGTCGACGAAGAGGTCGAACTTGGCCGTACCGGTCGAACTCGGCTCCAGCGGCGCCTGGTTGCCGCCCAGGCGCAGGACGGCCTCGGAGTTGTTCTGCAGGGCCAGCATCACCTGGAACAGCGGGTGCCGTGCCGGGTGCCGAACCGGATTGAGTTCTTCCACCAGCAGGTCGAAGGGCAGGTCCTGGTGGTCGAAAGCGGCAAGGTCGAAGGCCCGCACCCGAGCGAGCAGGTCGCCGAAGCCCGGGTCGCCCGAGGTGTCGGTGCGCAGCACCAGGGCGTTGGCGACCAGCCCGATCAGGTTGTCGAGAGCCTCGTCGGACCGTCCGGCCACCGGGGTGCCGATGGCGATGTCGGTGCCCGCGCCACAGCGGGTGAGCAGTGCGGCGAGGGCGCCGTGCAGCACCATGAACAGGCTGACGCCGCTCTCCTCGGCCAGGCGCAGCAGCCCGCGGTGAAGATCGGGGCCCACTTCGAGCGCGAGGGCGGCACCGCGGTGCGTGGCCGGCTGGGGGCGGGGCCGGTCGACCGGGAGCGGGGTCTGTTCGGGGAGACCGTTGAGTGCCGCCCTCCAGAAGGCCAGGTGACGGGCCGTCGTACTGGCGGTGGTCGACCGGTCCTGGAGCAGGTCGCGCTGCCACAGCGTGTAGTCGGCGTACTGGACGGGAAGGGGCTGCCACTGCGGCGCCCGGCCCTCCAGCCGGGCCGCGTACGCGGCGGAGAGGTCCGCTGCCAGCGGTCGCAGCGACCATCCGTCGGCTGCGCTGTGGTGGACGACGACGACCAGCACCCGGGTCCCGGGCTGGGTGCCGTACAGGCCGGCCCAGAGCGGCGGGTCCTGCGTCAGGTCGAACGGACGCCGCAGCGCGTCGTCGACGTGCGCCTGGACTTCCTGCTCCGGGCAGTCCACCACCCGTAGCTCGGGACGGACGGTGCCCGGCGCGCGGATCTCCTGGCGTGGCGAACCGCCGACCTGCGGCAGCAAGGTCCGCAGGCTCTCGTGCCGGTCGGTGACGTCCGCCAGCGCCGCCCGCAGCGCATCGTGGTCGACGTCCTGTTCCAGCCGCACCACCAGCGGGATGTTGTAGGTGGCGGCCGAGGTGTCGAGTTGGTTCAGGAACCACATGCTCTGCTGGGCGAAGGAGAGGGGGAGCAGAGCGGGCCGCGGCACGGGGCGCACCGGTGGCCGGGCGGGCAGCGCGCGGTTCAGCCGGGCAGCCAGCCCGGCGACGGTCGGCTCCTGGAACAGGTCGCCGATCGAGACCTCCACACCCAGTGCGGTACGGGCCCGCGCGGCCACCCGGGCGGCGCTCAGGGAGTGCCCGCCGAGCGCGAAGAAGCTGTCGCCGGTGCCGACCCCGGGCAGTCCGAGCACCTGCGCGAACACCTCGCACAGGATCCGCTCGTGCACCGTGGCCGGCCGCTCGTCCTCGGTGGCACCGGGCAGTCGGGGCGCGGGCAGGGCGGCGCGGTCGACCTTGCCGTTGGCGGTCACCGGCAGGGTGTCCAGAACGGTGAAGACGGCGGGGACCATGTACTCGGGCAGCGTGCGGGCCAGGTGGGCGCGCCAGACCTCGTGGTCGGGCTCGACGCCGGGGTGGGGCACCACGTAGGCGACCAGCATCTCCCGGCCCTCGGCCGCGGGCGCCCCCGCGCCCGTGCCGTGGTCCGCGCGCAGCAGCACCACCGCCGCGTCGATGCCGTCATGGGTGGTCAGAGTGGACTCGATCTCGCCGAGTTCGATCCGCAGCCCGCGCAGCTTCACCTGGTGGTCGGTTCGGCCCAGGTACTCCAACTCGCCCTGCGGCAACTGACGGACCAGGTCGCCGGTGCGGTACATCCGGGTCCCGGGCGGCCCGAAGGGGTCGGCGACGAAGCGTTGTGCGGTCAGCGCGGGCCGCCCCAGGTACTCCGTGGCGAGCTGGACGCCGGCCAGGTAGAGCTCACCGGCTTCCCCGGGCACGACCGGCTGCAGGAACGCGTCCAGCACATGGGTACGGGTGTTCCAGACCGGTCGGCCGATCGGCACCGACACACCGGTGCTCCCGGGGGTGTGCGCCCAGGCGGTGACGTCGACGGCGGCCTCGGTGGGGCCGTACAGGTTGTACACGGGCGCACCCATGACCTGCGCCGCCCTGGTGGCCAGGTCCGCGGGCAGTGCCTCACCGCTGCAGATGATCCGCCGCAGCCGGGTCGGCCGGGCACAGGCGGGCTCCGCCAGGTACGCGCTCAGCATGGCGGGCACGAAGTGGGCGGTGGTGACGCCCTCCTGACGGATCAGCTCGGCCAGGTACGCCGGGTCCTTGTGCCCGCCGGGCTGTGCGACCACCAGGGTCGCCCCGGTGATCAGCGGCCAGAAGAACTCCCACACCGACACGTCGAAGCCGCTGCTGGTCTTCTGCAGCACCCGGTCGTCCTCGCCCAGGCCGTACGCGTCCTGCATCCAGCGCAGCCGGTTGCAGATCGCGCGGTGCGAGAGCGCCGCGCCCTTCGGACGGCCGGTGGAGCCGGACGTATGGATGACGTAGGCGGTGTCCTCCGGGGCGGGACCGCCGGGCGAAGACCGGTCGGTGCGCAGGTCCCCGTCGGCCAGCGCCGCCGCCTCCGCCGCGGTGGACGGGTCGTCCAGCAGCACGGTGGGCGAGCCGCCGGGCAGCACCGTGCCGACCGCGGCGGAGGTGATGACGGCGATGGGATCCGTGTCCTGAAGGATCGCCGACAGCCGCTCGGTCGGGTGGTCCAGGTCCAGCGGAGCGTATGCCGCGCCGGACTTCAGGACGGCCAGCAGCGCGACGACCAGGTCGATCGAGCGGGGCAGCGCCACCGCGACGATCCGGCCCGGGCCCGCGCCCCGGGCCGCCAGCAGCCTGGCCAGCTGGTTGGCGCGGCGGCGGGTGATCAGCGCCTGCCCGAAGAGCGGAGCGCGCGTCAGGTCGAACGGCCGCTGGAGGTCCTCGCGCATCCAGCGGTCGGCTGCCGACCAGGGGTCGGGTTCGCCGGACACGTCGACGGCGTGCAGCTGCCAGGCTGCCCGGCCCAGGGTCTGCCGCGGCTCGCCGCCGTCCTCGGTGAACCGGGCGTGCAGTGCTTCGGCTTGCGCGACGGCGCTGCGCAGCGCCTCCTCGAAGCGGACCCGGTCCACCGGGCCCTGGATCTCCACGAACTCGGCCGTGTTGTAGGCGGGGCTTGCGAGGTCGAGCTGTTGGCCGTACCAGACACCCCGTTGCGCGCCGGTCAGGCTCAGCGGGGTTGCCGCCGAACCGTTGGATCCGTCTGTGTCCTGATGCACGATGCGTGGTCCTTCTTCGAGGGGTGGGAGGTAGCGGTCCGGGCGGGGGAAGCCCGGGAGGGGCCGGTTGTCGGTCGTCCCGAGGGGCTCGCCCGGCGGGTGCGCGCAGCGACACGGGCGGCAGCGGTGGTACGCCGTGGTGGTTGCCGCCCTGCGGGCGGTGGCTCAGCTGCGGCTGAGCCAGAGGTCCGGGCCGAAGACCTCGTAGGTGATCGCGTCGGCTGGCACGCCCCGGTCGAGCAGGGCGGTGCGCAGTGCCTGCATGAACAGCAGCGGTCCGCACAGGTAGGCCTGGACCCCGGCGGGGAGCGGGAGTTCGGAAACGTCGATGCGACCGGTGCGGTCCGCCGGCCAACCTGGTTCCGGCCGCACGTACCAGACGTGCGCGCTGGCGTTGGGCAGCAGCGAGACCAGGGCCTCGAGTTCAGCGCGCAGTGCGTGGTCGGCGGGGGAGCGTTCGGCGTGCACGTCCGGGCGCCGCCCCGGGTTCTCGACGAGCATGCCCGCGAAGGCGGCGATCGCCCCGGCCAGTGCGCCGCGCTGGGTTCCGTTCGCCTGGTTGGCGCGGTTGAAGAGGCCGTCCAGCAGCCCCGGGTGCTCGGCGAACATCGTGGGCGTAGAACCGGGCCGTGATCTCCGGCAGGTTCGCGCCGACAATCGGCAGGGTGGTGCGGACGATGGGGACGGAGTCCGGGGACAGCACGGCACACCTCACGGGAACGGGAGCGACGGGCGAGCGCGGCATCGGGCCGAGCAGGATTCAACTGCGCGGTCCGAAGGTGTCGTTCGGCCTTGGGCGGCCCCGATTGCGCAGACATCTGAAGCCTAGGTGCGCTTAGAAGAATACGCAAATAAAATACGTATTACGTAAATAGATAAAACGCCCGCGATGGGTCGGGGCCGTTCGGTCAGTCCTCCCGAAGTGGGTGGTGGGCTGTCCGGAAGGCCGCGCGATGGGCGGAGGGGCTGGTGGCGTAGTGGGCCTGAAAGGCCTGGCGGAGGGTTTCGGGGGAGCCGAAGCCGCACTGGCGTGCCACGGTGGCCAGGGGGAGCGAGGTGGACTCGAGGAGTCGGGCCGCGGCCTCCGCGCGAGCGGTGCGGATGAAGCGGGCCGGTGGTTGGCCGAGTTGGTCGAGGAAGAGTCGGGACAGGTGCCGCTCGCTGACGCCCGCCCGGGTGGCGAGGGCGGCAGTGGTGAGGTCGCCGTCGAGGTGGCTGGTGACGTACTGGACGGTCTCACGAAGAAGTTGGTGGCTGGGCGGCTTGGCCTTGACGAATATGGACAACTGGGCCTGGTTTCCGGGGCGTTGCATGTAGGTGACCAGCCAGCGGGCGATCGAGCGGGCGAGCTCGGGCCCGTGGTCGGCCTCGACGAGGGCCAGGGTGAGGTCGAGCGCGCTGGTGACGCCGGCGGAGGTGCAGACGTCACCGTCGATGATGTACAGCGGGCGCTTGTCGACGATGACCGCAGGGTGGCGGTCGGCCAGCTCCCGCGCATGGGCCCAGTGCGTGGTCGCCCGCCGTCCGTCCAGCAGGCCGGCCGCGGCCAGGATGCTCGCGCCGGTGCAGACGGACGCCACCCGGCGGCTGCGGGCGGCCAGTTTGGCCACGTGGCTGACGAACCCGGCGTCCGCCGCGGCGGCGGTGTGGCCGGGCCCGCCGGCGACCACCAGGGTGTCCAGCCTGCCCCGGACGCGTTCGATCCCGGTGTGGACCGCGAGCACTAGTCCCCCCGCGGAGTGGATCGGCCGGTTGTTCGGGGAGGCCAGCTGCACGCGGTACGGGGGGTCCGCGCCCAGCCGGTTGGCCGCGGACAGGGTGTCCACGACGCAGGCGATGTCGAGGAGCTCGGCCTGCTCGTAGCCGATCACCAGCACGTGCCGGGCTTCGGTCGTCATGGCTGCCAATCTAGCCGATCGTGTCCGACGGACAGGGAACACAGGATTCCGGACATTCCCCCCCGGTGCTGCTTGCCGGTGCGGACGGGGTCGGAAACGGTGGGGTGACGGCCGGTAGGAGCCGGCTTCCCGTCCCCGAGAGTCAGGAGTTGCCATGACCCAGTGGTCTGCCGAGCGGACTGCATCGCCCGAAGTGACGATCGCGTTCGTCGCCTACCCGGGTATCACCGTGCTCGACCTCGTCGGCCCGCTCCAGGTCTGCGCCGCGCTGGCGGACCTCGCGCCGGGCTACCGCACGGTGGTGCTCGGCGAGCGGATCGAGCCGATGGGCACCGACACCCCGCTGGCCGTGCTGCCTAGCCACACCTTCGACGAAGTCCCCGACCCAGACGTGCTTCTGGTGCCCGGCGGCCTGGCACCCACGCTCGCCGCGATGGCGGACGAGGAGCTGCTCGGCCGGCTGCGCCGGGCTGCGGTGGGGGCGTCGGTGGTCGGTTCGGTGTGCACCGGCTCGCTGCTGCTGGCCGCGGCCGGGCTGTTGGAGGGCCGCCGGGCCACCTCGCACTGGCTGTTCCGCGACCTGCTCGCGCCGTTCGGCGCGAGCCCGGTGGCCGAGCGCTGGGTGGAGGACGGGCGGTACGTCACGGCAGCGGGCGTGGCGGCCGGTATCGACATGGCGCTGCACCTGGTCAGCCGGGTGGCTGGCGAGGATGTCGCCCGGCGGGTGCAACTGCTGATCGAGTACGATCCCCAGCCGCCCTTCGGCAGGATCGATTGGGCCGACGTCGACCTCGCGGATCACGCGCCGTTCAGGCGGCACGTACTGGACCAGGCCCTGGGCGGCCACCCCGAACTGCTTGCCCGGCTCGGCGGCTGAACCCCCGGAGTCTGAACGGCCCGGCCGCCGGCCGGGCGGGTACGCAGAGTCATCATCACAGCCGGCACCGGCACGGCGGCCGGACGGCGATCGTGCCCCGGCGCCCGGGGCAGGCCGGCAGAGCGAAGCGAGAGGACTGAGCATGGCGGATCCGCGGATTCTGCTGCTCGGGCCGGTGGAACTGTGCGAGCCCGGCGGTCGGCGGCCGGTCGTGGCCGGGGCGAAGCGGAAGGCTGCCCTGGCCCTGCTCGCCCTGCACATCAACCGGACCGTACCCGTGGAGAGGTTCTTCGGCGCGCTGTGGGAGGCCGACCCGCCCGCGCAGGCCCGGGCCGCGCTGCAGGGCCACATCGCCGCGCTGCGCAAGATGCTGAGCGGCCACGGCCTCTCGGTAGAGACCCGGGCCGGCGGCTACGAGCTGACCGGTGACCCCCTGACGGTGGACGCGCACCGCTTCGACGCGCTGCTCGGTTCCGCCGCGCAGGCGGACGGCACCGAGGCCTTCACCCTGCTCGACCGGGCACTGCGGCTCTGGCGCGGACCGGCCCTCGCGGACCTGCCGGACAGCGAGGTGGTACGCGCGCTCGCCCGACGCCTGGACCAGGCCCGCCTGGCGGCGACCCAGGCCTGGGCCACGACCGCACTCGGCGAGGGCCTCGGCGAACTGGCCGTCGACCGGCTCCGGGCCGCGGTCGCCGCCGACCCGCTGCGCGAACCCCTGGTGGCCGCGCTGATGCTGGCACTGGATCAGGCCGGACGGCGCACCGAGGCGCTCGACGTCTACCGGGACGTGGCCGAGCGACTCGCCGACCGGCTCGGCACGGAACCCGGCGAGGCCGTCGCCGGCGCACTGCACACGATCCTCGGCACGTCCGGGCAGCGGGCCGCCGTCCCGGCTGGCGGAGCCCGGCCGGCGGGCTACCTCGCCCCCCGGCTGCTTCCCCGCCGCCTGCCCGGCTTCGTCGAACGCCCGGGGGAGCGCGGCTGGCTCGACCGGATGTGCGGCCCGGATGCCGGCCGGACCACCGGGGTGGCCATCGTGGCGGGCGCGGCCGGCAGCGGCAAGACTTCGCTGGTGACGCACTGGGCCCATGGGGCCGCCGACCGCTTCCCCGACGGTCAGCTGTACGGAGACCTGCGCGGATTCAGCACCGGCGGACCGACCGATCCGGCAGAACTCCTGCACACCTTCCTGCGTGCCATGGGCGTGCCCGAGGACGAGATCCCGGACGGGGTCGAGGAGCGTGCCAGGCTGTACCGCGACCGCACCCGCGACCGGACCCTGCTTGTGGTCCTGGACAACGCCACGTCCGCCGCCGAGGTCGAACTCCTGCTCCCCGACAGCGCTTCCGCCACCGTCGTGGTGTGCAGCCGGCACGCCTTGGGCGACCTGATGGTACGTCAGGGCGCCGGTTTCCTCCCGGTGGGGCCCTTCACCGCCGCCGCGGCCGAGGAACTGCTGCGCCGCCGGATCGGCACTCGCCGGGCCGAGGAGGACCCGCAGGCCGCACGCCGTCTGATCGAACTCTGCGACCACCTCCCGCTGGCGCTGAGCATCGCCCTGGCCCGGCTGGCGAACCACCCCGGCTGGTCGGTGTCGGATGTCGTCGACGAGCTGGAGGACGAACGCAACCGGCTCCGCCGGCTCGGCGCCTCGGGCGATGTCAGCGTGGCCCGCGAACTCACCCTGAGCAGACGTCACTTGCCGTTGGATGCAGCCGAGTTGCTGCCGTTGATCGCGCTCCACCCGGGCGTCGGCGTCGGCGTCGACGCGCCGGCGGCGGCGGCCCTGCTCGGGCAGCCACTGGCCACTGGACGAAGCGCCCTGAACGCGCTGGCCGCGCTGCACCTGGTGACCGAGGCGAGTCCGGGCCGCTACCAGCTCCACGACCTGGTCCGGCTGTACTGCGCGCAGCTGCTGGACGAGGAGCTGACCCAGGATGACCGCGACCTGGCCTTCGCCCGCCTGGCCGACTACTACCTCGCGGCGACGGCGGCCGCCAACACCCTGGTCTCCGGCCGCGATCGCGGTCTGCACCACGCGGCGGAGCACACCCCGCAGGCGCTGCCCCGGCACCGGGAGATCGGCGACGCGCTGCGCTGGCTGGCCGAGGAGGAAGCAGCTGTCCGGGCGATGGTCCACCGCTGCGCCGGCTCCGCGGAGTACGAGCGGGCCTGGCGGCTCGCCGACAACGCGACCGGCCTGTTCCTCGCCTCCGGCGCGTACCGAAGCTGGCTCGCGTGTGCCGACGTCGGCCTGCGCGCGGCCGAGCACTCGGCGGACCGGGCCGCAGTGCCGCGGATGCTCTCGTCGCTCGGCTTCGTCCACAAGGAGATGAACCGGCTGCCCGAGGCGGTGCGCCACCTCCGGCAAGGGCTCGACGCGCATCCGGACCACGCCGATCCCGCACACCGGGTCCGCACCCTCGTCCCGCTCGCCGGTGCCTGCCTCGCCCTGGGGGAGGACCAGCTCAGCCGCCATTACGCGCAGCTCGCGCTGGAGGAAGCCCGGGTGGCGGAGGACCCGTGGTGCGAGGCGTACGCCCTGCACGTCGTCTGCTACGTCGACCTGCGCTCCGGGGCGCCGGCCGAGACCCTGCGGCGCGCCCGGCGGGCCTCGGTCCTGCTGGCCGGCCGCCCCCCGGGCCACGTCCGGCTCGCCGCGATCGCCTGCGAGGCGCTGGCCCTGGGGCAGTTGGCGCGCCCGGCGGAGGCAGAGGCCGCCTGGCTGAAGCTGGTCGACCTCAGTACGCACGAGGGCAACGACCACGTCCGGGCCATCGCCGAGAACGGGTACGCCGAGCTGCTGCTGGAGCTTGGCCGGCGGCAGGAGGCCGCGGCGCGCTTCACCGTCGCGATCGACCTCTACCGCAGCCGGGAGGACGGCCGCAGCGTCGCCGTGCTCAGCGACCGGCTCGCCGAGCTGGTACCCAGCGGGTACCAGGCGACGGTGACGGGGTAGCAGTACAGGCTGATGGGACGGTGGGCCCGACCGGGCAGCGGGCGCGGGTTCGGGCCTGACCGGCCCCGAGCAGCTCACGGGTTCACGGTTCACGGTGTGGGCGTGCATCGACGGCCGGCACGTCCGGCACCGCGTCCTGCGTCCCCAGCGCGAGCCGGTAGCGCTCGGGACGTGGCACCGGGCGCTGCTCGCCGCGGGCGAGGGCGTCTCGGCGCCGCAGCCAACTGCTCAGCCGGTCGAGGGCTTGGCGGTCGCGGTCGGGGCCGCGCTCGTCGGCGGCGGGGCCGGTGGGGGAGGGGGTCTCGCGCAGCAGGACCCGGGCCGGATGCTCGTCGCCCCGGGGGTGAACGGCCAGGACGGTGAAGCGCGTGCCGGGAGGGAAGACCACCTCGGGTTCGTCACCGGCGGCGGCGAACGCCGCGGTGCGCCGGCCAGTGGTCGACCAGACCGCGAACTCCACGGCGGCCTCCAACAGGGCGTCGTACGCGGGCAGGGCGGCCACCGGCGCGGGTTCGACGAGGACGCGTCCCGGGACGTAGCCGCCGAGGTCATCCGCCGGGTTGTCGGCACCCAGCAGGACCGGGCCGTGGTGGCTGGGGAGCCGGTGTAGACCCGAGTTGAGGCAACCGAGGTAGGCGGTGAGCGGCCCGGGGTCCCCGTCGCGGGCGGCGGTGACGAGTTCCCGGCGGGTGGCGGGCCGGCCGGGGTCGGTGTGGTGCAGCAGGACCGCTACCAGGTCGGGCTTGACGTCGTCCTCGGGGGCCGAGCGCAGCGCGGGGAGGCGGGTGACGGCCAGTTCGGCCTGGCTGGCGAGACGGTGGTAGTGGTCGCCGAGCAGGGTCCTGAGCGCCTCCCGGTCCTTTGAGCGGCTGGGGTTGGCGAACGGGTGGCAGTGCTCGGCGGTGAAGAAGACGCCGGCGCGGTGCACGGCCGCGGCTGGCGCGGCTGCCGCCGGTGCGGCGGTGTGGGAGGTCGCCGGTGCGGCGGTGGGGGAGGGCGTGGCCGCGGGCGGGCCGGTGAAGTCGAGGCCGTGGCGCAGCGCAGCGTCGCGGGCTGCGGCCTGGGTGTCGGCGTCGGCCGTGGGGTCGAGCAGCAGGGCGGGGCGTTCGCCGCCGAGCCGGGGCAGCTGGGCGAGGAGCAGGTCCAGCCGGTGCCAGACGTCCGCGGGGACCGGGTGGCCGCGTTCGCCCACGCACAGCAGCGGGCGCCGGGGATCGGGGCGACGAAGGCGCGGCGCGGCGTACCGGGGGTGGCCTTCGGTCCGCAGCCACCATCCGGCTGGGATGGCTTCGATGACCCAGCCGGACAGCGCCCGGAAGACGGCGGGGCCCAGCTGGTCGGGGCCCGCTGTGCTGCAGCGCCAGCTGGAGGCGACAACCCTGCCACGGGCGGCCGAGACGGTGAGTTCGACCAGGCTCGGCTGCCAGCTGGGCGCGCCTGAGGCGTCGAGGAACGTGCTGTCCGGCCCGCCGTCGGTGTGCGCGCCGCTGCGCACGGGCAGCCCGACGGCGGCGCGGATGTCGCGGTCGAGGTGTGTGGAGAGCGCGGTGGCCATGCCGACGAGCGCGGCGGGGTTGGCCCAGGGGGCGCTGAGCAGGATGCCGCCGGGCGGCAGCGGGGCCAGCGGGGTGATGGCGTCGATCAGGCGGTGTGCCGGCAGGTGCGGCCGGGTGGGGGTGCCGACGGCCAGCAGGAGCATGCCCGGGGGTACGGACACGGTGGCGAGCGTGTCGGCCGGGACGGGCAGGCGGGTGTCGGTGGTGACCCAGTGGCCGCCGGGGACGGCCAGGAGCGGCGCCGTGCCGGCAAGTGCCGAGGGCGATGACGCCGGCCAGCGGGGGCCGATCCGGTGAGGCCGGCCCGTCGGCGCCACCCACCACCACGACCCGCGGTCGCCGTCGGGTGCGGTGACCACCAGTGCGCCGTCGGGCTCGATGGAGACCACGCCGTCCGGGGCGATCACGGGAAGCCCGGCGGTGCTCGCCGCCACCTGGGCGGGGCTGCGCTTGCCGGCGACCGTACCGGCCAGCCCGGACGCGGCCAGGACCAGCGTGGTCGCACCCCGTTCGACGGCGGTGGCCGCCAGGCGGGGCAGCTCCCGGCGCAGAGCCGGCGCGGCGTGCGCCGCCGCTGCCAGCACCAGCAGGGCCTCGGGCGCGGGCGGCAGCCCGGCGAGTGCGGCGGCCAGGGAATCACCCGTACCGTCAGGGTCGGCGTCGACGATGGCGAAGTGCGCACCGACGGATCGCAGCACCGCGCTGTCCGCGGGGTTGGTCGGCACACTCATCGGGTTGCTCCGACCGTCCGGAGCCTCGCGGCGGGCGCCGGGGAGGTGGAGAGGGGGGACATTCTGCCGCCTTCGCTGGTGGGGGCAACCGGCCCGGGGGCCGGGCCGGTCGCCTGGGTCTAGGTCCTCGGCACGAGCCGGGGTTCAGCCCGCCGGTACCGCCGGATGCTCCTTGGCGAGCAGTGCCGTCTGCACCTGGACGGTCCGTCGCCGGGTGATGTACAAGCCGCGTCCGGTGGGCAGTTGACGGGGCTTTACGTTGCCGAACAACGCGCCTTCCGAGGGCGGGCAGGACAGCAGCAGGGCCGGGGTGTTCACCTCCTGCAGCTTGCGCAGCAGCGGGTCGCCCAGGGCCCGGCCCGCGCCGTTGGCGCTGCGCGCGACGATCACGTGCAGGCCCAGCTCGGTGCCCTGCGCCAGGTGCTCCAGCAGTCCCGCGAACGGATGGGCGCCGGCGCCGGCGCCGACCAGGTCGTAGTCGTCCACCACGACGAACAGCTCGGGCCCCTCCCACCAGTCGCGCAGCTTGAGCCGCGCGGGCGGGATGTCGGCGGACGGCACCCGGTTCCCCATCGCCCTCGCCGCGCCGTCGACGATCTGCCGGAGCACGTCCACCGCCACGGCGTAGCCGAGCCGGTACTCCTGGGGTACGCAGTCGTAGAGCTCGCGCCGGAAGTCCACGAACATGATCCGGGCCTGCTCCGGCGAGTATCCGGCGACCACCGAGTCGGTGATCAGCTTCAG
Source organism: Kitasatospora sp. NPDC032150 (assembly GCF_055579945.1). Classification (NCBI taxonomy): domain Bacteria; kingdom Bacillati; phylum Actinomycetota; class Actinomycetes; order Kitasatosporales; family Streptomycetaceae; genus Kitasatospora; species Kitasatospora sp. NPDC032150. Next base: position 16,418 of record NZ_JBVIMH010000040.1, on the reverse strand, counting down.
CATGTTGGTTTTTCCCGATTCGCTGTCACCGATGACGATCAGGTGCGGCGACTCCTCGAAGTCGTGCCACAACGGTGCGATCTCGGTGTCCTCCAGGCCGATCGGCACCCGCAACCGGCCGGACGGCGCGGGCAGGGCGGAGGACTCCACGAGCAGCGGCAGCATCCGCACCTCGGGGGCGGCCGGGCCGCTCCAGTGGTCGTTTACCGCCTCGACCAGGTCGGCGACCGCCTCGCCGAGGTCCTCGGTGGTACCGCTGCCGTCGGTGCGGGGCAGCGCGGTCAGGAAGTGCATCTGGTCGTCCGTCAGGCCGCGACCGGGGAGCTTGGGCACGGTGCCCGCCGCCCGCATGTTGACCACCGAGTCGACCGGGTCGCCGAGCCGCAGCTCGAAGCGGGTCTGCAGCTGGTCGCGCAGTCCGCCGCCGATCTCGCTCCAGCGGGTGGTGGCGATCATCAGGTGGACGCCGTAGTTGAGCCCGCGCTGCGAGATCAGGGTGAGCACCTGCACCAGGTCGTTGAACTCCTGGCGCAGGGTGTTCCAGCCGTCGATCACCAGGAAGACGTCGCCGTGGGTTTCCTGTGGCAGCTCGCCGGCGGCCCGGCGCTGACGGAAGGAGGCGACCGAGTCGATGCCCAGCTCGGCGAAGTACTTTTCCCGGCGGGTGATGACCGCGTTGACCTCGGCGACGGTGCGCAGCACCCGCTCACCGTCGTGCCGTCCGGTCACCCCGCCCAGATGCGGCAGGCCACGCAGTGAGGCCAGTGTGCCACCGCCGAAGTCCAGGCAGTAGAACTGCACTTCGCGTGGGGTGTGGGTGAGCGCCAGCCCGGCGATCAGGGTACGCAGCAGGGTGCTCTTGCCGCTCTGCGGTGCGCCCGCGACGCCGACGTGGCCGCCGGCGCCCGACAGGTCGGCCGTCAGCAGATCGCGCGCCTGCTGGAAGGGGCGGTCCACCACGCCCACCGGCACGGTCAGCGACCCCCGCCCGGTGGCCTGCTCGGTCGTCAGCCCGTAGTGCGGGTGCGGCGCCAGCGGGGGGAGCAGTTCGTCCAGAGTCGGCGGCACATCCAGTGGCGGCAGCCACACCCGGTGGGCCGGCGGGCCGGCGTCCACCATCTGCTGCGCTGCGATCTCCAGCAGCGAACGGGTCTCCTCGACCGGCTGGGGTTCTACCACCACTGCGGCCGGCAGCTCGCGCGGCGCCACGTACCCGGTGCCGTACGCCACCACCTGCCCGGCCACCACCGTCTGCTTGACGGCCCGGCGCGGGCCCCGGTACGGCCCGGAGACGTACGCGGCCTTGAACCGGGTGAGGGTGGAGGTGTCACTACGCAGGATGCCGTGGCCGGGCTGGCTGGGCAGCTGGTAGGCGTCCGGTACGCCCAGCACGCCGCGACTCTCCATGGCGGAGAAGGTGCGCAGGCCGATCCGGTAGGACAGGTGCGACTCCAACGCGTTCATCCGGCCTTCGTCCAGCCGCTGCGAGGCCAGCAGCAGATGCACGCCCAGCGACCGGCCCAGCCGGCCGATCATCACGAACAGGTCCATGAAATCCCGGTGTGCGGCGAGCAATTCGGAGAACTCGTCGACCACCACGAACAGCGTCGGCAGCGGGGCCAGCGGGACGCCGGCGGCCCGCGCCTTCTCGTACTCCAGCAGTGAGGCGTAGTTGCCGGCCGCGCGCAGCACCTCCTGGCGGCGGACCATCTCGCCGTGCAGCGCGTCGCGCATCCGGTCCACCAGGGCCGCCTCGTCGGCCAGGTTCGTGATCACCGCCGAGGTGTGCGGTAGTCGGTCCAGTCCGAGGAAGGTCGCACCGCCCTTGAAGTCCACCAGGACGAAGTTCAGCACCTCGGAGGAGTGCGTGATCGCCAGGGCCAGCACCAGTGTGCGCAGCAGTTCGGACTTGCCGGAGCCGGTGGCGCCGATCAGCATGCCGTGCGGGCCCATGCCGCCCTGCGCGGACTCCTTGATGTCCAGGTCCACCGGCGTGCCGTCGGTGCCGAGGCCGAGCGGGACGCGCAGTCTGTTCTGCTGGGTGCGCAGCGCCCAGTGCGCCTGGACGTCGTGCTTGTGCAGGTCGTGGATGCCGAGCAGCGCGGCGAGGTCGAAGTCGGCCGCGAGCGGCTCGCCGGCCTCGGCGAACTCCCCGACCCGGTACCGGGCCAGTTGCACCGCCAGCCGGGCGGCGGCCGGCCGCGACAGCGCGTCGGGTCGGCCGAGGTCGGTGACCTCGTCCCTGCGGTTGCGGTCCGCTCCGACCATCTCCAGCCGGCCCGCCCCGATCCGCAGCCGCAGGGTGAACCGGGCGGGCTTCCACTCCAGTGCGTCGGCGAGATCGACCATCACCGCGTTGCGGTAGCCGGTCAGCGCCCGCCCGGAGGCGGGGGGCCGGGGCCCGTCCAGTACGACGACGGTGAACGGCTCGTCCCGGCCGGGCACGGCGTCCGCCTCGTAGCCGGGGCGGCCGGTGAACTCGTCGCCCAGCAGCTGCTCCAGTTCGTTCAGCGAGGCGGCCACCAGCCGCACCGGCCCCGCGCCGTCGGTGTCCACGGCGTGCAGCGCGTGCGGAAGCCATTTGATCCACTCCCACTCGGCCCGGTGATCGGCGTCGGTGACCACCGCGATCCGCAGCTCGTCCGGGCCGTGGAAGAGCGCCAGTTGGGCCAGCATCGCCCGGACCATCGCCCGCCCGGCCTCCGGCGCTGCCCCGCGCACCAGCAACTGGGCGAACCCGCGCAGGTAGATGGCGATGGGCTGATCGGCCAGCGTGCCGTAGGCGTGGATGAAGCGCCGCAGCGCATGCGCGCACAGCGGCTCCAGGTCCGCCACCGGCTTGGTGGCCAGCGGTGCCAGTCGCACCGCCAGGCGCTGCGCGCCGGTGCCGATCCGTACGTCGCTGAAGTCGGGGTGCGCCGAACGCCGTTCCCACAGTCGCGAGGTGCGCACCAGCGAGCCCAGTTCGTCGGGCGCCGGATGCCGCCAGGCCAGGGCCAGCTGCTGCTTGCCGATCACTTTGCGGACCTGACGCCGCATCTGGGACAGGTAGCGCAGGTAGTCGCGCCGTTCGGCCCGCAGCTGGCGCTTGCGGTCGCTGGAGCCGCGGATCAGCTGGGTGAGCAGCATGCCCACCGCCGACACCGCCATCATGCCGATCGCCACGTACGTCAGCGCCCCACTGCCGGGCCGCAGGAACATGAACACCATCGACAGTGAACTCAGCGCCATCGGCACCATGCCGATGACGGCCCCCATGCCGCCCTGGGATTCGGGAAGGCCTGGCGGCTCCTGCAGCTGGATCTCCCCCTCCGGCATCTCCGGGCCGGGTCGGCGGGCCGCGCGCTTGACCATCACCACGCTCAACGAAGGTCTCCTCACCTGCCGATGCGCATCTGCGCCCGGTTCGACGGGCGCCGCCCCGGCCAGGGTTCACCGTTCCACCTCGTCCCGGACGTGTGAACTCTCCGTTTCCTCTCCGCCGTTCACCCTGACGGGCGCCGTGCGCGCCGACGAGAGCGGTCGCACACCGGGTGCGGCCGAGCCCAGACGGGAGGCGGATCGGGCGTGAACGACAACGCGGTCGCGGGGCTGTGCCGGTTGAGATTCCATGCGCCGCAGGTGCTCTTCGAACTCGCCGTGCCCGCCGACATCCCGCTCGCGGACCTGCTGCCGGCGATCCTCGGCCACGCCGGGGCCGACTTCGAGGAGCAAGGGCTGGACCATGCGGGCTGGGTGCTGCAGACGCTCGGCGGCCCGCCGCTGGACGAGGAGCGGACCTGCGAGGCGTTGGGACTGCGCGACGGCGAGGACCTGTACCTGCGTCCGCGGCGCGCGGTGTTGCCACCGGTGCACTTCGACGACCTGGTGGACGGCGTCGCCACCGGGATGCAGGAACGCGGTGACTCCTGGCGGCCGGTCACCACCCACCACGTCGCGCTCGCCCTGGCATTGGCCGCCCTGGCAGCCGGCCTGGCCGTGCTCGCCCTGCCGGGCCCGCAGCAGCTGCGCGAACTCGCCGCTGCCGGTACCGGCACGCTCCTGCTGCTCGCCACCCTCAGCGCCGCACGCGCGGTCGGGGACGGCGCTGCCGGTACCGCCTTGGGTGGCGCGGCCGTCGCCTACCTGGCCCTGGCCGGCCTGCTGCTGCCCACCGGCGCCCCCGGCGCCGAGTTGACCGGCGCCCGGCTGCTGGCCGTGGCCTGCGCCGCGGCCGGCGCGGCCGCTCTCGCCCTGGCCGCCGCGGCCTGCGCGGCGCCGTTCTTCCTCGGCCTGATGCTGCTTGGCCTGCTGGGGATCGTGGCCGGAGCACTGGCCCTGGCCGGCCTGCCACCGCAGCACTCGGCTGCGATCATCGCGACGCTCGCCGTCGTCTTCGGCGGTTTCATCCCCTCGATCTCCTTCCGGTTGTCCGGCCTCAGACTCCCGGTGCTACCCCGCAACGCCGAGGAGCTCCAGGAAGGCATCGAGCCGTTCCCCGCCGACGACGTGATCGCGCGCAGCGCGATCGCCGACGGATACCTGACCGCCTTCCATCTGGCCGTCACGGTCGCGTGCGCCGCGGCCCTGACCCTGCTCGCCCTCGGCCGGGGCTGGGCCGAACTCGGCACGGCCGCCGCCCTGAGCCTGCTGCTGACCCTGCACGCCCGCGCCATCGGCAGCCGGCGGCAGCGTTTGGCGGTCCTGCTGCCGGGCGTCTACGGAGTCGCACTGCTGATCGTCCGCCTCACCCTCGCGCAGAGCCCCGCGGGCCGGCTGCTGGTGCTGGCCGGCCTGCTCGCCGTCACCGCGGCGCTGCTGGTCGCGGCCTGGACGATCCCGGGCCGTCGGCTGCTGCCCTACTGGGGCCGGGCCGCCGACCTGTTGCACAACCTGGCGGCGCTCGCCCTGCTGCCGCTGGCCCTGGCCGCGGCCGGGGTCTTCCACACTCTGCGCGCGCTGCACGGCTGACACCGCCGGCGCGCGCCCGGCTCCCCGAGGAGGAACCCCGATGCAGACCCGACGCGACCAGGTGCAAGCCCACCTGTTCGTCCTGAGCAGGCTCGCCTCCGGCATGTTGCGATCCGATCCCGACACGCCGGACACTCCGGTCGGCCGCACCATGCGCGGCAGCGTCGCCGGGGCCGTACTCGCGGCGCTGATCGCCGCGGCGGTCACCGTCTACGGGGTGATGCGGCCCGGAGGGGCGACCAGTTGGGCCAAGCCGGGCACGCTGGTCGTGGTCGACGAGACCGGGGCACGCTACCTCTACCTCGGCGACACGCTGCACCCGGTCCTCAACGAGACCAGCGCCAAGCTCTTGGCAGGGGATCGGATGACGGTCGACCACGTCAGTGAGCACTCCCTCGCCGGCTCGGTGATCGCCGCCCCGGTCGGCATCGTCGGCGCCCCCGACGCCCTCCCGGACGCCTCCGCGCTGCGTGCCGCCCCCTGGCTGGCGTGCGCCAGCCAGCAAGCCGAGCCCTCCGGCGCCGGCACACCCCGGCTCACCCTCGCGATCGCACCGCGCCAGGAGGGCAGCGCACTCGCGGCCGACCAGGCCGTGCTCGTTGGCGAACCCGACGGTACCCGAGAACTGCTCTGGCAGGGAGAGAGGTTGAGGGTCGATGTCAGGGGTGGCGCGGTCGACGCACTCGGCTGGGCCCACGCGACCCCCTTCCCGGTCACCGCGCCCTTCCTCGACACGCTGCCGGCCGGCCCCGACCTGGCCGCCCCGCGGATCGACGGCCGAGGCTCGCCCGGCCCCGTCCTCGCCGGTCAGCGGACCAGGGTCGGTCAGCTGTTCAACGGCCCCGGCGGCGACCACTACGTGCTCACCACCGCGGGGCTGGCCCCGCTCACCGTCACCCAGTTCGACCTCCTGCGCGGCGACCCGCGCACCCAGCGCGATGCCTACGCCGGCGCCCCGCCGGTGCCCGTCGCGGTCGGGCCGGCCGACCTGACCGCCCATCCCGCCGACCCGCTGCCCGTCAAGGGTCTGCCCGCCGACCCGCCCCGGCTACTGACGCCCAACCCGTCCGCGGGCGTGTGCGCCGACCTGCATCCCGCCGCCGGCCCGGCCCTCACCGTGACCGTCCTCGCGGACGCCGCGTCGCTCGTCGGCCAGCCGCCCGCGGTGCAGCCGGGCGTGCCCGCCACGTGCACCTCGGCGGACCGGATCGCCGTGCGTCCGGGCAGCGGAGCACTGGTACGGGCCCTGTCCGGAGCCGGCACCGGTGCGACGCAGTACCTGGTGACCGACAACGGGGTGAAGTACGCCCTCCCCTCCGCCGCCACGGCCGGACAACTGGGCTACGGAGCCGTCGCGCCCGAGGCTGTCCCCGGCGGCCTGCTGGGTCTGCTGCCCAGCGGACCGAGTCTCGACACCGCCGCGCTCGCCGGCGGCGGCATCGTGCCGGCGCTGCCGGCGAAGGCGGGTTGTGCGGGCTGAAGGCACCGCCGAAAACGTGAACCCCATTGCCAGTAGGCCGCGTTGAACGAATCGAGGCGGGTCGACCGACTCGCCCGCACGATCCGCCAGGGAAGGAAACCCCCCGATGGCCAACCTCCTGCAGACAACCGATGGCGCTGTCGCCCGGGTCCTCGCGAGCCTGACCGACCAGGTCGACTCGATGAGCCGGGCGGCCCAGGGCGTGGAGGACATCAACCAGCAGATCACCCAGGCGTTCCGGGCTGAGAGCGCCGGTCTGTACTCCCAGAAGCTCCAGGACTGGCGGGAGAACTACAACCGCGTCATCCAGGCCTACCAGCAGATGCACGAAGCCATGCAGACCGGTCACGGCTACCTGGACCAGGCCGAGGAGCAGGCCCAGCAGCGCATCGTCCACACCGGTCCCGCCGAGGACGTCTTCAGCGCCCTCTCCGTCAACTGACCGCTGCTCATCCACCCGAAAGGAAGCACACCATGGCCGACGTCGCCATCCAGCACGCCGCCCTCGACTCGGCCGTCGAGGAGCTCCTCCAGTCCAGCAGCCGCATGCACCAGAGCATGGAGGACTGCATGCAGGCCATCCAGGCCGCCGGCCAGGAGCTCTCCGGCGACCTGCAGACCGCCGCGAACACCTTCTACAGCGCGGTGCAGCGCGCCGACGCGCAGATGACCCAGGACATCGCCGCGGCCGCCGAGACCCTGCGCGAGGTGCACACCGGCTTCCGCGACGCCGACCGCCGCGGCGCCCAGGGGTTCGGCCGCTGAACGGCGGCGCATCCCTGCCCGGTCCCAGCCGAAAGGAAGGTGAAGACGGGACATGGCGGACAGTCACGACCAGGCCGACTCGGGTGACACCCTCAAGGTCACGGACGCCTACCTCCAGGACTTCGCGCTGCACCAGATCGCGAACCTCCTCGAGGACATCCGCAACAACGAGATCGTCGCGCGGGTGAACGAGTTCGCCGCCGCCGCGGGCTCCGGCACCGGCACCAGGCCCGGCGACTACAGCAAGCTGCTGTCGGGCAACTCCACGCAGCAGATGCCCAGCCCGGGACAGCTCCAGGCCAGGTTCCAAAGCCTGTGCGCCAGCCTGAAGAGCGAGCTGGACGGCCTGCAGAGCACCGTGAGCGGGCTGTCGCTGGACCTGCAGCAGGCCCGCACCACGCTCAACAACGCCGAGGACGACGCGCTGAGCGCCGTCCAGATGATGAACGTGCTGCAGGACGTCTACGGCGGGCTGAGCGGCACGGGCACGCCCTCCACCACGAGCCTGCCGCCGATCACCTAGCCGCGGCACGGACTCCGTCCAGGGCCCGGGCGGGGTCCACGGCCCCGCCCGGGCCCGCACCACCATCCTCACGACGCTTCGAGCGGCGCCGTCACCACACCTTGGGAGTCAACGAGCCATGCAATGGGAAGACGCGTTGGGGGTGTTCGCCGACAAGAACCAGTCCACCATCACCCACCGCGACCAGGTCGCCTTCGACGGCCAGTCGGCCAACTGGCTCGCCGACTGGAAGGTGGAAACCGCCACCAACCCCAGCACCGCCTACGACGTCTGGTTCTCCTACAACTTCACGTGCGGTGTCCAGGGCTACGACGACGGCATCACCCACCAGACCAACTACTCCACCGTCGTCGGTGTGAACCTGGACTGGAGCCAGTTCAAGGACGACAGCCCGCTCGGCCTGTTCGACCGCAACCCGCTGAACATCCTCACCCCGCTGCTGTGGTCCCCCTACCAGAACGGCACCACCAGCGTGTGGAGCTTCGACGCCGCCTCCCAACTGCTGCGCGACGTGGACGGCTGGCTCACCGGCTGGATGCCGACCATCCGCGGGTGGGCCGACAAGGTCAACACCGGCGACAGCGACTTCCAGGGCAGCGCGGCCGGTGCCTTCAAGTCGGCCCTGCTCGGCATCGCCGGTGAACTGGACAACCTGCACACGCAGTTGAACACTCCCGCGCCGTACTCCGCCGTCCTCGACCAGACCAGGCAGGACATCGGTGCCGCGCAGCGCGCCCTGTGGCAGGGGTACACCGCCTGGCGCAACCGCCTCGCGTGGCCGGTGAACTGCGTCCACGACGCCTTCCTGACGGCGATGAGCGGCACGGTGCCGCACATCGAGCAGGGCCCCGACGGTGTCCCCAACCGGGTCACCATCAGTACCCCGCAGGGCGACCCCACCACCCAGGACTTCTGGGACCGCGTGCAGCACAACGCCAAGGTGCTGTGGCTACAGAACGTGAGCACCACCCTCGACGCCGCGGCTGGCCCGGCGATGGCCATGCTCGACCAGAGCTACCAGCACGCCAACACCGCCCTGGTGGACCTGCGGCCCACCCGGCTGCGCCCCCCGGCCGCCTTCAGCACCACCATCGACCCCGGCTCGGGCGTGCAGAACGACCTGAACAGGCTGCTCGGCGACCTGACCGGTCAGGCCGGCGCCGGCGGCCCGTCGGACCTCACCGGCCCGGACACCAACCAGCTCGCGCTCACCCCCGACGGTGTGGGCACGGGCTCCGTGACCGGCTCGGACCCCCTGCCGGCCGGCGGAGCTCCCACCGGCCTCGGTCCGGCACCCTCGGTCACCCTCGGCAGCGGGCACTTCGGGGCCGGCCCGGGCCCGGTCCGTTCCCTCCTGGCCCCGGGCGCGGAGGGCATCGGCGCCGGTGGCGTTCCGGTCCTGGACGAGCACGGAAAGCCGCTCACCGACCCGGCGACCGGACTGCCGACGCTGGTGCCCCTGGGCACGACCATCGGCGCGGACGGCAAGCTCCTCGGCCCCGACGGCAAAGCGATCGCCGGCCCCGACGGCCGGCCGGAGCTGGTACCGCCGGGGGCGGCGATCGGCGCCGGTTTTCCCGGCGGCCCGAGCGCGGCGGTACCCGAGGGCTCCAGCATCAAACCCGACGGTACGGTGGTCGGTCCGGACGGCAAGCCGGTGCCGGACGCCAACGGCAACCCCGTGGTCGTGAGCAAGGGCGTGACGATCGGCAGGGGCGGCACGCTGCTCGGCGCGGACGGCAAACCGCTCCCGGAGGACAGCCAACTGCTGGCCAACGAGGAGCACGCGATGCTCGGCCCCGCCGCCGGGTTCCGGCCCAGCACCAGCTCCTCGGGCCCGTCGGGCCCGCTCGGCGCCGGCAGCCCGGAGGGCCGACTGCTCGGCTCCCCGCCCGCGACGGGTACGGGCGGCCCCGCGACGGTCGGTGGTGCCCGGATGCTGGGGACGGCCACCGGCCTGAGCGACGAGGCCCTGGCGAACGGCGGCGAACTCCCGCCGGAGGAGGCCGCCGCCCGCGAGGCGGCCATGGCCGAGAACGCAGCCGCCGAGCAGCGGATGGCCGCGCCTGGCGAGGAAGCACAGTTGACGGAACCACGGATCGCCACCACCAGTGGCGGCGGCGCACCGATGATGCCCGCGGGCGGCGGCATGCCCGCCGGTGGCCCCGGCAGCCAGGACCGGCAGCGGACCACCTGGCTGGCCGAGGACGAGGAGACCTGGGGTACTGACACCGGCGCGGTCAGCGGTGTGATCGGCCGCTGAGCCCCGGGTCCGGCCGGGTGGTACCCCGGAGTGGTGCCCAAGCCACCCGGCCGGGCCGGCCGTTCCGGTGCCGGTCGCCGGCCGTGGACCGGAACGGAACATCAATTCCCTTCGCCCCCAGGGGAGTCGGGAGCTGGAAACGAAAGGTGGAAGCCATGACGTCTCCCTTTGCGGAGCAGATCGAGCAGGCGATGGTGAGCCTCCGGGAACAGCAGACCCGGATGGACGAGGCCCGCCGGGAACTGATGGCGGTGACGGCCTGCGCGACGTCCAAGGACCGGATGGTCACGGCCACGGTGGGCCCGCAGGGGAAGGTCGTTTCACTGACCTTCCACACCACCGACTACCGCTCGATGGCCCCGGCCCAACTGTCGGGCGCGCTGATCGACGTGCTGAACGAGGCCATGGCCCGGATGGGCGAGCGGGTCATCGAGTCGATGCGGCCGTTCGAGGGTCTCGGAGACTTGCTGCGGCAGTCGATGACCGGCGGTACCGACCTGGACGAACTGCTCGCTCCGCTGCGGGCGATGCGTCCGGCGGCAGTGGAGGGCGACCAGGCGCGCCGCGCCGGAAAGCAGGAGGAGTTCCGTGGCTGACAAGCTCACCGCGCTGTCCGACCTCAAGAAGGCCTTCGGCGACTTCGACCGGATGTCGGGCCTGGTCGACCAGATGCGCAGCAAGATCGACGAGATCAACACGTACAACAAGAACGCCGCGGGCAACGACGACATCGGCAAGCAGTACCACCAGACCGTGGACGATCCGACCAAGAACCTGACCGACCTGCTGGGCAACGTGCGCGACGCGGTCGACGCGGCAGGAACGACCGGTCAGGACACCTCCGACCAGTTCCAGAACGCCGACCAGAACGCCACGGATCTGGTCAACGGCATGTAGCCGACCGGCCCGGCGGACGAAGACCGGGTGTGACGGTCCCACCGGACAGCGAACAAGCAAGCAGACAGAGGTAGTCGGTATGTCGGGTTCCATCAGCCTTCCGCCGGCGCTGGCGTCCCTGTTCTCGGCGGTCTCGGGGATGCCGTGGCCGGAGGCCGACGAAGGGGCGCTGCGGACGGCGGGCGACGACTACCGGGCGATCGCCGACGACATCCCCACACTGAAGAACTACATCGTCGAGCTGGTGAACGTCTGCCTGCTGCGCTTCGAGGGGGACGCCGCGGACGCGTTCGTCACCTCGATGCGCGAGTTGATCGGGCAGTCCGGCGGCGCCGACTACCTGGGCGAGGCGGCTGGGCAGGCGGCCAAGCTGTCGCAGACTGCCTATGACACGGCCAACCAGGTCGAGTACAGCAAGTGGATGATCATCGCCCAGCTGGTGCAGCTGGCGGCGGAAATCGCGTTCGCGTCGGTCTGGGCGCCGTTCACCGGCGGTGCCTCCCTGGCGAACCTGACGTGGGAGTACGCGGCCTGCCGGGAGGCGATCGCCAGCATCCTCGGCTGGCTGCTGAAGTCGATCGCGATGCACACCGTCGTCGGCGTGGCCGGCGGCCTCGCCCTGGACGGCGCCATCCAGGGCATCCAGTTCCTGCAGGGCAACCGGCACGAATGGGACCTGTCCGCGACGGTCCAGGGGCTGGAGTTCGGCGGGATCGGCGGCCTCACCTCCGGTCCGCTGGATCTCTTCGGCATGGGGTTCGGCAAGGCGCTGGGCAACCTGATCGGCCGGAGCGCCGGCTCGATCCTCGGCCACGACCTGGGCGACGTGATGGCGAACGCGGCCCGCGACGCGTTGGAGGGCGGCGCCCACGACGCGCTCCCGGCGCTCGCCCACGACGCGGGCCGGGAGTTCACCGACAGCGCAGTGCACGACGCCGGCAACGAGCTCACCGACCTCGTGCGGCACGATCCGGCCGCGGGCCCCCTGGGCGGCGGTGGTGTCTGGCTCGACGGGCCGCAGGCGAAGGCGTTCGCCAACGACCTCGGCCGGCTGCTCGGCGCGACCGTCCCGCAACTGCAAGACGGGTTCCGCAGGTTCGGGGAGGGCTCGATCGCGGACGCGTTCGCCAAGCGGATGGGCGGGATCTTCGAGAAGCACCTCGGCGGGATCCTCGGGGACGACGCGATCGCGCGCGAACTCGGCCACGACTTCGGCGAGGCGTTCGCCGGGAAATGGGTCAGGACCGGCGCCGACCACTCGCTCCTCAGCGAGCACTTGCACTCGGTGCTGGAAGCCGCCGCCCACGACTCGGCCCCAGCGCTGAGTTCCGGGGGCGTCAAGGCGCTGGCCGAGTCCCTGCCGGCGCTGGCCGACTTCATGCACGAGGGCAACCGGGTCTACCAACTCGGCTACGCGGCCGGGGAACTGCTCAAGGGCGGCGTGCACAACAGCCTCAACGAGGGCTTCTACAACCTCGTCTTCTCCGACAGCCACCAGTTCTCCACCTCGTGGTCCACCTTCGTCTCCGGGCTCACCATGGGCCTGCTCGGCCACGTCGGACACCACCTGGCAGCCCCGATAACCGCCAAGTTCACCAATTTCGTGCGGAGTTGGGAGCACGAGCCGATCGCACCGGGGGACAGCGAGTACTTCCCGCCGCTGCACCCGCTGACGCTGCTGTCGCTGGCCACCAACCTCAGCGGCCACCCGGCCCCCTTCCCGGTCCCGCGGCTCGGCCCGCGCCTCGACGCACCCACCGAGACCCCGCACGCCCTGGCCGACGCTCCCGCCTTCCGTCCCGTCAGCACCGGCGGACCCGACCGGCCCGCCGGCGACGACACACCCACCCGCCCGGCCACGGCCCCGGCCGACACCGCGGGGAGCGGCAGGAGCACGTGGTCCGAAGCAGTGGAGACCGTGATGGCGGCCGCGCCGGTGGCCATGACCGCCGTGAACCTGGTGCTGGCGGTCGCAGGCCTGGTCTCCGGCACACCGGTCGAACTCTCCGCCGGCGCGTTCGGCAACGGCTCGCCCGGTCACTCCACGAGTGGTTTCACCGAGTCGGCGGACCCGGCCCCGAAGCGTGCGCCGGTGCCCACCGCGTCCGGTGGCACGGAGGACGACCGGCAGGACCCGGCCACCGCGCACCCGGAGCCCCGAGTGCGGACGCAGTCGACCGAAGGGCCGCCGGTTGAGCCGGGCGCGGACGCGCCGGACGGCGCCGGCGCTCCGGTGCGCACCGAGGCCGCTGTGGACGAGGTGCTCGCGGACCTCGGCAACCTCACCGTGCCCGCCCACCTCCCGGAGGACCCGGGGGTCGGCACCGGGACCGCGGCCGACGCTGCCGTGGCCGGTCGGCTCGCCGAGCTCGACCGTCACCCCGCGCCGGCGCAGGAGCCGCGGACCCTGGCGCAGCGCCTCAACGATCACCTGCGTGACCTCAACCGGAGCGCGAAGGACCTCGGCGTGCCGCGGCTGGAGTCCGCGCAGCGGCAGGAGATCCGCACGTCCGCGGCGGCAGGGGACTGGCACACGGTCACGAGGAAGCTGGAGGCGTTCTCGAGCTCGCTGGCAGATGAAGCCCTCTCCGCCCGCCTGCGTGACTTCCGTGCGCACGTCGAGCAGGGCCCCGACCGGATCCTGGAGCTGGGGGGATCGCGGCAGGAATGGCTGGACCGCGTCGCCGGTGTGGAGGACCGCGCCGAGGCCGGTGGGCCGGCGCTGCAGTCCGCGCTCGACGACTACGAGCAGTACGCGGCTGGCCTCGGCCAGGGGGAGCGGATCCGGCAGCTGTTCCGCGACGGGCCGGGCGACGACGTCCGGCCCCGTGAACTGGCGGAGCAACTGGCAGCCACCGACGACCCGGTGCGGGCCACCCAGCTGCTGGCCGACCTCGAGGAGAACGCCGAAGTGTCGTCGATCCGGCAGCGGCTGGCCGGCCTGCCGGACGTCGGTGGGGACCTGGAGGGGGCCGCCGGCGATGGCACGTCCCGCGGGGCCGTCACCGACGCCGATCTGGAGCGACGGCTGGCGGCGCTGCGCGAGGATTCGCCCCTGCGGCCGTCCGACGGGGAACTGTCCGAACGCCTGGCCGAGTTGCAGCGGTTCACGCCGTCCGCCGGCGCCGCGGCGGAGGACCTGGACCGGCGTCTGGCCGTCCTCAGGTCCGACCCGCCCGCCCTGCCGACGGATAGCGAACCAGCGGAGCTGGACGCACTGCGCACTCGGCTGGCCGGTAGCGTGCCCCACCGGCCGGACGGCTTCGCCGACGCGCAACTCGACAAGGGCGTGTCGGCCAGGCGCGCCCGGCAGCAGGCCGAGGAGGCGGACCTGCACGCCCGGCTGGACCGCCTGACCGGGGAAGGGTCAGCGGACGGCCTGCCGGCGGAGTATGCGCGGCGCATGGCCGCGCTGTTCGACGACCGGCCCGCGACGACCTCCGACGCCGAGGCGGAGCAGGTCCTCGCCGCGCTGAACGCCCTGGACCACCCGACGCCTACGGTCACGCCGCGGCCCCGGCCCACGACGGACCCCGGACCGATCGCGACCACCAGCCGGGACGCCGACGGGATGCGCGACCTACTGGCCGCCATACCGCCCGTGCCCACCGGACGTCCCGGTGACACGGACCCCGAGGACCAGCCGCCGCCCGTACCCCCCGCCATGCCCGGCCCTTACCCCGGCGACGCCGCCGCCCTGCCCGCCGCCCCCCGTACCGACCTGCCGGCCCCCGCCCCCCACCGACCTGACGCGCCCTCCCCGGGCTCCGCCGACCTGCAGGCCTCGCGAGAGCCCCTCGACCGCCCGGAGCCGGCGGGCCGCCCGCTGCACCCGGCCGGACCCGTCCCGGACGGTGGCGGACTCGACGACCTCCTGGCCCGGCCCGACAGCCACGCCCCCGGGCCGTCCGGCGACCGTCCGACGCCGCACGACCCGGTGCTCAGCCGGATCGCCTCGGCGTTCGACGAGCCCGGCCCGGCCCTCGACGACGTCCTGCAGGACCGGCACGACGACGGCGTACCCGTCGTGCGGGACGTGGCGCGGCACGCACCCGAGCTGGTGCAGGTGCCGCAGAGCCTCGATCGGGCGGCGAGTCACCCGGCCGTGGTCGAGCCGGCCCCGATCCCGGAGGCGGCGGCCACCGGCAGCCGTCCGATCGTGGAGGCGCCGCTGGCGCCGGCCGTCCGCGACGGCGGGGAGAACGTCACCGAAAGCGTCGCGGCGGCCCTGAACAGCCCGCCCGTACCGCCCCCTGCGGAGCCGCACGGGCCGGAGCCGGACGCGAACCGGCCGCTCACCGCTCCCGCGTCCACCCGCCACTCGCCCGAGAACGACCCGAACGTCTCCGCCCTGCTGCGACGCCCCGCCGGGAGCGAGCCGCCGCAGCGCCCGGGTACGTCGTCCACCGCACCCGTCCACGACGCACTGGAGCCCGGCACCGGGGCAGGCGCCGACCGCCCGGCCCAGGTGGCCGTCGCATGGCCGGACCCCCTCGACAGCGTTCGGAAGTACGACCGGGAGGGCGGTCTGCGTCATCCGGAGCCGAAGGACCAGAGGAAGCTGGAGGCGGTCTTCCCACACGAGCCCGGGGGCGCGTTCCGGAAGTTCCCGGACCCGACGGGTGTCGCCTTCCGGGGCAGCAGAACCCTCCGGGCCTTCAACCGCGCGCACCCGACGAAGGCCGTCCTCGCCCAGCTGGGCAGCGCCGACTGGGTGCGCCGGATCAACAGCAACAACCTCAGCGGAGCGGCCCACCGCTGGAACTGCCTGGATGCGGCCTGCTCCCTGCTGCAGTCCTGGTACGGACGGCCGACCGTGGCCGCCCCGGTGTTCGGCCGGAACGGCCGCCCCGCGATGGTGGAGGACGGCACGCCCGCGATGGCGAGGTGGCTCAACACCGGCTGGCGCGTCAACCGCGGAGACGATCAGCTGCCGCTGCCGGCCACCGAGGCGTTCGAGGTGATCGGCGGCCGGCTGCGCGGCGGCGGCCCCGGTTCCATCGCGGTGGTGGTGTTCCAGCGGCCCAACGGCAACGTCCACGCCGTCAACGCGGTGAACCACGACGGCAGGATCCTCTGGATCGACGCCCAGCAGGGCCGGGTGAGTGACGAGCCCCTGTACGAGGTCGGCGGCAGCCTGATGTCGATGGAGTTCGATCCCCGTTTCCGGCCGATAGACCGGGTGCCGCTGCCAGGCGTGCCTGGCAGCGGCACCCGCCAGGGTCCCCCGCGGCCTTCCGCCACGCCCGCCGAACCGTCCGACCGCCCCCAGGAGCAGGTCCTCCGCACCCCGTCCGCCGACACGCCCGAAGTCCCGCGCACCGAGCCGGGCAGTGCGGCCCCCGTCGCGGACCGCGTCTCCGGCTCCGTCCTGCAGGACCCCCGCCGGCTCGACACCGTGCAGCCTGCCGCCGACCGCGGGCCCGGGACGGGGGAAGGGAGCCTCCGCGAGGTGCCGGACCCGGTCGACGGACGCGGTGCGTCGGCGTCCGGAACGGAACGGTTCTCCAACGGCGTGGCCGCAGAGTCGCCCGACCGGG
>NZ_JBVIMH010000039.1:4585-66032 GCF_055579945.1 Kitasatospora sp. NPDC032150 | reverse complement strand
CAGGCGGAGACCACCTACGCGAGCGTGAAGGCGACCATGATCGACGGTCGAGTCCTTCGCTCCAGCCACCCTGCCGACCTCGAACAGGAGGTCTAACGGAATCCTGGCGGTCTACCAGGCGCTGATCCGCACCGCCGCGGATGCCGCCGACCAGGCCGGCCTGGACATGAACCGGCTCAGCTTCACCGTCGCCCTGCACGCCGCCCGCGACCAGGTGGTGACCGCCGATGGCGTCTTCCCCGAAGGGCCGGTCCGCCTGGTCGGCGCGATCGGCCTCGCCTTGCTGGCCAACCTCCTGCCCGCACGTCGCCGCCAGCGGATGAAGGCCCGCAGCCTGAAGACCTCCAGCAAGTACGTCCCCAACTTCGGCAAGCACCCTGCCGCCGCCCAGAAGTACACCCTCCACGCCGAGGTCGTGATCATGGAAGACGGGCTTGTGCCCCGGCCGCGACGATAAACGCAGCGGCGTTGGGGAAATGATCTTCAAAGCGAGGGGAAGCACGGGGCTAGGAACAGCACACAACCGCACGTCAACGGATTTTGTCGGACACGCTCGAGAGCGCCAGCGGACCCGGGCGTTTGCGGTAGGGATCCAGGGGCTCAAGGCCGGCTGCCCGCATGAGGGCCTCTGCCTGCTGCGCGGGAAGCGTCCGGCGACCGGCCGAAGTGGCCTGTCCGCAGGGCACGCAGCCACCTTGACGGCCTTTCAGGTTCGCGAAGAGCGGCGCCGTGGGCTGGCCACAGGTAGTGCACCGCGAAGGCCACGGTACGTCATAGCCCGGATACGCCGTGAACGGTTCAAGACCAGCGGTTCGGAGCGTCTGGAGCGCCTGCTCCTCTGTGATCCGCCATGACGCCTTCCTTCCTGCGCGACGAGAACCTCACGCCGTCTGTCAGCTAGAAACCGTCGATGGCTCTGAGCAGTCCTGGAGGAGCACGGCGAAGGCGACGTTCTCGGAGTCGTCTGGGAACACCCGAAGGACCGTGGCGCGGTCCGGGAGTGTGATCATGTAGTGGTGGGCGAGACAGGAGAGCCCTCCCCAGCTTTCTCGGGCGTGGGCGCGCATCAGGACCCGGCCGCATCTCGTGCAGTCGATCCACGGTACGAGAACGAGGTCGGCCAGGTCCCCCTCGATCCCCCCTGCCGTCTCGATGGCGGTGACGCTGCTGTGCTCTACCAGCCTCACGCGAGCCGGCGTGCCGTCATCACGGCACTCGAGAATGCCGGGGCAAGCGTCTCCCTCTCCCCCATGCCTCCGCGAGCACGGAGATCTGTGCCCTGTCCGCCTGGCTGATCGGTACGCGGCGGGTGAGGAGGCCGGAGACGAGCAGACCAAGGCCCGCCTCCTGCTCCCCGATGGCCCAGCAGTCCCTGACTCCTTGGGCTTCGGGCTCCGGTAGCAAGGCGGCGAGCCGGTTCCAGATAACGGCGTCATCGGTCGTCATCCGCCAGACGCTGCGGGCTGGCGCTGACACCCAGAGGGCCGAGGCAGATCAGCCGGCAGCACTCGGTTGTTCATAGCGCTTGTAGGGCCCGCGCTTCGATGGGCACTGGGTCCTGTGGGAACGCGCGATTCCACGCTCGATGGGCACTGATTCTGTCGATGCTGCGTGGACAATCGGCGCGCTCCGACAACGGGAGCATTCGTCGGGCTGGGTTTGGCCGAGTATCGCGGATGGTCAGGCTGAGGGCTCGGATGCTCCACGGCGTTTGGATCGCCGGTGGAGGACGGCGGCAGCGGCAAGGGCTGCGGCGATGGCTGCGGCGATCGCGGCGGTGACCAGGCCGGCGCTTTGGAGGTGGGCGGTTGGCGCCCGCGGGGCGTCGGTTGTGGTGGGGGCGGACGCTGGCGGTGGAGGAGCTGGCGGGATGATGGTGGCGGAGGCGGTGCTTGCGGAGGCGGTGCTTGCGACGGCGGAGGCGTCTGTTCCCGGCGGGGTGGTGGCCGGGCTTGCGGAGGATGGGGCCGGGGCGGAGGGAGGGGCGGTGGGGGACGGAGTGGGAGAGGCTTTCGCGGGGGTGACCTCGAAGGGGGCGACGGTGTTGTCCTGGCCTGCGTTCAGGGTGCAGGGGACGTCGACCCGGCCGGGCCCGGCCAGGTTGCCGTCGGCGTCCTTGGGCACGAGGTGGAGGGTGAAGCTGCCGGCGGTCACGCGTCCGGTGCCGGGGCGGGTGAAGGAGAGTTGGGGCGCGTTGCCGGTGGCGGGGATCTCGAAGGCACCGGAGGCGGGGACGGCGGTGCGGGTGATGGTGAGGTGGACGGGGACGGCGGTCTCGTCCTGCGGGGCGAGGACGCGGGTCTCGGCGTCGACCGAGCCTTCGATGGTGCGCACTCCGAGGACGTAGCGCAGGCCGAGGGTGAAGGAGGCTTCGACGGTGGCGGCCGCGTGGATGGCGAAGGCGGGGCTGGACTCGCCGGCGGGCAGGGTGGCCGGGATGTCTGCGGAGATCCTGGCGGTGATGGGCTGTCCGCCGATGGTGGGGAAGACGCAGGTGTAGTGCAGGGTGGGGGTGGCGGGCTGGGCGGCTGCGGGGTTGGCGAGGGTGCCGACGAGGGCGGTGGCGGTTGCGGCAACGGTCGCGCGCCGGGTGCGCCTGCTCGGGCGGTGTGTACGGGATTCGGCGTTCATTGTGCCCCTTTCGTCGAGTGGTCGCGCCTGCGCTGTTCGCGGCCGTGGCGCTGCTGGTGGCTGCGGCTCAGGTGGCTCTGGATCCTGGCGTGGCGGAACTGGTAGACCGCGCCGACCTGGCGGAGCACGCCGCGCTGGTGGGCGTCGTCCAGGAAGGCGATCAGCGCCCAGGGCAGTTGCCCGGTGAGCGGCAGCCAGATGCGGGCCAGTGCCACCCACTGGCCCCAGGCGGTCAGGCTGAGTCCGTAGCCGAGCCCGGCGCCGAACGCGCCCTCCAGCCCGAACACCAGGCCGACCTCGAAGCCGCGCAGCGGCCCGTACACGATGCCGTTGACCAGACCGACGCCGATGCCGAGGACGAGAGTCCAGATGAGCAGGTGGTAGGCGACGTTGCGGCGGTCGATGTGCAGCAGGTCGGCGGGACTGACGACGGATTCGGGACGGACTGGGGCCTCGAACAGGGCGATCAGGCCGAAGACCGCTCCGGTCGAGAGGGCGATCGGCACAACGAACACAAGCCCGGCGGCGAGGCCGGCGCCCTGTCCGTCGGCGAGGCCGAGCGGGGCCACCAGGCCTTCGTCGACCAGGACGAGCAGCGCCATGCCGGCCGCTCCGCCCAACAGGCCGATCAGGAACCGGATGCGGGCGTTGCGGCGGGTTGTCGGGGTGCCGATGCCGAGCCGCATACGGACCGGCGAGGGTTTGAGGGCGGCGCGGGCGGAGGCGTGCCAGTAGACGAGTCCGAAGAGTGTGCCGGCGGCGAGGCCGTGCAGGATGCCGACCAGCAGGCCGCGGACGACGGCGAACCGGAGGCTGTGCGTGGTGGCGACCAGGTCGACGGGGAGGTTGCCGACCGCGGTGGTGACGCCGAAGGCGATGCCGGCCAGGACGGCGATGATCACGGTGCGGGAGAGGCGGCTCATGCCGGTGCCGACCTCCCACCAGGTGAGGTCTTGCCGTTCGCGGCCGAGCCGGGTCAGGTGGTCGGCGAGGTGGCCGAGCCAGCGTTCGGCGCGTTCCGCGTCCCACGATCCGGGTCGGCGGTGGGCGGTGTCGAGCCGCTCGGTGGGACGGGGGCGGTAGACGGCGGGGACGAACCCGGCCAGCAGGTGTTCCTCGATCGCCTCGGGGTCGGGGAAGCGGGCGGTGTCCAGGAGTTCGCCCGGCCGCCGTTCGGGGTGGTCGCTGTACATGGTGCGGGCGAGGGCGATCATCAGCGGGGTGCGCAGCGCGGCGGCGAGGTTGGCGCGGCCGGCGCTTTCCGCTGTCCGGGCGGGGTCGAGGACGGCCTCCCAGGTCGCGCCTTGCCCGTCGGTGTCGGCGGGCCCGGGGAAGGCCGGGTCGGTCCGGGGCAGGTAGCCGCGCAGGTCGTCGAGGTCGAGGTCGCGCAGTTCCAGGACGACGGCGGCGGCCAGCGGGGCGTGCGCCTTTCGGACGGCGGCGGTGAACTCGGCGTGCCGGCTGGTCAGGACGAGCGGCAGCTGGGAGAGGTTGAGTGCTTCGAGGGCCGGGGCGCGCAGGTCTTCGGCGAGTTCGTCGAACCCGTCGAGGACGGGGAGGACGAGGTCGTCGTCGAGCAGGTCCGCGGCCAGTGTCTTGCCGCTGGGGACCCGCCGGGCCAGGTGCGGGTAGTCGCGCAGCAGTCGGGCGATCAGCCAGTCGCGCAGGGCCACGGTGGTCGGGTCCCAGGCGCCGAGGCTGAAGATCACCGGCACCCGTTCGTTGCGGGTGCGGGTGTCCAGCAGGTCGAGGGCGAACCGGACCGCCAGGATCGACTTGCCCGATCCGGCCCGGCCGAGGACCACCAGCCGGCCCGACGGCACGCGCTGGTAGATCTCGGCGACCCGCCGCAGGTCGCCGCTGAGGTCCGGTTCGGTGCGGGCCTCGCCGGGGGCCAGCAGGTGGGCGTTGGCCGACTGGTCGGCGACCCCCGCCGACACCTGCTGCCAGCGCACCGGCAGTGCGAACGGGTGGTGCACTCGGTGCTGGGCCTCCTCGCGGCGCCAGCGCTGTCGGCTCTCGCGGGCCAGCTCCTCGGCGGCGTCGGCGAGCGGGCCGTGGTCCCGGGGCGGCGGCGGTGGTTCCGGTGGGGGCACCGGGGCTTCCGGGACGGTGCCGCCACTGAGGGCGCTCAGCCGGCGGCGGTCCTCGGGGCCGGCGTCGAGCGCGTCCGCGATGCGGTTGATGGTGCCGAGCCGGTGGTCGAAGGGCCGGTCGGTCTCGATCCGGCGGACGGTGCTCTCGCCGAGCCCAGCCCGCTCGGCGAGCTGGAACTGCGTCAGACCGGCCTGCTTCCGTAACTGCCGCAGCAGTGCTCCGAGCGTCTCCGCCACGACCCGCCCTTCCCCCGAAGATTCGAAAGAACGAGGGCGAGCCTACCGCTGATGACCGGTCACATATGACCGGCGCTGTGACCTGTGCGTTTGCCTGGCGCGACGCCAGCATCGGTGGTGCGGACAGTGGTTCCGCGGCCCTGGGCGCACCTCGTTGCGCGGCCCGGGCCGCCCCGTCCGCGACACCAGTTGCGTGAACTTGAGGGAGGCGGTGTTTGCGATGGCGGAGGCGAAGGGCGTTCTGCTGCCGGCCTACGTGGTGGCCGACGAGTCGGGCTCGATGGCCCCGTACCAGCGGGAGCTGGGGGACGGGGTGGCGTCGCTGTGCGAGGGGCTGCGGGCGGAGCCGATGGTCGCGGCCAAGCTCCGGCTGGCCGTGCTGGGCTTCTCCGACGACGTGCAGGTTCGGCTCGCGGTGGCCGACATGCGTACCGAGACCACGGTGCCCCGGCTGGTGATCCGCGGGGTGACCAACTACCGGGCCGTCTTCGAGGACCTGCTGCAGCGGATCCCCGGCGACGTGAAGTGGCTGCGCGGCGAGGGCTACCGGGTGCACCGCCCGGTGGTCTTCCTGCTCAGCGACGGCCAGCCCACCGACGGCTCGTCCTGGCACGCGCCGCACGCGGAGCTGACCGACCGGGACCGCACGCCGACCGCGCCGAACATCATCGCCTGCGGTCTCGGCGACGCCCGGGCGCAGACCATGGTCGACGTCGCGACCCGCCCCGAGTTCGCCTTCCTCGCCAAGTCCGGAACCGACGTCGGCCGGGCGATCTCGGAGTTCTTCCACTCGCTCACCATGAGCCTGGTGGCCTCCGGACACGCCCTGAACTCGGCCAACCCGCAGCTGGTGGTGAACCGGCCCGACCAGTTCACCATGGCCATCGACGAGGTCGGCCGGTGACGCCCGCCCGCCGGGGCGACCCGGACCCCACGCCGCCGGCGGCGCCCCCGAGGCCCGCCGGGCCACCCCCGGCGGCCGGGCCGGACCGGGCACCGTGGCAGCGGATCACCGTGGACGTGCCGGGCCTGGAGTTCGAGGCCCGGCCGCCCAGCCAGTACGCCTTCGACTTCCCCGACAGCGAGTGCGAGGGCTGGTCCACCGACCGGCTCACCCTGCGGTTCGCCTCCGTGCGCGGCGCCAAGCACCGCTACTACCGGCAGCCGCGCCAGGACGCGGCGCGCGCCGCCGTGCACGAGGCCACCGGCAGCATCGTCTTCGCGGTCGCCGACGGCGTGTCCAGCGCCGCCGAGTCCCACCAGGGCGCCGTCGAGGCGTGCCGGGCCGCCGTCGAACGCATCCTGCACCTGCTCGACCGGGGCGCGGAGCGGCTGGACGGCGCCGACGTCGCGGCCCACGCCGTGGAACGGCTGCGCGAACTGGCGCGGTGGCGGCTCGGCGTCGCCGCGCCGCAGGCGGCCGAGGTGGCCCGGCTGTACGCGACCACCCTGGTGGCGGGGGTGGTCCGTGCCACGGGCGACGTCCTGGAGGCCGAAGTGTTCCGGATCGGCGACTCCGGGGCGTGGTTCCTCGACCGGGCCGGCGGCGGCTATCACCCGCTGTTCGGCGGCAAGGCCGTACCGGGCACGCCGCTGGTCAGCAACGAGGTCTCCCCGCTTCCCCTGGTCCCCGACTGGCCGGAGACCGCTGTCGGGCGGCTGGCCGAGCCGTGGACGCTGCTGGTCGGCACCGACGGGTTCGGCGACCCGCTCGGCGAGGGCGACGGCCGGGTCGGCGAGCTGTTCGCCCGCCAGCTCGCGTCGCCGCCGCCGCCGTTGTGGCTCGGCCACGTGCTGGACTTCACCCGGGAGACCTTCGACGACGACCGCACCCTGCTGGCGATCTGGCCCCGGGCCGGGGGAGCGAGGTGAGCGCGCGGCCGGCCGCCCCGGTCGAGTTCGCCACGCTGGCCCTGGACGGGGAACTCGGCCGAGGAGGCCAGGGATCGGTCCACCGGGTGCGCAACAAGCGCATCAACGAGTCGGCGGCCGACGGCGGTTGGGAGGTCGTCTACAAGGAGTACGCCCCCGCGGTGCTGCCGCAGGTGGACGCGGCCGCGCTGGCCGCTGCGGTCGCGCTGCCCGGGCGGCTGACCGGCGAACAGGGGCGCTGGCTGTGCGAGAAGACCGCCTGGCCGGCCGCCGTGGTCCGGCGCGGCGGACAGACGTGCGGGTTCCTGATGCGGGCCGTCCCCGACCGCTTCCGCTTCACGCTCCGGACCCTGGCGGCCGGCAACCAGGGCTTGCCCCGGCTCGCCACCCTGGAGTACCTCCTCAACGAGGACGCCTACGTCGCCGGAATTGGACTGACCGTCACCGACCGGGACCGGCTGCTGCTGCTCGCCGACCTCGCGACCACCCTCGACCGGCTGCACCGCTTCGGCGTCGCCGTCGGCGACCTCTCGCCGAAGAACCTGCTCTTCGCCCTCGCGCCGCAGCCCGAGTGCTTCCTCATCGACTGCGACGCGGCCCGCACCGACCTTGCGACGGTGCTGCCGCAGGCCGAGACCCCGGACTGGCAGGTCCCCGCAGGCGAGGAACGGGCGACCCGGCACAGCGACACCTACAAGCTCGCCCTGCTCGCCGTCCGCCTCTTCGCCCGCGACCAGAGCACGACCGACCCGGCCGCGCTGGCGGCGATCGACCCGGCCCTCGGCGACCTGGCCCGTGCCTCGCTCGGGACGGACCCGGCCGCCCGGCCGACGCCCGCCGCCTGGGCCGAGCAACTGGCCTCGGCGTCCGGCAAGTCGAAGCCCGGCCGCGGGCCGAAAGTCGCCCGGGGAGCGAAGCCGGCCGGCGGAGCGAAGCCGAAGCCGCCGACCGGGCCGGCTGCCCCGCGACCGCGCGTCAACAGCGGGGCAGGTTCGGCGGGTTCGGCAGCAGGTGGCGCGGGAGTGGGCAGCACGGCGGCCGGAGTCGGCAAGGTGCTCGCCGCCGTGGCCGCCGTCGTGGCAGTGCTGCTGTTTGTGGCCCACCGTGACGACTCCCACCCGGCCGACGCCCGCTCGGCCGCCGACAGCCACCCACTGACGGTCAGTCACCCATCGCGCTCCGCCGGCAGTTCGTACCGGACCCCGCAGCCCGATCCGACCCTCAGCAACACCCGCCCGAGAACCCCGACCCCGACACCCACGCCCACCCCGAGCCCGAGTCCGACCGATCCGGTCGCCACCGCGGGCGTCGGCGACTGCTTCTTCGACACCGGGACCAGCGGTCACGCCGACCTCACCCCGACCACCTGCACCACCGGGACGTTCAAGGTCGTCCGGATCAACGAGGGCAGCACCGACCTGGACGGCTGCGCCAACGTGCCCGGCAACGACGAGAGCGTCAGCTCCAAGCGCTACTCGCGGGTCCTGTGCCTCAGTTACCAAAGTTCCGGCGGGGACTCCTACCACGCCCGGCAGGGCGACTGCGTCTTCGGGCCGAACGGCGCGGGCCCGTGGTCGCTGCTGTCCTGCCGGACCGGCGCCTTCAAGGTCCTCGCCGTCTACCGCGGCACCAGCGACCACTCCAAGTGCGACAGCTGGCCCCACTACAACCAGTGGCGGACCGTCTCCGGCCCCAAGGGCGCCGACCAAGACGTCCTGCAGTGCCTGTCCATGGTGTTCCCCGATGACGCGGGCTACGCCACCGTCCGCGAATGCCTGTCCAAGTCGGGCTCCACCTTCACCAACGTCGGCAGCTGCGACCGCTCCAACGTCTACGTCACCGGACGCACCAGCACGCCGAACTACCCCGCGTTCTGCGGCCAGGACGCCTCCACCTACTGGCGCTCCAACGAGTTCCCCGACCTCGGCTACACCGTCTGCTGGCGCTGGCGCTGACCCCGCCGAGCGGCGACCGATCCACCATCCCACCGACAAAGTCCAAGGACCTGACATGGCATACCGCTACCGGTGCGGCGAGTGCGGCTTCAAGACCTCCTGGGGCACCGAGTCCCAGGGCGAGCGGGCACAGATCGCGCACTACACCAACCGCCACCCCGGCCTGTACCCCGGCGGAACGGTCGAGACCAACACCAAGAACCCGGAGGGCGGCATCGGCTGCCTCGGCCTCCTCGCCGTGCTGTTCCTCCTGTTCCTCCTCGCCGTCTCGTGCAGCCGATGAACGGCGCCGACCCGAACACCGCGACCAGGAGGACGTCATGACGAAGCACTACTGGAACCAGGACCCGGCCACACCGGCACCGCCCACCTGGCAGCAGACGCCACGCGCGGTGCCGCCCCAGCTCGGCCGCGGCGGCGGCACGGCGCCGTCCGTGCCCGTGCAACCGGCTGCCGGGCCGGGCGCGCAACCGCCGGCCGCGTCGGTGACGCCGCCCGGGGCGCGGGCAGCGCGCCGCGGAGTCGGGGTGCTGCGCCACTGGCGGCTGCTGGTGGCCGCAGTGGTGCCCTGTCTCCTGCTGGCCGGCATCGGGTGGTGGTTCTGGCCGCAACAGCCGACGGGCCTCCCTCCGCACATCGCCGAGGGGACCGTCCAGGCGGACCTGCTCAGCGCCGACGGCGTCAGCAAACTGGCCGGAACGACGCTGGTGACCGGGCCCCAGTCGAACCAGCCACACGCCCCGCTCGCCGCGACCCCGTCGGAATGCGCTGTCGCCGCCGGACCGACGACGCAGTCGGTCTACGGGCAGGCGTGGAAGGCGTTCCTGTCGGCGACCTACCAAGACGCCGCAGGCTCGGGCAGCTACACCGTCAACCAGGTGATCGGCGTGTTCCCGGACAGCGACAAGGCGGCCGCAGCCTTCCGCGCGCTCACCGACGGCCTCACCAAGTGCCCGTCCTCGACACTCACCGACCAGTCCGGACGCACCTCGAAGTGGACCTACACGGCGCACGCGCCGTTCGCGGTCGTCATGGCGTGGAAGGCGACCCAGGACGGCGCTGCGGGCTGGGCCTGCTACCACCAGGCGCGGGTGAAGGACACGAGCCTGGTGCAGGTCGCCGTCTGTCAGGCCGGTGACGGCGCGCCGACCACCTCGAAGATCGCCGACGAGCTCGCCGGGAAGGTGACCGGATGACCCCGCTCCCGCGCAGGGCGGCCGCGCGCCGCCGGCGGACGCTGCCCCTCATCGTCCAGCTCGTGCTGATTGCGCTCCTGGCGCCGATCGTTGCCGCGGGAGCGCAGACGATCGCGGCGACCGATGCCGTGGCGGTGACGGCGCAGGCGGGCACGCTCGCCCCCGTTCCGCTGGTGGCGCCCCGGGGTTTCGAGGCTGCCCTGGCGACCCTCCTGGTGGAGATCGAGGACGCGAACCGGCAGGCCGCGGAGCTGGCGCAGCAGGAGAAGGACGTGGTCGCCGAGGCGGAGCGGATCACCAAGGAGTCCGCCGCCATACGCGACAGCAAGACCGCGCTCAACACCAGAGTCGCCGCGGTGAACCAGGAGATCAGCGGCCACAACGAACGCGCGAAGGCCCTGGACGGCAAGATCGCCGCCCACAACGCCAAACCGAACAGGTTCGAACTGCCGGCGCAGGCGGCCGCAGCCAATGCCTACGACGCCGAGGCGCGCCAACTGGAGGCCGAGAAGAGCCAGGAAAACGCCGTGGAGGACAAGATCCAGGGCGAGGAGAGCCAGATCCAGCAGGAGGCTTCCCAGGTCGACGCCAGGTCCTCCCAGCTCGACGCCGCCTCCAAGGCCAATGACACGAAGGCCGACGGGCTCAGGACGAAGACACAGCAGCTCCAGTCCAAGAGCCAGCAACTGCTGGCGCAGATGGCGCAGGTGATCCAGAGTTTCACCTCCGCTCCGTCGAACCCGGCGGCCACGATGGACCAGGGCGGTGACGCGCCCGCTCCGGCCCCGCAGGCCGGCAACCGGTCCATGAGCCAGGACGAGGACACCGGCGACACCCCCTACCGGCAGCCCTGGGCCTCCGCACTGAAGCAGTACGCGAAGCAGCACGGCACCACCGTCGACATGCGACCGGGCACGGCGTACCTGATACCCGAAGCCGTCCGGCGGCTCCCGGCCGCGCAGGCAGCCAACCTCGGCAGCCCGTCCGTCACCTACGACGGGCTGCTCCGCAAGCCCAACGGGCGCTACACGGCGCTGCGGGTGCGAGCGCCCGGGGCCGCCGCCCTCCCGGCCCCGACGCCGGAGGTGCTGGCATCCGGCGGGCTCGTCGTCCACCAGGCCGGCGAGCAGCGCGTCGTCGACGAGGTCATGTCCGTCGAGGAAGCGCCGAGCCCGTCCCAGCCCGGCCCCGCGAACCCGCCGTCCCCCGATTCCGATCCCGCCGACTGCCGGAGCGGTTTCGGTGGCGGATGGCGCACGTACCTGCCGGTCGACCGGTCCGGCCGTGCCCAAGGCGCGGAGGCGTGCCTCACCAAGGACTTCATCGACAACAACAAGGGAACCGCAACCGACACCAAGACGGTGGCTCCACCCGCATACCTCTGGGCGGCGATATACGCGTCCGGCCTCGGCGACCGGCCTGCCAAGTTCTGGCGCAACGCCTGCCACCTGTTGGCCGGTTCGCTCGGTGGCTCGGGCACCAGCTACGACAACCTCGCCACGTGCTCCCGTACGGCGAACTCCACGAACATGGGGGGATCGCCGCCTCACCACACCGGGAATATGGCCGCCTACGAGAATGAAGTCCGGCAGGTGCTGAACAATGAGATCGGCGTGGTCGTCCATTACACCGTGACCCCGGAGTACAACGGGACAAGGGTGGTCCCGACCCAATTCCACATGCAGGCCACCAAGTACACGCCCGGCGTCGGGGCGGTGAAACTCTTCGACAACTACGTCCCCAACGACATCTTCAGCCTGAAGGATCAGCAGTGGCACAACATGGGCAAGGACGCCCCGACCGGATGGGAACCGTAGAAATGAGCGACGGACAGAGCCGGGTGCCTGCCGTGGTAAAAGACCTCGCGAAGGAACTGACGGTCATCGGGCCGACCCGCGGCGACGTCATCGACTGGAACGCGGCCGAGGCGGTGTACGGTCGACCCTTCCCGGCCGACTACCGGGCCTTCGTGGCACTGATCGGCCACGGTTCGATCGAGGAGATGGTGGGAATCCGCATGCCCGCCGTCACTTCTGAAGAGTCGTATCAGAACAAGGTGTCACCGCTCGCACCTCACGCGATCGCCGACGCGACCGTTAACAACTGGGCTGCTCCCGTCCAAGCCGGGGAGTACCGCCTGGACGACCTGCTCATCTGGGGAGAGACGGCCGCGGCCGACACCTTTGCCTGGATTGCCGCTGATTCGGATCCCGACCGGTGGCCGGTCGCGGTGTACTCGCGCTTCGAACTCGCCTGGTCCGTGTACCCGGGCGGAATGGCCGAATTCCTGCTCCGGCTGCTGCGTGACGGGTTCGAGGAATGGCCGATCAGCGACACCTCCCTCCGAGGTGTCACCCGGCCGCGATTCCTGCATGACCAGGACGAGGAAGCCGCGTGGGAGTCGGGGACCAACCCTTGGGAATGACTGACGGCGTGTCCGCCGCCCCGTGCCTTCGGGTGCCGGGGCGGCCCGCTGCGTGCGGGCCACGACCCGGCAGCTCCCATGAGGCGGTGAAGTTCTTGTCGATGAGCAGCTGCAGGACGTTGACGTGGAAATCGGAGAAGTCCACCGGGACGAGGCCGTAGCGGGCGGGCTGGGCGGTGCGGGCGGCCAGGTTGGGGGTAGACGGACTGGTCTATCAGGGTCTGTTCGGCGGTCTTGGTCAGAGGCCGCCGGCGTAGCTGAGGAAGTTGACGTACATCTGCGGGAAGCCGGGGTCGGCGGCCGCGGCGTCGAACTGCCGGGTGATCACCCGGCCCTTGACCTGCAGTGGGAACAGCTGGTCGGTCTGCCAGAGGTCCTGGGTGCGGAAGTACTGATTGGTGCCGCCGGGCCGACGTCGACAAGCTCGTCCATCGGGAGGCCAGGGCGGTCGAGCGGCACCAGCCTGCGGGGTAAGTTCACCATCGGCCTGTCGGGCGCGGCGTCCAGGGTCGGTGAGGCTCTTGTGCCGGCGGCCGGGCCCCTGGCCATCTGGGCCGTCGATCCACCGTCGCACTGGTCACATTCCGGATTCCCCACCGAACTGTCCGTGTACCCCAGTACTCTCGGCGGGTGGCCGTGCCATGGACTGAAAGGGGGCGTTGGTGGACGGGATTTCCGCGCGGTTCGAACGTCTGCAGGCGCAGGTGAGGACACGGCAGGCTGCGCTCGAAGGGATGGAGGCCGGCGACGATGGGTACGACGGGGCGTTGAACGCGCTGCTGGATGCCACGGACGCCTTGCTCGCGTTCGGCAATGAGGTTCCCGCTCTGCGCGAGGCACCGGCGCGCCACCAGACGGCCCGGATCGTTGTCTGGACGGCGCGAGGATTCGCCGCCGTCACGGCCGCAACGGCCGGTGCGGTGTTCTTCGGCCTGGTGGGATGGGGGTGGCTCTTCCTTCTCCTGCCCCTGCTCGTGACCGGACTGGCGATGGGGCGGAGGGCCCGGCCGGCCGCATCCGGTGAAGCGCACGGGCACCAGCGGTGGGGCGCACTCTTCCTCGGGGCGGCCGCAGTGTTCCTCAGCGCAGTCGCATTCCACGTGGTGAGTGCCTGGTTCGTCCTTGCCGTCCTGGCTTGCGTCGCCGTGGGCGCCGTCGCAAGCCTTCCCGCCGGCAACACGGGCAAGGAGGCGCGGAAGTGACAACCCCGTACGACACGAGCCATCAGATCAGCGAGCTGCAGCGAAAGGTCCGGGAGCTGCAGGACACCGCGGACGACGTCGGCCGCCTTCGTCGCCAGCGCCCGCAAGGCCGGGGACGAGTGCGCGCCGCTGGACATCCTGCCCGAGGTCTACCACCGCTACGGCGTAGGCCCAGGCGGCGCCGTCATCCCCGACGGCCTGCTGCACTACACCACGGGCGGGGCCCGCCGGCGGTCATTTCCGCGTCCAGGGCGCGTTCCAGCACTGCCTTGGTGACCTGGGTCAGCAGCCCGCCCTCCCCCAGCAGGGCCGCACCCGACGCGTCGGCGCGGTCCATCAACCGATCGACGACCTCGTCCACCAGCCGCTCATCGACCGGCTCGACGTCCGGGTTCGCCTCGTCCGTCATGACTCGTCCGTTCCGCCTGGCCAGAGAGCCCGTGGCCGAGCCCTCGGCCAGACTGTCACGTCACGGACTTACACGATCTTTCGGACACGCTCTCTCAGAACCGTCTCGCACAACCTGCTGGTTTTGCGAGGGGTTCTGCGAACGGCGACCTGCGGATTCGTGAGCGGCTCCGGGGCATTCGCAGAACTCTCGCAACTGGTCATTTGTGAGAATCACGCAGCACCCGGCCGTAGCCGCTGCGCTCGGGTACGCGGGCCGAACTGTTCCGTGTACAGAAGCCCCGGCCGCGCCTGACGGTTCAGCCCGTGAGGGTGTTGAGCCAGCCGGTCAGCAGACGGTTGATCTCCTCGGGGCGTTCCTGCTGGATCCAGTGGCCGCAGCCCTCTACGAGGTGGGAGGCGGTCAGGCCGGGGAGGGTGGTGGGGAAGGCGTCGATAGCGTCGGACATCCAGGTGGTGGAGGCGTCCAGGGCGCCGCCGATGAACAGGGACGGCTGCTTGATCGGGGCTCCGCGGTGGGGGGCGAGGTCCTCCCAGTCGCGGTCCACGTTGCGGTAGCGGTTGAGGGCGCCGGTCAGACCCGTGCGCTCGAACTCTCCGGCGTAAACGTCGAGGTCGTCCTCGGCCAGCCAGGCCGGGAGGATGCCGGCGGGAAAACGGTCACGCAGCTGGCCGCCGTGGGCGACGAAGTGCGGGTCGGGCTCGCCCTGGGCGGGCATGGTGTCGGCGGACAGGGCGGCGTAGAAGCCCGCGAGCCAGCCCCGCACGTCAGGCTCGATCTCCGTCTCGGCCCGGCCGGGCTCCTGGAAGTAGGAGACGTAGAACTCCTGCTCGGGGCCGCCGATCTGCCCGAAGATGTCGGTGGGGCGGGGGCCGCCGGGTGGCGCGTACGGGACGCTCAGCAGGGCGACGGCCCGGAAGACCTCGGGGTGGAGCAGGGCGGAGGTGGCGGCGATGTTGGAGCC
The DNA here is from genome assembly GCF_055579945.1 of Kitasatospora sp. NPDC032150. NCBI lineage: Bacteria > Bacillati > Actinomycetota > Actinomycetes > Kitasatosporales > Streptomycetaceae > Kitasatospora > Kitasatospora sp. NPDC032150. The sequence continues at coordinate 51,045 of NZ_JBVIMH010000039.1, read as the reverse complement.
CCAGTCGTGGCCGACGACCACCGCGTTCTCCTCGCCGAGGGCGTGCACGAGGGCGACGTTGTCCTCCACCAGGTCCAGCATCCGGTAGGCGTCGGTCTCCGCAGGCTTGGAGGAGCGGCCGTAGCCGCGCACGTCGATCGCCACCGCCCGGTAGCCGGCCGCGGCGAGGGCCGGGAGCTGGCGGCGCCAGGAGTACCAGGACTCGGGGAAGCCGTGCACGAGCAGGACCAGCGGGCCGGTGCCCTGCTCGACCAGGTGCAGGCGCCCGGCCGGGGCCTCGACTGTGCGGTGGCGGAGTGCGGCGGACGGCTCGGGCTGCATGGGGTCTTCTCCTCGGTTCGCGGGTGGACGCAGGTACGCATCGATCATGCGGCGCAGCGACCGTCCACCGCGATTGCACTTGCCAATCTGGCAAACTTGCAGGACAGGATGGTGGAGCGGCACGTCCGGAAGGGGGCAGAGCGGGTGACAGGCGACGACGTGGCCGACGCGCTGGCGGCGATGGGCCCCCGGCTGCGGGCCGCACGCGAACACCGCGGCTCCACGCTCACCGGCGTCAGCTGCGCGACCGGCATCTCCCCGAGCACGCTGTCGCGGATCGAGACCAGCCGACGCAAGCCCACCCTGGAAGTGGTGTTGCAGTTGGCGAAGGAGTACGGCGTCTCCCTGGACGAGCTGGCCGGCACCGCCCCGGCCGCCGAGCCCCGCACCTCCGCGCTCCAGCGTTTCGGCGACGACAAGGCGGTGCTGCCGCTGACCCGGTACGTCGGGGGCCTGCACGCCCACAAACATGTCCTACCCGCCGTCCAGGAGCCGCCCGCGCGGCCCCGGCAGGTCTCCCACGACGGCTGGGAATGGCTGTGCGTCCTGTACGGGCGGCTGTGGCTCGCACTCGGCGACCAGGACCTCGTCCTGAGTGCCGGGGACGTCGCCGAGTTCGACACCCGCAATCCCCATGGGGTCGCGAACGCCGGCCCCGGCGGCCCGGTCGAGTACCTGATCATGTTCGGGCCACAGGGAGAGCGCCTGCGACCGCGCACCCCACCCGCCCCCGGCCCCAGGGCCCGGTAGCAAACAGCGAACGAACGGCCTGACGTCCTGGAGGCACTGTCAGGTTGAGCGGGGTGGCCCGGGCAAGGGATGATCGTTGGGCTTGTTGATCATCCGGAAGGGGGCGGCAGTGGAGACGGACGCAGCGGTGTCGTACAAGGGGTTCCGGTTCCCGGTGGAGATCATCTCCCACACGGTATGGCTGTACCACCGCTTCCCGCTCAGCTACCGCGAGGTCGAGGAACTGCTCCTCGCCCGCGGGATCGTCGTCTCCCATGAAACCGTCCGGGCCTGGTGCGGTCGCACCAGGCCCGGACGGTTTCATGGGAGACCATCAATAGGTATGTTCAGGGCCTAAACGCCCAGTCAGAGGTGGACGACCTGACTGGTGGACTCCAGCCAGCACCAGTCGACCGGGGAATACTGCTTCTTCAGCGCGAGGCGCCCGGAGCCGTAGGCCTTGAGGGCGGTCTCGACGGCGGCGGGCAGGGTGTCCAGGTCCTGCGGCACCGGGACGCGCAGCAGCAGGCGCTGCTTGCGGTGGAGGAGGAGGATCTCGCCGGCCGGGGTGCATTCCAGCAGCTCGAAGTTCTTCAGGGCTGTGTAGGGCTTGACCGTGGTGGACATGTGGGAGCGCAGCTGACCGTCGGCGGTCCAGGCGTAGAGGCCGTACCGGTTGAGGTGGTAGGCGCGGCCGCGGTGCGGGTCGGCGGTGACGGTGAAGTCGAGGCCGGTGAAGGGGCTGTCGTCGTGGCGGTGCAGGCCCTCCAAACGGCCGCGCAGGGTGCCCTGGTCGTCGAGGAGGGCGAAGCTGAACTCCTGGCCGCGGCTTCCCGACCGGAAGGTCCGGCCGAAGACCGGGACGACGAAGAGGTCGTCGCCGAGGGCGGAGGGCCGGGTCATCGTGCAGTCCTCGTAGTTGTAGAAGCTGCCGGAGGTGCCGGTGAAGTCCGACAGGAGGTCGGTCAGCGTGGGCGAGGGGCGGTTGTCCCGGCACACCGGCGCGTCGCCGAAGACGACGTGGGGGTGCTGGTCGGCGTCGGTCTGCCGGTCGGTGTTCGCGTGGAGGCTCGCGATGGCCCGCAGGGTGGGCTTGGAGCCGGGCGCGAGCGCGGTGACCGGATCGGAGACGGCGACGATGTTGGTGTTCGCGCCAGCCCACTTGAGCCCGTACTCCGAGGTCGTGCAGAGCAGACGACCTGAGGGCGTGACGGCGATCGAGGCGGCGAAGGGGTCGCCCGCCCTGGCCTTCTCCTCCTCGAAGCCCCAGGGCATCGGCCACGTGGCCAGGACCTGGCTCAGGTCGGCCGAGAACAGGTGGGTGCTGCCCGGCCGCAGAGCGAGCGCGACTGTCCCGTCCGGGAGGACCGCCATGGTGTCACCGCTCCCGTCCGGGATGATCGCCGACGCGGTGGCGTCCGGCCGGGGATGTCCGAACACGGCGGTGGCGACGGGCGTTCCGTCCGGGGCGTAGCGGGTGATGAAGCGGAAGTTCAGCGGGCAGTGGGCGGGGTCGGCCGGATCGCCTGTGCCGCGCCAGGGGCGCCACACGGTGGAGACCACGTAGGTGTCGCCGTCCGGCGTGGCCACGGCGTGCTGCGGGGCCCACCCGCCAGCCGCCGGGTCGAGGCCGTAAGTAACGGCCAGCGATGCGGGTATGGTCATGGGCAGGGTGGGCGTCCGGTTCATGATCGGAATTCTGCACCGGCCCACCGACAGCAAGACCGAGGTCGGCATCGGTGAACCCGAACCGGCGCGGACCGTTGCCCCGCCATTCCGGTGTCGTTGACGGGTGGCACTATGGCGATCATGAGCCGGATCATCTCGTACAGCACCGCAGCCAAAGCCGACGTCCTGGGGTTCATCGGAGCCGCCGATCGGCTCACCGACGACCAGCAGCGCCTCCTGCCCGTGATCCGGGAGATGGCGGAGACGCGCCAGCTCTCACTCGACCGGCAGGGCATCGACTTGGGCATAACTGTTCCCGAGGCTCTCGACCACCTCATCGCCGGTCACGCGAACTCGGACGCCGAGTACGCGGCCGGCGCCTACTACCGTGCGCTCCAGCACATCATCGACTGCAACGCGTCTGACCCCGCGGATCTCGGCGTCTACTCCAAGCCCAGCACTTTCTTCAGCGTCCTCGACCAGGAACTGGCCCGTCTGGGCGTGCCCAGTGACTTTTTGATGCACGACCACCTGTTCTCTGGCCCGCCGCAGGAGATCCCCTTCCTCATCCCCTACCCCGTGGACGGCCCGCACATCGGGATGCTCCCCCTAGCCAAGGCCGGGCCCGCCGCCGACGCCTACCGGGCGGTCCTGGATCTCGTCGACAAGAGCTTCCGGTACGACCTGCAGCTCCTGATCGACAAGCTCGAATTCGAACACACCGAGTGGGAGCGCGCCACGAACGCCCTCGACTGGTTCGACTCGGACACGATCTTCTTCTCGATCACCGGCTGACCGCAGGAGCACGGCCCTTCGACTGCCTCCCGGGACGGCCTCCACGGTGCTCCCCGCCCGCCCCGGCGGGATGGTCGTCCGGCCCCGGCCAGGCGGCCTGTTCGGCATGGCGGCGCCGGCCCACTCGAACCACTCTTCGCCACGCGCCGCGATCCTGATGTCACTGTTCGTCATGGCGGTCAGGATGTCAGTCGTTGGGGCCGCGCACCGGAAAGCCGCAAAAGATCTTGGAATTTGGCGTGGGGTGCCCGGCCACAGGCCATTTACAAGCGGTACACGGCGCGGGACCTACAACCCGCGCTGGTACGGAGCGCCTGAGAAGGGCATCCACTGGGGCGGACGTCCCCTCGCCGATGCAGCTTGATGGGTCGGGCGACCTTTCTGGCCCGGTCCTAGCAGTAGCCGTCCATCCTGGCGCCGGCCGGGGCGAGGTCGGGCCAGGGACGCCCAGCTTTGTCGGAGGCGGCCGACCGCAGGAGGTCAAGAAGAGTGCACCCCGGGTAGCCCTGGAAGCTCGCATAGGCGCCGCGGTAGTAGCAGCTCCAGTAGCTCACGACCCGCCGTTGCGTGCGTGCGAAGAAGGCCGGGTTGTCCACGATGAACTGCCCGTAGGCGAGGTGGCCGCTGGTGCCGGGTGCGATGAGATCACGGAGCTCGTCGCAGATGACCACAAGGATCTCCACGACGTACTCGCCGACCAGTTGCACGACGAAGGGCACAACCCACGGGTCCGTGCAACCAACGACCTTCTCCAGATGGCGCTGCCTGACCACCCCGCCGCTGCGCCTTGAGTACAGGCAGTGCAGAAGCTGCCGTTGGCGCGGCGAAAGCGATGCCACGGCGTCAGTGGCGGCTCGTGGTTGTAGAGGCGCCCGGGGATCGAACCCAGCTGGCCCTCCACAGCGACGGAGAACGGGGCACGCGGCTGGAACCGAGAAACAGGCATCACCGCCCGGACTGCCTCGGCATCACTTGGGAGCTCGATTGGGAACGCCGCGGCCAACGGATCGCTGCTGTCGGAGAGCGACTGCACGAGGGGGCGTGGCTATTGCGTGTCGGTGGCGATCACGGTCCATGCCTTGGCCGAGATGTCGTCCAGCCGCAGGTCGAAGGTGAAGGCGATCGGCCTGCGCTTGTGCGCGTCACCGCGCAGTACCTGTTCGGTGCGGCGGTCGACTTCGTAGTAGACCCCCTGCGCGTCGACCGCGACGCGGAAGACGACCGGGTCGCGTGAGACCAGCGAGCGCACCGTGACCGACGTGACGGTGGCCTCGCGCAGGACGGTCCGACGGGCCGTGCGGACGGGGGTGAAGTCGAGGCTGCCGTCGTTCATGACCCACTCCTCGAGGAACCGCTCGACGGCGACCTCGAGAACCGCTCTGTCGAACCGGCCGTCGAGGACGCTCAGATCGCCGGCGGCAGTGTCGGCGTCCGTGCTCCACGAGATGTTGGTGAGGGAGAGGACGTCGCTCGCCTTGGTGACCGTGCTCTTCTGCGCGACCTCGAGCACCGCGTCCCGGGCAACCTCCTTCTGGTCCCAGCCGTCGGTCTCGATGGCGCTGCTCAGGTGGTGCGCTCCCTCGGCGGCCTGCTCGAGTGAGGACACGATCCACTCGCCGGCCGCACTCTTGCGCAGCGTCCAGTACTCGACCGGGCGCGTCGAGCCGTCCTTGCGCACGGCCTGCCGGCCGTCGCCGCGGCGTACGTAGTCGCGGAGCGTCGCGGTGATCCGGAAGGTGACGGTGTCGTTCACCTCACCCGCCCGGTTGGCGACGTCGACCAGCTCGACCACCGGACCGTCGACGATCTCCACGACGTTGACCTCGCCACGCGACTCGTAGTCGCGCAGCTCCTCGGCCCACTTGCCGTACAGCACCGGGGACAGGATCCGCTGCAGCGTGGCGTGATCGTGTCCGGTCCACGCCCGCTGGGCCGTCACGTACAGCCACACCGCGCGGCGCTCGAGCGCCGCGCGGTCGAAGGTCGCATCGGTGTCGGCGATGGCATCGACCCGGGCCGAGACCCGGGCCGAGCGCTCGCGCGCCTGCGCGTCCGCACGGTGCGCCGTACGGTCCGGGACCGTGTTCAGGCCGCCTGTCAACGCCGCCTTGCGGCGCCGGGACCTGAGCCACAGGATCAGCAGGACCACGGCCACGATCACCAGCACGGCGACGAGCCCACCGCTACCGGCTCCGAACCCGGTCCCGAAGCCGACTCCGGAGCCGCCGCCAGTCGACCCGTGGAAGCCGCCACCGCCACCGCCATGGCTGCCACCGCCCCCGAACCCGTGACCGCCGCCCCCACCGCGGGCATAGGCGACCGTCGGGCTGCTCAGCGCAACGGCTCCCGCGACCACACATATCCACCGACGGACGCCCACCGGGCCCTCCTACCAAGAACCGCAGACCTTCCAGGCGAGCAAGCGTACAAGCAGGGGGTGCGCGTGAAACTTCGGGACCAACACCGTCTCGCTGCCACTACTGTCAGGGGCGGGCGGTACATGCCGATCGAGTCCGGCGCGGTGTCGGTGAACCCGAATTTGCGGTAGAGACGGTGTGCCTCGCCGTCGGCGATCAGGGAGATGAACGCGGTGGCCGGCGCGCTGGCGCGGGGCGGGGTCGTCTGGTCCAGTTCGTCGGAGAGCGCCTGCAGGATGACGCGGCCCAGTCCGCGGCCCTGGTGCTGCGGAAGTACGCACATGTCGACGATGAACAGGTGGCATGCGCCATCGCCGACGATCCGGCCCATGCCGACCGGCGCGCCCTGGTGGCGGAGGAGAACCGAGTGCCAGGAGTGGGCCAGGCCGATTTCGGCGGCTTGCGGGCTCTTGTCGTTCAAGCCCGCGCCGCTACGCAACATGCGGTAGTCCTCGATCGAGGGCACTTCAGCGCTCACGATATAGCCCTCGCCTGGAGGCTGAGGGGTGGTCACGATCCGCTTCCCGTCAAGGTGCCGCGAAGGAACTCGACGATCTCCGCGCGGGCGGCTTGGGCCTGGGTCATCACGCCCGGCATGCTCAGGAACGCGTGCGTGGCCCCGGGGTACTCGGTCAGCCGCGCAGGCGTTCCCGCCGCGCGCAGGTGTTCGGTGTAGCGGCGGCCGTGGTCGGCCAGCGGGTCGTGGGTCGGCAGCACCACCAGCGCCGGGGCGAGGCCGCTCAGGTCGTCGGCGTACAGCGGGGACATCTCCCGGGAGTCGGCGCCCGGGGGGACGGCGAGCCGGACGAAGAGCTGCAGGGTGGGGACGGTGAGGGTCGGGGTCCGGGCGTACTCGGCAACCGAGGGGTGGTCGAGCGCCGTCTCGGTGACGTCGGTGACGGGGTTGACCAGCACCTGGGCCCGCAGCGGCAGGCCGGCTCCCCTTGCCCGGTGGGCGGCCAGCGCGGCAACCAGCCCGCCGCAGCTCTCGCCGACGACGGCGAGGCGCACCGGGTCGATGCCCCAGTCGTCGGCGTGCCGCACCAAGTGCTGGAGTGCGTCCCAGCCGTCGTCGACGGCGGCGGACAGCGGGAGGTCATGGGCGAGCAGGCGGTGCTCGACGGAGACGACCACGGCGGGCAGTCGGGCGGCGAGATGGCTGGTGGTCCAGTCGCACTGCACTGCGGTGCCCACGAACCCGCCGCCGTGGACGTGCAGCACCAGGGGCAGCGGACCGCCGTCCGGGGAGGACGGCCGGTGGACCCGCACGGGGAGGCGGCGCCCGGGCAGCGGCAGTTCCTCCCAGGTGATCACGGCACCGGGGTCGGGCATCCCGGTGATGGCCCGCGCCTCGGGTGCTGCCCTCCGGCGGTTCTCCGCCTCGCGGTAGGCGGCCAGTTCATCGGCGGTCATCGCCGGCCAGTCGGGCTCTCCGGTAGCTGCCGAGCTCATGTCATCCCCCTCTTCAACGCGCTTCACCAGCGTGGTTTCGATACCCAAGGTTTCGCTACCTCAGGTATCGATACCTAAGGTAGCGCAACCGGTATCGTGAAGGAATGCCCCAAGCCCCCCGATCTCCCGGCCGCCCCCGCGCCGGCGTCACCACCGAGGTCTTCGCCACCACCCTGCGCACCGTCCACGAACTCGGCTACGCCCGTGCCACGGTCGAGCGCATCGCCGCCGCTGCCGGCATCGCGAAGACGACGGTCTACCGCCGCTGGCCCTCCAAGGGCGAGCTGATCGTGGACTGCCTGCTCGACGCGTTCGGCCCCGTGCCGTTCGAAGAGGGCGCCGACCGAGCCGAGTTGATGGCCTCGATGATCCACTGGATCGCGGCGAAGATCGCCGAGCCGGGCGTCGGCGACGCGTTCGCCGGCGTGTTCAGCGACGCCGTCAGCGACCCGGCTCTGCGCGAGATCCTGGCCAGCCGGCTCCAAGACCCCTACCGGCTCGCCCTACGAGACGCGCTCGACGAACCGGACGACCGTGTCCTGTTCTTCATCGACACCGTCGTCGGCACCCTCCTGCACCGCATGGGTATGACCGGCCTACCGATGGCCGACACCGACGTCGCCGCGCTTACCGAGATGGTCCTCAAGCACTTCACCGACAGCTCCAGGCGGACCCACACCCACCATCCAGCCACCCCTGACAGCGAAGAAGCCCGCCCCACCGTTGAGCCAGGACACACCCCGCCGACCCGTGCAGCCCAACCCGAAACGTGAAACAAGGGCCAGACAAACTGAGGCGCATCCAGATCGGCACTGGCCGATTTCACAGATGCTCATCAGCCGGCCGGTCAGGTAGTGCCGCCAGGACGCGGCGGCATTGTCGCGGTTGAACCAGGGCGTGTCGGTGAAGGTCCGGGCCGACCAGGTCTCCTGTCGGTCGTCGAGCCCGGGCTGGTTGAGCAGTTGGAAGCGGATCGCCGGCGCCCGCCGCGTTGACCCGGCCGGCCGGAAACTGATCCGGCGAGCCGAACCGACTCGGCCCGGTGTTGCCGCTGACTGCTCCCCCCGGCTCGGTCAGCGACGGAAGGCGGGCATCCCGGCGTGGGTGGACACCAGGGCCGGCTTGGCGGAGCCGTCGGCCGGGACGGTGGCGATGCCGCCGGTGGTGCGGGCCGCGATGGTCCTGCCGTCCGGGGACCAGGTGGGCTGAACGTAGTTGGCGGTGGCGCCGGGGGTGATGTCCTTGCCGGTCTGGTCCTGGCTGTCCAGGTCCCGCTCGAACAGGTGATTGTGCCCGTCGACGGAGCGGACGAAGACGACCTTGTCGCCGTCGGGCGACAGCGCGGGCTCGGAGCCCTCGGTCACCTCGCTGCCGCGCTGGCGCAGGTACTCGTCGCGGATGTACACCTTGCCGGTGTCGGTGTTGGCGTAGCCGGAGCGGCTGCCGTGGCCGCTGGGCCAGACGTTCCCGGTCTGCGGCAGCGGGTCCGGTGTCGAGAAAGCGTTCGCATTCCATCTTCCGTGTGTCACTGCTGTGTAACAGTGCTCAACTGCCCTGTCTCCCAGAGGCCTCCTCCCCCAGTCCCTCCTTGCCGCAGATGACCACGAGCCCTGTTGGAGCAAGCCCCGCGGTCATCGGCGTGTGCGGCCCCCGGTCGGCCGGCACGGGTGGAGGCCTGCGGGGGGACGTGAAACTGACTGAGCACGTGGCCGAAGGGGGCGATCCGGCCGACCTGGTGTCGGTGTACACCCGAATGTGCTCAGGCAAGTACACGGCTACGCACCCACTCTTCTCTGGCTGGTGGCGACGCTCGCCTCGCCCGCCCGCGAGAGTGGCCCCGGGCCCGCAGCTACGATCAGATCGTGACCAAAATACAGCCAATTCCGGTGCGGCGACTCTGGTGTGCCGTATTCTTAACCTATCTCGCCCTCGGTGCGACACTGCAGGAACTCCCCGGTTATGTGGGCGAGAAGTTCCACGGCGGCCCGACGGCGGTGGGGGTGGCAGTGGGTGCCGCTTACGCGGGTACGGCACTCACCCGTCCCCTGGCCGGGTGGGCTGGGGACGCTGGACTGGCCCGGCGCGTCTCGTTGGGCGGGGCCGCCGCCGCCGCGATTGGCGCCGCCGGCCAGTGGTGGGCACCCGCCCTGCCGGTGCTGGTGATCTGTCGCTTCCTCATGGGGGTCGGCGGAGCGGCCGTGTTCTCCGGGGCGCTGCCCTGGGTGATCGGGGGCGCGGCGGCGGGTCACCGGGGGCGGGTGACGGGCTGGTTCGGGCTCTCCATGTGGGTCGGCATGTCGCTGGGCCCGCTCCTCGCCGACGCGGCTGTCTCCCGCGGTGGGTCAACTCCCTTGTGGTGCTTGATCGTCGGCCTTCCGTCGGGGTCGGCCGTGCTGATCGCCGCGGTACGGCCGCAGCCCGGCGGTTCCCGGTCATCGGGCGGCCGCTGGCCGGCCGGCTGGCAGGAACTGGTGCCGCGCGGGGTGACGTTGCCGGGGATGTGCCTCGGGCTCTCCTCGTACGGGTACGGCATGCTCGTCTCCCTCCTCGTCCTCTATCTGTCCCGCGAGCACATCGGCGGCGAGGAGTTGGGGCTGACGGTCTTCTCGGTCGCCTTCCTCGTCACCCGGGCGGTCGGGAGCCCACTGGTGGACCGGCTCGGCGGAGTCCGGGTGGCCCGAGCCGTCCTGGTGATCGAGGCGCTCGGGCTGTTGATGCTGGGGAGCTCACGCAACGCCCCGCTGGCGCTCACGAGTACGGCGGTGACGGGCGTGGGGCTCGGCCTGATCTACCCCTCCGTGAGTGCCATCACCCTGGACCGCACCGGTTCCCGGCAGGCCGGGGTGTCGATGGGCACGATGACGTCCTTCTGGGACCTGGGGGTAGCGATCGCAGGGCCGGTGGGCGGCGCGATGGCCGCGTGGCTCGGCTACGGCACGGCCTTCGTCACCGCGGCCGCGGTCAGCCTCACGGCGGCGGGGCTCACTTGGGCGATGTCCGGCGTGGTGACGTGCCGTCACATGAGCTGGGGAGGCGGCGAGATGGCGAAAGCCGGCGAGTGGAAGAGATCATCTCGATAGTAGGGTGTGACCATGGAACAGCCAATGCAGCCGGAGAAGGTCCAGATCACATTCGGGAAGTTCCAGAATGTCGATCTCCGCGTCGCCCGTGTCCTGTCCGCGCCCCTCGCTGAGGGAACCCGCTTCCCCTGCCGCGTCCTCACCCTCGACCTCGGCCACCTCGGCCGGCGCACCTCGGTGGGTCAGTACGCGCTCCTCGACGAGGCCGAGCTGACGGCCCGGAACGTCGTCGCCTGCGTCAACCTGGGGGCGCGCCCGATGGGGGAATACGTGTCGGAGGCCCTCGTGCTGGGCGCGCCGCATCCGGCGGGGCCGGCCGACCAGGCGCAGGCAACCCCGCTCTTCGTTTCGGCCGATGCCCGGCCCGGGGACTGCATCTACTGAGCCCCTTCACTCCGAGTCGCGGGTGGGGCACGGACACGACGGCGGCGTCCCGTACCGCGGGGTGCGCGCGCAACACGGCCTCCAGCTCGTAGGGGGAGACCCGGTGGCCGCCGGTCTTGAAGACGTCGTCGGCCCGGCCGAGGACGCGCAGGTAACCGTCCCCGTCAGCCTCGCCGATATCGCCGGTGCGGTAGGAGCGGGTGCCGCCCACCGCCCGGATCGGCCGGCCGTCATAACCGGCCAGGATCCCGGCCAGGTCGACCTCGATGTGGCCCTCGTTGACGCGGATCTCCCAGCCCGGCAGTGGCTTGCCCAGCCAGCCGGGCTTGCGGACCATGCCGGGCGCGGTGCCCGTAGCCGCCCGGGCCGGGGTAGCCGGGATCCTCCCGGGCCCACCACTCGACCAGGGTCGGGCCGGCACCCGCCCGGGCCTGGCCGCACTGCCCGGGGCCAGAGAACATCGTCACCTCGCCGCAGGCGGTGTTCATCAGGAAGCACTCGTCCTGCATGGTGCGCCACACGCGTCCGGAACCCACCTGGACCTTGTCGTTGAGGGTGATCGACACCTCCTGGTTGGTCACCTGGTACCCGCTCTCCTCGAGCTGCAGCTGCAGGAAGACTGGGTTCCAGGTGTGCAAGTCTGACGACACGGTCGACAGGACGATCCGTCTCCGGAGTATCGCTGAGCCGGCCAAGTCATTGCTCCGTTTCGTCATCACGACTGCGCGGTGGAGGGTGGTGGTATGAGGCGCAGGGCGGCGGTCAGCGCCAGGAGGCAGCCGGCGACCCCGACGGCCATGGCCGCGGTCGTCCCTGTCGCCAAGTGGCCCGAGACGATGGCGCCGAAGAGGGCGACACCGACGACACCGCCGGTCTGCCGGGCGGTGTTGAGCGCGCTGGAGCCCATGTGCCGGTGCTCGTCCGGAGCGAAGGACATGACCGCGAGGGTCTGCGCCGGGGCTGACAGGCCCATCCCGAGGGAGAACAGCACGAATCCGACGGCCACCAGCCAATAGGGCGTGGAAGCCGGGGAGATGGCGAGGATCGCGAGGCCCAGACCGGAGGTGCCCATGCCGTAGGCCAGGCAGAGCCGGGCCCCGAAGGCGTTCATGGCGCGTGCACTGATGAGCGTCGAGGCCGCGGTGGCGGCGAGCGTCAGCGGCAGGAACGCCATGCCGGTCTGGAACGCGGAGTAGTGCCGCAAGTCCTGGAAGTCGTAGGTGAAGACGATCAGCATGCCGTAGAGCGTGAGGTTGTAGACCGCTCCGCAGAACAGGCCGGCCTGCACCGGTCGGGCCGCCAGGATGGACGGCGGCAGCAGCACCTCGCGTCCGCGGCGCGCTCCCAGGTGCTGGGCGAGAACGAAAACGACGAGCATCGCCGCACCGCCGACCAGGGGGCCGAACACGGTGGGCGACGCCCAGTCGTGGAGGCTCGAGGTGACGCACCCCCACACCACACCGGTGAGGGCGGTGACGGCGAGGAGCTGGCTCCACAGGTCGAACGAGACCCGCTGCCGCGGCGACTCCTCGACGTGGCGGACGATCAGCCACGCCGCGACGGCGGCGACGGGGAGGTTGATCAGGAAGATGCTCCGCCAGCCGAGGGTGTCCACCAGCAGGCCCCCGAGGAGCGGCCCGACGGCGAAGCCGACGCTGCCCACGCTGACCCAGGCCGCCACCGCCTTGGTCCGGGCAACCGTCTCAGTGTAGGTGCGGGTAATCAGGGTGAGCGGGGCGGGGGCAATCAGGGCGGCGCCCAGCCCTTGGCCGGCGCGGGCCACGATGAGCAGGGCGGCATCGGGTGCCACGCTGCACAGGATGGAGCCCACGCTGAAGACGGCGAGCCCGAGCAGGTAGCCGGACCGGGCGCCGATCCGGTCCCCGAGCCGCCCGGCGGAGAGCAGCAGAGAGGCCATCACCAGGGCGTAGGCGTCGACGACCCACAGCCCGGTGGCCGCGTTGGCGTGGAGCTCGGCCCGGATCGTCGGCACCGCCACGTTGACGACGCTCGCCTCCGTGATGATCAGGCCGGTGCCCAGGCACATCCCGGCCAGGCCGAAGCCGCGCCGCCGGGCGGGCCGTGGCGCGGCGGTCCCGGCCCCGCTCGGCGTGCCGGTGCCAAGCGTCGCCTTCACGCCCCCACCTCCGCGGCGAGGGCGAGCGGTGTCGTCGCGGCGGCTAGGAGGTCGCCCGCGATGGCGTCGGCGTCGACGAGGTACTCGCCCCAGGGGCCGGGGCGGCTGCTGCCGACCTGGGTGAGCCACCGGACGTGTTCGGTGGGTATCCCCAGCGCGTACAGCTCCGGCACGGGCCGCCCCCGCCCGTCGACGGGGTGGAACGGCGACGGGGCGATGGCCATGCCGCCGGTCTCGAACCGCTCCTCGCCGTCGGCGTTGACGTGGTCGCTGACGACGGCCTGCCGGCGCAGCTGCCGGATGAGCGGGGAGGTGTCCCGGCGGATGTCCGGGGCGGGGATCCGCGCGTCGACCAGCGCGTCCAGCAGCACCGGCGGCTCGGCGACCCGGGGTGAGTGGGCGGTGAACCGGCCCAGCTCGTCGTCCACCCCGAACTGCGCACCAGGCCCGATGAGTTGGAGGATCCCGGCATCCATCAGCGCCAGCAGCTGGCGGGCCCTGGCGATCGGCGGCCCGGCGAACAGGTGGTGGCTGACCGGGGCGAACGAGCCGAGGAAGTCCTCCCGGTGGGAGCGGGGCGTCAGTCCGGAGAAGTCCACGGCGGCCCGGATCGCGCCCCGCACGTCGCGCAGCGCTTCGATCGCCGCCTTGAGCGGGTTGCGGACGTTGCCCTCCTCCGCGTCGGCGATGTCGCGGCGGAGCAGCTCGGCGACCGCCCGCTGGTAGCTGGCCCGGTCCGGGAACTCCCGCCCGGTGAACGGCTTGGCCAGCCCGCGCAGATCGAGCGGGGCCGGGTCGACGCACCCGAAGTCGACAGCCTGCCGGGCCACCACGTGCTCCGGCGCGTCCTCGGTGTCGACGGTCGACGCGAGGGCGTGGACCGCCCGCACGGCCTGGTCCGCGAAGAGCCTGGCATCCTGCGGCCCACTGCGCTCCCGGATCTCGGTGGCGTAGTAGACCAGCGTGACCTCGGCTGACAGCCAGGGCAGCACCTGGCGCACGAAGTCGAGCTTGCCGTGGGCCCGCAACCGCTCGACCCGGTCCCGGGTGAAGATCCTGGCCTGGTGGGCGTGGCCGACGGGCCGCTCGTCCCGCGGCCGGGGCGGCAGCGTGGCACCGCTGCGCGAGCCCGCCACCAGCCGGGGCTCGCGGCCGCTCGGCAGGTAGCGCAGTGACGCCCCGTCGGGGCCGGTGGCGAAACGGCCGCCGCGTCCCTCGGTCAGCAGGCTCACGACGTCGAAGAAGGTCAGCCCGAGGCCGATGATGCCCACGGTGCCGCCGGCGGGTAAGCCGTCGAGCGGCATGTCGGCTGCCGAGTCGCCGCGTACGTAGGCGAGGTTCGGGCGGGCCGCGGCGAAGGCCGTGAACTCCTGGTCGGCCGCGGTGGGTTCGAGCTCGGGGTGGCCGGTGGTGAGCACCACCCGGTCGGCTTCGAGGGTGCGGCCGCTCGCCAGGGACAGCAGCCACCCGGTGCCGGGGTCCGGGCGGTCCATGCGCAGCACGGTGTCCCGCACCCGGTGCAGGCGCGCGCCGGCCGGCAGGTCGCGTTCGACGGCGTCGAGGACGAACCGCAGGTACCGCCCGAAGACCGCGCGGGGCGAGTAGTTCCCGGATTGCACCGCGGGGTTGCCGGGGTCGTCCGCCGCCCACCACTCGAAGAGCGAGGGGCCGGCGCCGGGGCGGGCCGGGCCGGCGTCCTGCGGGCCGGAGAACATGGTGACGTCCGCGGCCATGGAGTTCATCAGCAGCTGCTCGGGCTGGGCGGGCTGCCAGATCCGGCCGCAGCCGGGCTCGACGGCGTCGATGGCGTACAGCTCGACGGCCCGCCCGACGGGCCGCCCGGCGAGCCGGGCGGCGAAGCGTTCGAGCACGGCCAGGCCCCGGGGGCCGGCGCCCACCACTGCCACCCGGTAGGGGGGCTGGTAATCCGTCATGACCGGACAGCCCCGTCAGCGCCGACGGCGCGGGCGCGGTCCCGCACGGTCGCCGCGAGCCGCTCGCTGACTTGCGGCCACTCCTCGTCGATGACGGAGAAGACCACGGTGTTGCGCCAGGAGCCGTCCCGCCGCCGGGCGTGCTTGCGCAGCACCCCCTCGCGCTGGGCGCCGGTCCGCAGCACGGCGCGCTGCGAGCGGATGTTGAGGTCGTCCACGTACAGCTGGACGCGCACCGCACCGAGCGTGTCGAAGGCGTGCCGGAACAGCAGCAGCTTCGCCTCGGCATTGATGGGGCCGCCCTGGACGGCCTCCGAGAGCCAGGTGTAGCCGATGGTCAGCTGGCGCCTGGCCTCGTCCACCTGGTAGATCGAAGTGGTGCCCACCGCGGCGCCGGTGGCCCGGTCGACCTGCAGGAGCACGTTGCGCGCCGGGCCGTTCACCGCCGCGGCGACGTTCTCGGCGGACGGCGGCTCCGACTCCGGACCGTAGGGGAAGTACTCCAGGATCCCGAGACCGTCGTGGGCCTTGGCGAGCGCCTGCCAGTCACTCTCCTCGAGCGGGCGCAGCATGACGAACTCGCCGTACAGGGTGGGGGTTTCGTGCCAACGGCTCATGTCAGTGAACTCCTCGGTGCGGTGGTGCGGGTGGTGCGAGTGGTGCTGGTCGAGCGTCGCCGCCCTCAGGTCCTCGGCCACGATCTTCGCGTTGCGGGTGGCCTGGTAGAGGGAGGACGAGTAGAGCAGCGATCCCCGGGTGGCGTAGCCGATCACGTAGATGCGGGAGCGCGTCCCGCCCTCGCTGACCAGCCGTCCCGTGGTGCGCTGCACCCGGATGCCGCCATAGGCGTCCAACTGCGCTCCGGCGGTGGTGGCGAGGCCGAGTTCGAACTCGACCTGGCCGGCGCTGGTGGCCCGGCCGGTCGCGTCGACCAGCAGGTCGAAGCGCTCGGTGCCGTGCTCGCCGACGACGACCGGCCCGCTATCGGTCGTCCCGAGGGTGCCGCGGATGATGCGGATGCGCCCGCTCCGGTAGCCGTCGGTGATCATGCGGGCGGTGCTGCGCGGCACCGGGGCCGTGATCGCCTGCAGGTGGCGGAAGTAGCGGTCGTGGAAGAGCTTGCGGTCGCTGTCATCGAAGGCGTACCAGTACGCCGGCAGGTCGCGGTTGGCCAGCGAGATGCAGAGGTTCTGGATGGCCCGGTGCTCGGCGGGGATGTCGTCGTACCGGACGAAGCCGGTGATGCCCAGCCGCAACCGGTCCAGATAGGCGCGGAGTTCGTCGTGGCCGATGCCGTGCGCCCCCAGCTCCGCCAGGAGCTGGGCGCGGAGGTCGGCCATGGTGAGCCGACCTCCGGGGCTGACCTCGGGGGTGGTGAGGGGGAGGTCGACCGCGTAGTCGGCGCGGACGTCGGGGAGGAAACCCGACCGGGAGAGCAGGGTGATGCGGGCGTCGAGGTCGGCCTCGAGCAGCGCGGTCACGGTGTCCATCGCGGTGAGGCCGAGGCCGACGATGCCGATGTCCCGGGCGCCGCGCGCGCGTTGCACCAGTGAGGAGAGCGGGTACGGCGCGGCGATCCCGTCCCGGTCGGCGCCCGCGCGGTCCTGACGCCCGTGGCCGGTGCAGGTGATGGCGTAGTCGTACGACTCCCAGCCGGTGCCGGCCGCGTGGAGGTGGACCGCGTCGGGCGACTCCCGCACGGTGTCGACGTAGGAGCGGACGAGCCGCAACGGCGCGCCATCGGCCGCCCAGGCCCGCGCGGCCTCCTCGAACCGCTCCTCCAGGTACCGGCCGAACAGCTCACGGCTGTAGTACTCGCCGTCCAGCACCGCGGCCGAGACCAGGTCGCGTGCGCGCAGCCACGCGGCGAAGTCGTCCTGGTCGTCGTAGCTGACCGACATGGCCCGCGCCTGCCGGTTGACCAGCGCGCACGTCAGGTCCTCGCGGTACACGCCGCCCGGCCCGAACCTGGGCGCGCCATCGATCACATGCACCTCGGGCAGCTCCGGCCGCAGCCGCCGGTGCAGTTCGTGAAGTACCGACGTGGCGGCCGCTCCCGCGCCGATGACGGCGATTTTCATCGCGGATCCTCCGCTAGCAGTGGGTGGGCCGCCCTCCGGACCGGTTCCGTCCGGAGGGCGGGTGGGGTTGGACGTTCAGAGCAGCAGGTGGCTCTCGACCGCGTCGGCCATCCGCGCCAGCTCCGCGGCCTCCGCCGTGGACAGCCTCCCGCCGTCGATCGCGTCCCGGGCCCGGGTGAGCCGGTTGAGGACGTCGCGGACGGTGAAGTGCTCCGGCGCGGCGAGGCGTTCCAGGGCGGCGGCGAAGGCGCGGCCCGCCGGGGTGGTGGCCCGGGGGAACTCGGCCCGGCCCGCCGCCCGGCCCCGCTGGCCCGCCTGGTCCGCCTCGTCCGGTGGCACGAAGTCCCGCTCGCTGAACTCCGGGCAGGAGCGGGCCAGCGCAGACCGGGCGGACCGCACCGGCACGGAGGTGCCGAAGTCGGCCGCCCAGACGGCGTTGTTGCGGCTGGAGGAGATCTTCCGCCCGCCGAGCCGCAGGAACCGGTTGGCCTTCAGCACCGCCGGCACCGCCCCGGGAAGCCCGAACACGACGGCGAGAAGCGGCAGGAGCGCGGCGTAGTAGTAGGTGTTGTCGGTGCCGAAGTAGTAGGTCAGCCGCAGGTCGTCCCGGTCCCGGACGACCTGCCGGACGTCGTCCAGGGTGCAGCTCTCCGGCAGGCCCAGGATCTGGCCCAGCGCGTACATGTGGGCGAAGAAGATCTCGATCCACGGATTGATGACGCGGCCCTGGCCGACCGGGAAGCCGTACTCGCTGCGGAGGGTCAGGGTCACGTCGTGCGGCCGCAGCCCGGCGACGAGCTCGTCGATGAAGACGTCGTCACGCGTGATCGACCGGTGCAACCGGCGCAGTTCCCGGATGTCCTCGGCGCCGACGGAGAAGACCGTCGGCACCCCGCTCGGCAGCTGCTTGAACTCGCCGCTGCCGGAGGGTTCGGCCCGCGGGGCGAGCAGTTCCGGCAGGGTGAGCGGACGGCCGCAGGCCTCGCAGACGTTGGCGGCGGCCTGCTGGAGACAATCCGGGCAGTGCCCGGACACGAACGCCTCCACCGCCGACCGGCCCTCGGCGGTGACCCACTCGTCCTTCGCCGCGGCACGCGGGTCGCCGAGCAGCTCCTCGACGCAGCCGCGCAGGTACGCCACGTAGGGCGCCGCGGTGTTGTCGATGCGGGAACCGAACTCCATGTCCAGGGCGGCGTAGTCGCGTTCGATGGCCTCGATCATGTCGAGGCGGAACTCCTCGACGTCGCGCTGCTTCTCGTCCGCCTTCCGCTTGACGTAGGTCTGGTAGTTGTCGATGTGGGAGGCGTGGACGGCTTCCGTGCCGAACATCCGCAGCAGCCGGGTATTGAGGTCGGCGCGGAGGTACGGACCGGCCACGTGACCGACGTGCAGGCCGCCGTTGGGCGTGGGCGGCGGGGTGATGATGACGTAGACCACGGGATCGCTCCTCTACTTCTCCGGCTCGCTCCACCAGAAGCTGAAGAAGCGGATCGGCTCGTCGCCGGCGTTCGAGACCTGGTGGACGTGGTCGCCCTCGATCACGATCACGTCGCCCTCGGACATCTCCTGGATGGTGTCCTCGACCCGGACCCGGGCCTTGCCGTTGATGAGGTACAGCAGCTCCGTCACCGGGTGCTGGTGCTCCTGGATCGACTCGCCGGGCTGGATGGAGGAGACCGCGGAACCCAGCTTGGTGTTGGCCGGCCCGGTCTTGGCCATGAGCTCGGTGAACCGGCGGATCCGGACGCCGTACTCGGGCTTGTAGCTGTCCTCGGTCTGCGGCTCGTAGGTGAAACTCATCGTTGGCCTTCCGATCGTCTGAGTGGGGTGGTTGGTGGGTGCGTTGCGGGATCAGGAGAGCTGGAAGGGGAGCTCCAGGCCGTCGAGGACGGTGGCGCAGTGGCAGTTCCGCTCCGTCGGCATCTCCTCGACGGTGCGGAGCACGAGGTCGCGCATGCGCTCGGTGTTCTGCTTGAACACCTGGAAGACCGACTCCTGGTCGACGCTCTCACTGGCGTCGATCCCCGCGTCGAGGTCGGTCACCAGCGCCAGCGACGTGTAGCACAGGGCGAGTTCGCGGGCGAGCACGGCCTCCGGGTGGCCGGTCATGTTCACCAGCGACCAGCCGGCCGCCGCGAACCACTGGGACTCCGCGCGGGTGGAGAATCGCGGCCCCTCGACGACCGCCATGGTGCCGCCGTCGACCACCGCGCTGCCGGTCTCGCCCGCCGCCTTGAGCACGGCGCCGCGGCCGTCGGCGCAGTAGGGATCCGCGAAGCTCACATGGACCGCGCCGGAGTCGTAGAAGGTCTGCACGCGCCCGCTGGTGCGGTCGACCAGCTGGTCGGGGACCACGATGGTGCCCGGCGTGAGCTCCCGGCGCAGCGACCCGACCGCGCAGGGAGCCAGGATCTGCCGCACGCCGAGCGAGCGCAGCGCCCAGAGGTTGGCCCGGTAGTTGATCTTGTGTGGCGGAAACTCGTGGTGGCTGCCGTGCCGGGGGATGAAGGCCGTGCGGCGCCCCGCGACGACCCCGACGGACACCGCGTCGGACGGCGCGCCGTAGGGCGTCTCCACCTCGATCCGCTCGACGTCGGTGAGCAGCTCGTAGAACCCGCTGCCGCCGATGACTCCGATGTCCGCCGCGTTCATTGCCTCGTTCATTCCTGCACCCCCGCCTGTTCGTTGTGTACGCACTGAGTGCCCGTGACCTGGAGCCGATCGAGGGCGGCGACGGTCGGGT
The DNA here is from genome assembly GCF_055579945.1 of Kitasatospora sp. NPDC032150. Lineage (NCBI taxonomy): Bacteria > Bacillati > Actinomycetota > Actinomycetes > Kitasatosporales > Streptomycetaceae > Kitasatospora > Kitasatospora sp. NPDC032150. The sequence continues at coordinate 31,304 of NZ_JBVIMH010000039.1, read as the reverse complement.
GCGCGCCGACCGTGGCACCCCGCGGGTCGCCGGCGCGCCGGATCCCCGCGGTGTGCCAGCCGGCGGCCGCGGCCGCGTCCAGTTCCGCGTCGACGTCGCTGAGGAACAGCACGGAGGGGCCCTCGGCGCCCACCGCGGCGGCGATCCGCCGGTAGGAGTCGGGTTCCCGCTTGCCGCCCGCGGTGGTCAGGTCGAAGTAGCCGTCCAGCAGTGCGGAGAGGTCGCCGAGGTCGCTGTGGGCGAACCAGTCGCGCTGCGCGGCGAGCGCGCCCGACGAGTAGATGTACCGGGCGATGCCGGCCTGCTGCCACCGGGCCAGCACCCCGGGCACCTCCGGGTAGACGTGCCCGTGCAGCGACCCGTCGGCGTATCCGTCGGCCCAGATCGCCGCCTGGACGGCCTTGAGCGGCGGCGTCTTGAGGTCCCGGTCCGACCAGCTGCCCAGGGCGGCGGCCGCGCCGGCCGCATCCAGGGCCGGATCGCCGGTCAACTCCCGGATCTCCCGCCGGATTCCGGCGTACCGCGGGTCGTCCCAGTGCTCCGCGGTCCAGGCCGCGAGCCGCTCCCGCGCGTAGGGGAACAGCACCTCCTGGACGTGGGCGAGCGAGCCGACGGTCCCCTCGATGTCCAGCACCACCGCGTCGACCGCGAAGGGGCCGGCGGTCACGGCGTTCACCGGTCACCCGCCAGCAGCGCGTCCAACCGGGGGACGCTGCGGGCGATGGGGTCGCCGGTGAAGTCGCCGACCCAGCCGTCCTCCTGCTCGAAGAACCGCACGGCGCAGAAGTCGGGTCGGGGCCCCATGTCGAACCAGTGCCTGGTGCCGGCGGGAACGGACAGCAGATCGCCCGCCTCGCAGACCACGGCGAGGACCTGGTCCCGCACGTGGAGGTAGAAGCAGCCGGTGCCCTGGGCGAAGAAGCGGACCTCGTCCTCGCCGTGCCGGTGCTCCTCGAGGAAGGCGAGCCGGGCCTGCTCGGCGCGGGCCCGCCACTGCGGGGTGTCCTCGGGGTGGAACTGGACGGCGTCGGTGAGCCTGAGCCCCTCCTGGGCGCACAGCTCGTCCACCTCCGCCCGGTAGCGCTCGATCAGGGCCTCGTCGGCGGTGCCGGGCTCGATCGCCCCGCGGACCGGCCAACTGCGCAGCCGGACCGAGCAGTCGAGCAGCACGTCGGCGATCTCCGCCCGGTCCCGGGTGCGCAGGAGCACCACGTCCGGGGCGTCGTCGGGCATGACATGGAGCAGGGTCATAAGCTCGTTCCTGTGGTGAGTACGGGTACGGCGGCGCCGTTGACGGTGAGCACCTGGCAGATGGCCTCCAGGCATTCGAGGCGGTTCCGGGCCTGCGCCAGGTCGCGTCCCCAGGCGGTGATCCCGTGGTCGGCGATGAGCAGCGCGGGCGGCGCCTGCGGGGTGCGGCCGAGGTGGTCGGCGGTGTCGGCCGCGATGCGGGCGACGTCGGGCCGGTTGGGCAGCACCGGCAACTCGGTGGCGGACGGATCCGCCAGCCCCAGCCCCTTCAGCAGCTCGAACCGCTCCAGCCGCAGCCACTGGGGCTGGTCCGACCGGTCGAGGCGGCAGGCGACGGCGGTCGCGTAGGGCGAGTGGACGTGGATGACGGCTCCGGCGTCGGTCGTGCGGTAGATCGCAGTGTGGATCGACGTCTCCGCGGACGCCCGCAGCGCGGTGGGCTCCGCCACCTCGCCGGTCGCGATGTCCACCACCACGGTGTCGGCGCCGGTGAGCTCGCCCTTGGCGAAGCCGCTGGCCGTGATGAGCGCCCGGTCCGTCGCGTCCGGGAGCCGGACCGACAGGTTGCCGGAGGTGCCGGGCAGCCAGCCCCGCTGGTACAGCCGGCCGGATAACTCCGCCAACTCCTGGCCGAGTTCGGCGACGGTGGCGGTGGTCATGCCGGCACCTCGCACAGGGTGAGGACCGGATGGCCGGCGAGCCGCTCCCGGCCGCCCAGCCCCGTCAGGGCGACGATCGCGGCGAGACCGGCCACCTTGGCGTCGCTCACCCCGACCAGCCGGGCCGCGGCCTGGAGGGTGCCCCCGGTGGCGAGGACGTCGTCGACGCACAGCACCCGGTCGCCGGGGCGCACCGCACCCTCCTGCACCTCCAGCCGGTCGCTGCCGTACTCCAGCTGGTACGCGGCCTGGTGGACGGGGCCGGGGAGCTTCCCGGGCTTGCGAGCCAGGGTCAGCGGCAGGCCGGTCAGCGCGGCCAGCGCGGCGCCCAGCACGAAGCCGCGGGACTCGATGGCGAGGATCCGGTCGAACTCCCCGGCGAAGCGGTCCGCCACCCGGGCGGCCAGCCGGGCCGGCATCCCCGGCTCGGCGTAGAGACCGGCCAGGTCGCGGAAGACGACCCCTGGGGTCGGGTGGTCGGGGAACTCGGTGAGCAGTGCCGCGATCTCGGCGTCGGTCGGTCCGGTGCCCCGGAGCCCGGGACGCACGGTCCGCCGTTCCGAGACCAGTGCGGTGATCAGCTCGGCCGGAGTGACGTCGAAGGCGGGGTTGAAGGCCCTGGCGTCGGAGGGTGCCGCCTGGACGCCACCGAAGCCCGTGACCTCGGCGGCATCCCGCTCCTCGACCACGATGCCGGAGCCGTCGGGGAGTTCACGGTCCCAGGTCGATTCGGGGGCCACCACGAGGAAGGGCGTCCGGTGCCTGGCGGCGGCCACCGCGAGGCCGTACGTGCCGATCTTGTTGGCGGTGTCGCCGTTGACCGCGATCCGGTCGGCACCGACCAGCACGCAGTCCACCAGGGAACGGTCTATGGCGGCGGCGGCGGCGGAGTCGACGCACAGCCGGTAGGGCACGCCCGCCTCGGCCAGTTCCCACGCCGTCAACCGCGCCCCTTGCAACAGCGGGCGCGTCTCGTCGACGAGCACCTCCTCGATCAGCTCCCGGCGGGCCAGTTCGAGGATGGCGCCGATGGCGGTGCCCTCCGCGGCGGTGGCCAGCCGTCCCGTGTTGCAGTGCGTCAGGACGCGCAGCTTCCGGCCCGGCACCAGATCCGCCACCACATCGGCCGCCCGGTTGGCCGCGGCGCGGTTGGCCGCGGCGTCCTCCGCCACCATGGCCCGCGCCTCGGCGAGCATGCCCTGCGGCCCCGCCGCCAGACGGCTCAGCGCACGGCGCACGCCCCAGGCCAGGTTGACCGCGGTGGGCCGGGCCTCGGCGAGCCTGGCCGCATCGGCCCGCAGCGCGGCCTCGCCGGCGGGGGTCTCGGTGTCGTGCGCGTGCGCGGCAAGGGCGACGCCGTAGGCGCCGGCGAGCCCCAAGGTGGGCGCGCCGCGCACCGCCAGGCTCTTGATCGCGTCGATGATCTGGTCGACCGTCTCGAGCCGCAGCAGTTGCAGCGCCCCGGGCAGCGCCCGCTGGTCGACGGCGACGACGACCCCGTCCTCCCAGGCGAGGGCGGCTGGCACGGCGGACGCGCTCATCGGGCCCCGCCCCCCGAACCGATGCCCGCCGCATCGCGCAGGGCGTCGACGCGGTCGGTGCGCTCCCAGGTGAAGTCCGGCAGCTCCCGGCCGAAGTGGCCGTAGGCGGCGGTCTGCGCGTAGATGGGGCGGAGCAGGTCGAGGTCGCGGGTGATCGCGGCCGGGCGGAGGTCGAAGACCTCGCCGATGGCGTGCTCGATCTTCCTGGGGTCGACGTTCGCGGTCCCGAAGGTCTCGACGAACAGGCCCACCGGTTCGGCCTTGCCGATGGCGTAAGCGACCTGGACCTCGCACCGTGCGGCCAGGCCAGCGGCGACGACGTTCTTGGCGACCCAGCGCATCGCGTAGGCGGCCGAACGGTCCACCTTGGACGGGTCCTTGCCGGAGAAGGCACCGCCGCCGTGGCGTGCCATGCCGCCGTAGGTGTCGATGATGATCTTGCGGCCGGTGAGCCCGGCATCGCCCATCGGGCCACCGATTTCGAACCGCCCGGTGGGGTTGACCAGGAGGCGGTAACCGTCGGTGTCGAAGCCGGGTGCGGCCCCGCTCTCCGCCAGCGCCTTCAACTCGGCGTCGACCACGTACCGCTGGATCTCCTCGGGCAGCGTCGTGTTCAGGTCGACGTCCGGGGCGTGCTGGGTGGAGACCACCACGGTGTCCAGCCGGACCGCCCGGTCACCGTCGTACTCGATGGTGACCTGCGTCTTGCCGTCGGGTCGCAGGTACGGCAAGGTGCCGTCCTTGCGGAGCGCGGACAGCCGCCCGGAGAGCCGGTGGGCCAGGTGGATGGGGAGCGGCATCAACTCGGGAGTCTCGTCGGTCGCGTAGCCGAACATCAGTCCCTGGTCGCCGGCGCCCTGGCGGGCCAGTTCGTCGCCGGTCTTGCCTTCGGCGTCGACACCCTGGGCGATGTCCGGGGACTGGCTGCCGATCGAGAGGGAGACGCCGCAGCTGGCGCCGTCGAAGCCGGTGGCCGAGGAGTCGTACCCGATCTCCAGGATCTTCTCCCGGACGAGGGCGGCGATCGGGACGTAGGCCCTCGTCCTGACCTCTCCGGCGATGTGGACGAGACCCGTCGTGATCAACGTTTCGAGGGCGACCCGGGATTGCGGGTCCGCTGCCAGCATGGCATCGAGGATCGTGTCGCTGATCTGGTCGGCGATCTTGTCGGGATGTCCCTCGGTAACCGATTCCGAGGTGAAAAGGCGGTGGGACACTGCTGCTCCTCCGTGACGTTTGTCGTGCGAGTTCAGACGAGACTTCAACTGATCTCAGCCGAGGCCGAGGGTGATGCAGCGGCCGTAGCGATTCGCCGATTCAGCCAGCACCTCAACCCCGGATTCTGCCAGCAGCTCCGAAAGTCCTTCGCCACCAAACGACTCAGATTCGAAACCGTCGTTTCCCCGGAATCGCACACCGCCGTAGCGGCCGGACTCCTCCGTCAAGGCGTCGATGCCGCAGGCCGAGTAGTACGCCCGGCGCACCTCGGTGGTCCACGGTTCGGCATTGAATGCCGAGACCAGCGCAATGCCTCCCACCTTGCTCATCTCACGGAGCAGTTCCGCCGGTTCGGCGAAGTTGCCGATGAGATTGAATGGGACCACTTGCAGGGGGTTCACCCCCGAAATGCGGGACTGCCATTCGTCACTCTTGAGCGCATTCCCGTGGACGGCCTCAGCCCGCCCCCGCAGCCCCTCGTCGGCGATGCGCTGTTTGAGCGCTTCGATCCCCCGGCGGTTCACATCAATGCCGAGGTAGGAGATGCCTGCAACCCGTGCGACCTCCAGCGCACGGCCGTCATAACACCCCAGCTCGATCAGGGTGTCGCAGCCATGGAAGGCCACAGTCTCGCGGGCGACGAGTAACTCCAGCTGGAGAAAGGCGAGTAACTCGTCGGGAAAGTGCGCCGCCCTCATGATCGCGGAGGCGCCTCGATCGCGGTAGAAGTCGTCACTTCCGGGAACCTCTTGCTGTGCTATCACGCCGACTTGAGCAGCATGCATGGAATCCTCCGACACAAAAAACGAGAAGCATGACAATGGGCTCTTAGGGGGCCAGATGGAGATCTTCTCAGACTGCACATACCAACCGGTAGGCATATCCCATGAGAAACCCGTCGAAACAACCAGCCCGTCAGCGCCGGTTCATCACCGGCATCCACGGCGGTGATCAAGTCCCGGGTCGGCGCTCTTCTCAACGGCCAGGATTATGGCGACTCGAAGGAGCGTAGCAAATACTCCCAAGCAGGAGCCATGATCTGGATCACATAAGTTTCGGGTTTCTTATACCGGAGCATCTATCTCTGGTATCAAGGTTGTGCCGCCCGACTTCGGACGGTGCAAATCACACGCTATTCAGCAGGAGGATAAAGTTGACCCGACCGCTCCTCAACCAGCGCCTGTCCGGCTTCGGTACAACGATATTCGCGGAAATGAGCGAACTCGCCGCGGCAGCCGGAGCAATCAATCTCGGCCAAGGTTTTCCGGACACCGACGGACCCGCTCAGGTGCGCGAGGCGGCGGTGCGCGCCCTGCGGGACGGCCACGGCAACCAGTACCCCTCGGCCGCCGGCGTTCCCGAGCTGCGCACGGCCGTCAGCGACCACCAGGAGCACTGGTACGGCCTCGGCTACGATCCGGACAGCGAGGTCCTAGTCACCGCCGGCGCCACCGAGGGCATCGCCGCGGCACTGCTGGCCCTCCTCGAGCCGGGCGACGAGGTGATCACCCTGGAGCCGTACTACGACTCCTACGCGGCCGGCATCGCCATGAGCGGGGCCACCCGGGTTACCGTCCCGCTCCGTCCGGACGGGCAGCGGTTCACCCTGGACCTCGCGGAACTGCGGGAGGCCATCACCCCCCGCACCCGGCTGCTCCTGTTGAACACGCCCCACAACCCCAGCGGCACCGTCTTGACCCGCGGCGAGTTGGCTGAGATCGCCGAACTCGCATGCGAGCACAACCTCCTGGTCATCTCCGACGAGGTGTACGAGCACCTGGTCTTCGACGGCAGCCACGTGCCGATCGCCTCGTTCCCCGGCATGCGGGAGCGGACGCTCACGGTGGGCTCCGCGGGCAAGACCTTCTCGTTCACCGGCTGGAAGATCGGCTGGGTAACCGGGGCCGAGCCGCTGGTGCGGGCGGTGCGTACGGCCAAGCAGTTCCTCACCTACGTGAGCGGCGGCCCGTTCCAGTACGCCCTCGCGGAGGCACTGCGGCTGCCCGACTCCTACTTCACCGCCTTCAGGGAGGACATGCGGGCCAAGCGGGACCTGCTCTGCGCGGGGCTGCGCGACGCGGGCTTCGGGATCTTCGTCCCGCAGGGCACCTACTTCGTGACCGCCGACATCCGTCCGCTCGTCGCGGCGGGGGTCGAACTGCCGACGAACGGACCGGACTTCTGCCACGCCCTGCCGGCGAGCCACGGCGTCGTGGCCATTCCCAGCGCCGTCTTCTACGACGACAAGGAGGCGGGCGCACCGTTCATCCGCTTCGCCTTCTGCAAGCGCCCCGAGGTCCTCACCGAGGCGGCCGACCGGTTGAGGGTACCGGCGAAGTCCCGATGAGCCAGCGGTGGACCGTCGCCGGACCCGGACCTCCGATGGATCGGTCAGCGGATGTTCACACGCCGCGTACAACACTTGCGTCCCCCTATGAGTAGCAACTGGCCATGAAATGGCCAGAGTCAGTCGACCGACGGCCGGGTGGTGCCCCGTGGCAGGTGAGTGCCGATGCTCACCTGTCACGGCCCGCCGGCCCGGCCGGGCGCGAAGTCCGAAGGGCTGGCCCGCCGGAGCCTACGGCTCTCGCGCCACGGTATGACGGGCGCCGGCACGGTCAGCACCGGACACCGGGCCTTCGCCAGGACGTGGCGGCGGACCCGGCCGCACAGCCACTTGAACGGGCCGCGGCCGCCGGCACCGATCACCACGAGGTCATCGACCCGGTCGGCGACAGCGCACAGCCCCCAGCCCGGCAGCGACTCGATGGTCACCAGGTCGGTCCGCATCCCCGCCGGGAAGCCGCCGAAGACGGCGCCGAGCGCCGCCTCCAGCCGGGCCGAGGCCTGGTTCTCCCACAGCTCCAGGAGCGACGGGGGGATCCGGCCACGGTCCGGCCCCCGGCCGCCCGGCGGGTACCACTCGTGTACGGCCACTAGGATTCCGCCGTTCTTCCGGGCCTCCCGGGCCCCCTGGCGAAGTGCCGCGAGACCACCTGGGGAGCCGCTCACCCCGACGACGACTCGTGCTGCGCCGTGTGCCATGGGTCCGGCTCAACCAGCTTGCCGGAGCCGCTGGTTGGCGCGCAGCCCGGCATAGCCCAGGCAGAGGAGTGCCACCCAGACGCCCATGACGTACAGGGCGATCCGGGTGTCGCTCTTCCAGGCGATGAGCACCGTCACCAGGGCGAAGAAGCCGAGCGCCAGCCAGGTGGAGTACGGGGCGCCGGGCAGCCGGTAGTCCGAGCCCGCCGCCCGGCCCGCCGCCACCGCGCGGCGGTACCGGAGGTGCGTCACCAGGATGGTGCTCCAGACGAGGATCGCTCCGCCAGTCGACACGGAGGTGATGTAGGCGAAGGCGTGCTCGGGATCCACCCCGTTGACCCACACGCCGATCGCCATCACCACTGCCGAGACGGCCAGCGCCGGCGCCGGCACACCGCGCCGCGTCAGCCGGCCGAGTGCCGCCGGCGCGTGGCCGTTCCGCCCCGCCGTGCGCAGCATGCGCGCCGTGGAGTACAGGCCGCCCGCGTTGCAGGAGGAGAGCGCGGAGGTGAGGACGACGAAGTTGACGATCCCGGCCGCCGCCGGGATGCCGACCTTCGCGAAGACGGCGACGAAGGGGCTGACGCCGGGCTGGAACGCGCTCCAGCTCACCACCGAGAGGATCACCAGCAGGGTGCCGATGTAGAAGAGGCCGAACCGCACCGGCAGGCTGTTGATGGCGCGTGGGATGTTGCGGCGCGGGTCTTCGGCCTCGCCCGCGGTGACGCCGACGAGCTCCACTCCGAGGTAGGCGAAGAGCACGATCTGCAGGGTCATCAACGAGTGCCACATGCCACGGGGTGCGATGCCGCCGTCCTGCCACAGATGGGTCACCGAGGCCGAATGCCCCGCCGGGCCGACGCCCAGGGTGAGAATCACCAGTCCGACCACGATCATGCCGACGATGGCGACGACCTTGATCAGGGCGAACCAGAACTCCAGCTCACCGAAGGACTTGACCGAGATCAGATTGACCGCGAAGAGCACCACCAAGGCGACCAGGGCCGTCTGCCACTGCGGGATCTGCGGGTACCAGTACCTGACGTACTGTCCGGCCGCGGTGATCTCGGCCATGCCGGTGGTGACCCACATGATCCAGTAGGTCCATGCGGTGGCGTAGCCCCAGAACGGTCCCAGGAATTCCTGCGCGTAGCTGACGAAACCCCCCGGATCACCGCGATGGGTGAGGAGTTCGCCGAGCGCCCGCATCACGACGAAGAGCACGCATCCGGCAACGGCGTACCAGATGATGAGGCTCGGGCCCGCCTGCGATATCGCGGTGCCGGCACCGAGGAAGAGTCCGGTGCCGATGGTGCCGCCGATGGCGATCATCTGGATGTGCCGCGTGCCGAGCCCGCGTTGGTACTCCGCGGTGGCCGCCGCAGCACCCGTACCGGCTTCCCCGTCCTGGACGGCTAACGGTTCCACGGCTTTCTGTGGCTGCATCCTTCACTGTCCTTCTCTGTCCGGTCAGCAGCCGACTGATGACGAGTCATGCAGTCGGCGAGAAGCTGAACCCCTTGTGTTCGTCCGGTGTGCTGGCACGTTCCGAACCACCCGCCCCTGAGCTACTCAACAGTCACTCGGTGTGTGCTCGTACGATATTTTGGTTCAGTGTTTCGATCTACGCACGCCCGTTTCAGAGACATTGTCACGTTGATGCGCACGTGTCCGGCTGAGGGCGTGCCGGGGTGGGTGGGGCGCTTGGGTCAGGCTGCGGTGGGCAGGCCGATGGTCTCGGTGACGTGGTCCCAGATGGTGAAGCGGAAGCACTGTCACGTCGGCTGATGGTGAATGATCTCCGGGTTGGTCGTGCTGTGAGGGGGCTGTCGTGGGGAGCGTGTCGCCGTCGTACAGGGGGCACCAGCCGGAGCACGCTTCGAACGCGGCCAACTCGTCGAACGGCCCGAACTCGTCACAGCTTGACCGAGCTCAAGGCGTGACCCCTGTCACGTCACGGCCGAGGTTGCAATGGGCCGTTGGCGGCCCAGGCAGAATCGCCATCGTGAGTCCGCATCTTGATCCCGCACGTCGTCCCGCCAGATGGCCTGGGTATGCCGCTGCCCTATGGGGGTTCGTCTTCGCCGTTCCGAGCTTCTATTGGGCGATGGGCGGTCTGGCCTGGACCTCGTCCACGATCTCACCATCGCTGGTCAAGCTGGCTCAGGCGCGGGACGCGGGCTTCATCGCTGTGTTGTGGGTGACGGGCGCGCTCAAAGTCGTCGGCGGGGTACTGGGCTTGGCTCTGGTGCGCTGCCGCGCGTGCGGCCGCGGAATGGATCGACTCCCGCAGTTGATGGCATGGGGTGCCGGGGTTCTGCTCGTCTGGCATGGAGCTCTGTTCATCGGTCAGGGACTGCTCGTACAGACGCACACCATCAACCTCGCCCCAGAGCTGCTGTCGGTCAGCCGCTGGTACACCTATCTATGGGGCCCCTGGTTCGTGACTGGAGGCATCGCCTTCATGCTCGCCGCACGAACCCACCTGAACCAAGCAGCCCACCGTCGGGATGCCGCGATCGCGGGCACCGCCGGCGGCCTTGGCGCGCTCGCCCTGTCCGCCACTGCTCTGGTAGCCGGAGTCGGATAGGCAGCTTCCTGACCAAGCTCAACCGATCCACGGGTATTGACAATTACTCACGATCCACGCTGCGGAAGCGTTCGCGCCACCCGGTTGTCGGCGGCAGGTGTCGCTGCGGCGCGGTGAGTTCGGCGATCGCCGTGATCCTGGCTGGCTGCTGCTCCAGCCGACCGGAAAGGAACCGCTAGGGGGCTGGGAGGCGGCCAGGAAATCGGGGCCGCGCTCGCCTCGAGGCCAACCCAACACGCCGCATCCGCCGTAGATCGGGACCTAGCGCTCGTACTCGGCTACGCGGCTCTGGTGGCACTCTTCGGGCTAACGGTCGGATAGACATGAGTGCCGACACCTTCCAACAAGTCGGCCACCGGTGTCACACCGAGACCCGGTCAAGGCCGGGCTTCGTTCGTTGCCGCCTTCCTCGGGTTGACCGTGCTGTTCCTGGTCGACACGGTGTGCTGCCCCGGGCGGCACCGTCGACGGCCCGGGGCGGGGTGTCACAGGTCGATCACCAGCCGCAGGTAGGTGCGGATCTCGTCGGCTTCCTTATCAGTGACGGTTCCAAGCGGCCGGCCGGTGAGGCGCTGTTCGGAGATGGTGCGGACGTCGTCGGTGCGGGCCCAGCTGAGCCGGTTGAGGCCGGACTGGGGGGAAGTGAGGGGAACGTGGTGGGGCAGGCCACGGTCGGCGGTGGTGAGGGGGATCACGATGGCCATAGCGGTGGGGAAGGAGGCGAACAGGGGGCTGGAGACGACCACGACGGGTCGGCGGCCGGCCCGCTCGGAACCGATGACCGGGGAGAGGTCGGCCATCCAGAGCACGGCCAGCGCGCGGCGTTCGTACGCGGTGATCGGTACGACGTGGCTGGAGGCCGAGCACACGCCGGCCGAGCGGCGGGCCGTTTACTGGGCACGTTCGCCTCCCTGGTCGGGGACGACGGGTGGCGGCTGCCGCGGTACATCCTGGCCTCGGTCAACGTTCCGAGGGCCACGGGAACGGCAGTGGTGGTCGACCGGAAGCGAGGAGGCACAGGGACTGGTGGCGCGGCCTCGGCACAACTCGCCCGTCACGGAACTGTAACAGGCGCGACCGGGCGGGCCGGGGCTGCGTGTAGAGAGATACCAGCAACGACGAACCCGGCCTCTTGTGAGCAACAGGCCGGAAAACTCAGGGGGTTCACCATGTCGACTCACCGTCGTCTGTTCACCGCCGCGGCTCTCGCCGCGACCACCGTCCTCTCCCTCACCGCCTTCAGCGGCCCCGCCAGTGCCGCCGGATCTGCGGCGCGGTCAAGTGGCCATGACGTCGCTCTGTGCGGCAACTCCGAGTCGGAGAGCGACATCGCGCCCAAGATGATCGGTCTGAACAAGAGTGCCGATGGCCGGTGGACCGGCGTCATCAAGCTCACCAACACCTCGAGGCAGAACTGCGTGATGTACGGGCCCGCCGATCTGCGGACCGACCACACGAGCGGCGAGTTCACCAGGCTGACCACCGGCGTCCTGGGCGATGGCATCTTCTCCACCGACCGGGCGCACGGCACTGTGGTACCGGTGGGACATTCGGTCTACCAGCCCGTCACCTGGCTCTCCTCTCCGCCGATCGCCCCGAACGCGAGCTGCACGACTGGCAACCTCCTTGTCCTGTTCCGCAACGAGGGAGTCCTGGCCCTGCCCATCCCCGTCTTCAAGGACGCCCGCTTCTGCCCGAGCGGGGAAATCGGCTCCCCGCAGGTACTGATCGGCGTCCCGAAGACCACCCTGGCCGACGCGCAGGCCCAACTGCACGGCCTCGACGCCGCGTAGCGGACTCGGACGCCGGGCCGCCCGCCACCGGGCACCGGCGGGGACGGAGCTGGGCGGTGAACGGCCGGGGCGAGGACGCCCCGGCCGTTCACCGCCCTCTCGCTTCGTCCAACACCACGATCAGCAGCATGGTGCTCACCCTCCGGGTACGGCACTGAGGTGACCCCTGTGATGTGGACACTCTGATGGCGGATCTTGATGGTCCGGGAAGATGGTTCATATGGCAGGGCGGAAGTACACCCCGGAGTTCCGGGCGGATGCGGTGGCGTTGTGGCGGGCCTCGGCGCGGGGCAGCGGACGATGAAGGACGTTGCGGCTGACCTGGGGATCACCCGGGAGACGCTGCGGTTGTGGGTTCGTGCGGCCGACGGCGGCGGGCAAGCTCTAGCCGGCGGGTCCGGACCGGAGGACCACCAGGAGGAGCTGGCCCGGTTGCGGGCGGAGAACGCCCGACTGCTGAAGGCGGAGAAGGAGTGGCAGCTGGAGCGGGAGATCCTCCGCCGGGCGGCCCAGTATTTCGCCAAGGAGATGAAGTGACGTCCCGCCGCTGGGACTTCATCTCCGAGTGCGCCGGCGAGTTCGGCGTCCAGCGGCTGTGCCGGGTGCTGCAGGTCTCCCGCTCGGGCTACTACCGGTGGCTGGCCGGTGCGGAGGCCCGTGCCATTCGGCAGGCAGCCGATCAGGCCCTGGCGGCGGAGATCCGCGGGATCCACGCCGTCTCCGGCGAGACCTATGGAGTACTGCGCGTTCATACCGACCTGCAAGGATCCGGACACCACGTGAACCGCAAGCGGGTGGCACGGCTGATGCGCGAGCACGGCATCGTCGGCCGTCACCTTCGCCGCCGGAAGCGGACCACCGTCCCCGGTCCGGTGGCGCCGCCGGTGCCGGACCTGGTGCAGCGGGACTTCACCGCCTCCCGGCTCGACCAGCGCTGGTGCGGCGACATCACCTACGTCCAGGTCGGGGGCCGGTGGCTGTTCCTGGCCTGCGTGATCGACATCTGCTCACGCCGGGTCCTGGGCTGGTCGATGGCCCCGCACATGCGGGCCGAACTGGTCGTCAACGCCCTTGAGATGGCGGTGGCGGCGGTACAGGATGCTGTTCTCCACGATGGAGCAGGCCGAATGGTGATCCTGCGGTGGCTCACGTACTACAACGCACGGCGACGCCACAGCGCACTGGCCTACCTCTCCCCGATGGAGTTCGAACAGCAGCAACACACGACGACTAAACTCTCACTCGCGGCGTAAACCCCTGTGTCCACAATCCGGGGGTCACCTCAGTCGTAACTCAACCGGCAGCCGGTGCACGCCTCCTGGCGCTTCGGGTTCGCCTCGTTCGGCACCTGAGGTCTCGTTCTCCCCCGGGCGTACCGGGGGTTCTCCCCACCCCCGGTACGCCCGGCAGCTCCATGGTTCCCGGGCCGCCGCGCTGGAAGTGTTGGGGGCACCGGGAAGGCCCGGGAGCGCAACCGAACGAGGGAACACTTCGATGACCAACCCGATGCCGAAGCAGCAGTCGCACCGCCGCACCGCCCTGCGGCTGTCCGCAGCCGCCGCCGTCCTCTGCCTGACCGCCGGGGCCGGCAGCGCCACCGCGACGGCGGCCGACCTGGGCGCCGGCCGGGCACACCGCGGCACCGTGGTCTCGGTCACCCCGCTCGCCTTACTGGACGCCCAGCAGGCCACCACCAGTGTCCGGGACGCCGGCTTCGTCACCCCGGCCGAACGGGGCGGGGTCGAGCTGGAGCGGGTGGTCTACCGGACCGTCACCCCCGAGGGGCGGCCCACCACCGCGAGCGGGCTGGTGGCGCTCCCCCGCGATCCGGGGCCGCGCGCACTGACCACCGTCGAGTACGCGCACGGCACCATGGCCTACCGGGGTGAGGCCCCGTCAGTGGCGGACGGGCCCAACCGCGCGGCGGCGGTGATGTTCGCCGGGGACGGCTTCGCCGCAGTGGCGCCGGACTACCTGGGGCTGGGCGTCGGGCCCGGCACCCACCCGTACCTGGACGCGCCCTCGGAGACCACGGCCTCGACCGACCTGCTGGTCGCCGCCCGGGAGGTCGAGGCCCGGCACGGCATGCGCGCCGACGGCCGGGTGCTGGTGACCGGCTTCTCCGAGGGCGGGGCGGCCGCGATGAGCATCGGGCGGGCGTTGCAGCATGGGCAGGTCCCCGGATACCGGCTGACCGCACTGGCCCCGGTGAGCGGACCGTACGACCTGACGGGCAGCGAGCTGCCGGCCGCCCTCGGCGGCCAACTGCTCGGCACGCACGCCACGTTCTACGCCGCCGACCTGGTGGTCGCGTGGAACAGGCTGCACCCGCTCTACGGCTCGCCCGCCGAGGCCTTCCAGGCGCCCTACGACCGCACCGTGACCGACCTGTTCGACGGCGAGCACACCGACGAGCAGGTGGCCGCCGCCCTCCCGGACAGCCTGCAGCAGCTCTTCACTCCCGCCTTCCTGCAGCAACTCCAACACCCGACCGGCAAGTTCGCTCAGATGTTCCGGGTGGCGGACAGCGTCTGCCAGTGGGCCCCGCAGGTGCCGGTCCAGCTCTACGACGCGGACGGCGACCGGGACGTGGCACCCACCAACACCCGCAGCTGCAAGGCGCAGTTGGCGGGTGCCGGGGTCGACGCGCCGGTGGTGGACGCGGGCGCCGCCGACCACAACCGCTCGGCGCTGGCCTCCTATCCCCTCATCCGCACCTGGTTCGACACCCTCGCCGGACGCTGAGGTCCCGCCGCCGCTTGCGCAGCCTGACGCACCATCAGGGCGCCGCCCGGCCCCCCGCCCCGCAGCCCGGCCCGCTCCCCCACCGAAAGTTCTCTGTGCACCGCGCGCTGCAGGGCGCGCAGCGACGGAACGACAACCGTGGGATCGCCGGCGGCCTGGGCGACGAGCTCGCGGTGGACCGCGGCGACGTTCCCGCCTCAGAAAGCCAGCAGACGCCAGACCTCCGGGGTGACCACCGCACTCTCGCGCGACCGGGCCGAAAGCCGCCCCTCCGCGCGGGCGACAGCCACCCAGTACCAGACCGCCCGCTCTCCCCCATCGCCGAAGCAACCAGCCGTACGTGAGCGGTAGTCAGCTCGCCCCGGCCGTCCAGGTCCATCAGCCGGGCCACGGAGCCCTCACGCCCCGGCGCGGGCGGCGGTGTCTTCGGGCGCATGGTCGGTTCCCGCATTCCATGGCTCCTGAAGTTCCACCCGCGGTTGGACACTGTCCGTCTACGCCGCCAAGGCGTGACCTTGCTGGTGTCGCTGTCGGATTTCGAGTGGGGTGAGGTAGCCCCACTGGGGGTGCTTGCGCAGGCGCCTGCGGTTGTAGAAGGTCTCGATGAATGCGAAGACCTCCGCGCGGGCGGTGGCGCGGTCCGGCCGGATCCGAGTGCCGATCTCCTCCTTCAACACGGCGAAGAAGCTCTCAGCGGCAGCGTTATCGTAACAGGAGCCGACTCGTCCCATCGACTGCCTCATGTCCAACTTGCTTATCTCAGTTCGGAATTCAGTCGACGTATATTCACTTCCGCGATCCGAGTGGAAAATACAGCCGCGCTCCAGGCCGCCGCGGCCGGCCGCCATCCGCAACGCGGCCACCGGCAGCTCGGCGCGGTGGTGGTCGGCCATCGCGTAGCCGACGACCTCGCGGGTGGCCAGATCGATGCAGGTGGCCAGGTAGAGCCAGCCCTCCTCGGTCGGCAGGCAGGTCATGTCGCCGACCAGCCGCACTCCGGGGCGGGGTGCGGTGAAGTCGCGCCCGATCAGGTCCGGCACGAACACCGGCTTGCGAGCCTGGCGGCCGGTGCAGCGGTGCTCGCTCGACGACGGCGGTCAGGACCTTGGCGTCGGAGCCCATGAAGAAGGCGGTCCTCGCGGACCGACGGCCTTACCCGTCTTCACGTCCGCAACCCCGTAGCCGCCACTGAGCACCTCGTGCCCGCCGGCCACCACGGTCACCGCCGCACCGGGTATCCGATGGTCCGTCAACTGCCGGGCAGCGAATTGGTCGAACAGCGGCGCGTACTGCACACAGTCGCCTTCGACGGCACCAGCCTGCAGCTGCCGGACCGTGATCCGGTCACCGCGCGCTTCCCCAAGCGCCGCGGTGAGCAGCGCGAGTTCGGCTGCCCGCTGCTGCGGCCGGTCACCTTGGTCGAGACCGGTACCCTCGCGGTGGTCGCCGCCGCTTTCGGACCCGAGGAGGACGGTGAGCTCGCCTATGCCCGACGTTTGTCGCACCACCTCAGCGCCCGGATGCTGGTCCTGGCGGACGCAGGTCTCGACGTATGGGAGTGCCTGCGCGACATCCAGGCCACCAGCGCGCACTTCCTGGTGCGCTCCTCCGCCCGCCGCTGCCCCACCATCCAGCGCCGGCTTCCCCGACGGTTTCGATCCGGACGCCTCGGCCACGCTGGCGGGGGAACGACTACGTTGCGGTCCTGCGCCGCATGGGTGGAGGAATCGGGCCGACGCGCCGCGGAGCCGCTCGCAAGTCGGCTTTCCCGAAGAATGCCGTGAGTCTGGCGATGCCTTGGCCGGCTTTGTCCAGGCCCGCGAGCTGCCGCCGATCAGGTTCTGCGCGAGATGACCATGATGTATTCGCAGGGCGCGTTCGTCGGGTTGGCGAAGCCGTGGTCCGCGTCGGCCTGGAAGAACAGGGAGTCGCCCGTGTTCAGGGTCTCGCTGATTCCGCCGATCGCGACGGTGAGGGTGCCTTCGAGCACCACGAGTTGTTTCTCGGTACCCGGCGGATACGCGGGCAGCAGTCCGGTGGAGACCTGCGCGGGGAGGTAGTGGACGACCATCTCGCCTCCTCCCGCGCCCGGGGCGGCTGACACCATGTGCCGCTCGAAGCCGGTTTCCGGATCACGGTAAACGGGGCGATCGTTCTTGCGCATGACAATGGCCACGCCGGGCGCGGCAGCAGCTGGCGCACCGATCAGGTCCGAGAGCGACACGTCGAGCGCGTGGGCGATCCTGGACGCGACGCCGATCGTCGGGCTCTTCTCGCCGCGTTCGACCTTGGACAGCATGGCCCGGCTGACCGACGACTGTGTGGACAGCTGCTCCAGCGTCAGGCCAGCCTCCTCGCGGCGTCGCCGCACGTTACCGCCGAACGCACCGGCCAGGTCGTCACCGTGCTGTGGTTCGGTCGCGTTCCCGTCTTGCTCGACCACCGTGCTCCTCGATCGATGGGTACCCCGCTGCCCCACAGTGTAGTGTTTCTCCTAAAGAAGAATTGATCTTCTATCGGAGACGCGCGATGTACGCCCGACACGACGGAGGGGTTCCATGCGTTTGATCTCGAGTGGCCGGCACCATGCCACGTTCGAATTCGGCGACCTGCAGGTGATCTCGTTGCGAGACGGGTACATCGACATGCCGCCGACACGGCTCCGCGACGAGGACGGGCGCACGCTCGATGTGCTGCCGGCCGCCGTCCCGCTGGCCGGCGACAACTTGCGGCTGTCGGTCAACGCCTTCTTCGTCACCGACGGCACGCGGTCGGTGCTCATCGACACCGGCGCGTCCAACGCCTGGCACGACCCCACCATGGGATTGATCTACGATGCGCTCGACGAAGCAGGAATCGACCGCGCGCGTGTCACCGATGTGGCCATCACTCACAAGCACGAAGACCACGTGAGCGGCCTGATCGCGCCGGACGGTTCAGAGGCGTTCACCAGACTCGAGCGCGTGTGGATCGGCGCGGGCGACGCCTCGGTGTTCACGGGGCGGCTCGAGCCGATCCGCGACCGGGTCGTACCCGTGTCGGAGAAGGTCGCGATCAACGACTGGACCAGCGCGATCCCGACACCGGGCCACACACCCGGTCACACCGTGTACGACATCAGGAGCGGCACCGGCCACCTTCTCGTCTGGGGCGACACCGTTCACGTTCCCACGCTCCAATTCGATCAGCCGAACGTGTCCTGGGAGCTCGACGGCAACCAGTCCCAGGCCCGCGCCGCGCGAGCGGCCCTCCTCGAACAACTGACCAAACCACACCACTTCGTAGCCGGCGCCCACCTCGACTCACCCGGCATCGCCCGCGTAACCCCCTCCGGCGACGGTTATGCGCTGGAATACCTCGCACCACCGATCGGCTGATCGACTCTGTCGGCTCCGGGCTGCGCTCGGGATGGCGGCCAAGGGCAAGCTCATCTGGCCCGGCTGGTCGCCCACCAACTCGACCACCGGGACGGCCGCCTCGACACCAGCCGCATGCGCGACGGCCTCCAGCCCATCCCGGTCGAGGAAATCCGCGGCATCGGTCGGCCGTGGATCCACGGGCGCCGCCCGGCGACCTTGACGATTTGCGGTGACGCCGGCGGCCTACAGGGCGGTCCGGTCGGCACCGTCCGGGAGCTCAGGCAGCAGCCAGGCGGGATCCGGTGCCCAGGTGGGCCACGGGTCGGCGAACGGCCCGGAGCGGTCCTGGAGCAGGCCAAGGGCCCGCGTCCGGGCCTGCTCGACCAGCCTGGGTTGGGCCGTCTGAGCGCCCCGCCGAGTGGGCGGAGCTACTGGCGCTGGGGCATGTGCTGTCGACCGCCGACACGTCTCTTCGGCCCCCTTCCCCGAGTACGCTTGCCCGCCCGGTGGGCAGGAACCAGTGGTCGTTCTGGTGGGACTGGCGGAACGCCTCGACGCGATGCCCCAGGCCTGGCCCTGTGCCTGGCGCTTGTCCACGTACTCGGTGATGATCGAGAAGAACCGCGCCGGGTCCTCGAACGGCAGACCGTGGCCGCCGGGGACCTGGAGGTAGTCGGCCTGGTGGATGGCAGCGGCCAGCTCACGCTGGTGGTGGGGCGGGATGATCTGATCGTCGGCGCTCGCCAGCACGAGTGTCGGCGCGGTGACCCGGCCCACCGCGTCACGCAGGTCGATTCGGGTGTCGAGTTCTATCTGCCCGAGGATGCGCTCATCGAGCATGGCCGTGAAACCCGAGGCCATTTCGGCGAACTGCGCGTCGTCGAGGGTGCCAAGGAGATCGGGCCCCATCGCGGTGAGGATCAACTGGCGGGCCAGTAGGGCCGGGTCGGTGCGCAGCAGGCGCGCCCACAGGTCGAAGATGAACGCCTCGCGCGGGCTCGTCCTGACCCATCCGGCGTGCAGGACGAGCGAGGTCACGGCAGCAGGGTGGCGGGCGGCCACGGCCGTGGCGACGACGGAACCCACCGAGTGGCCGACCAGGTGGAACCGTTCCAGTCCGGCGGCCTGAGTGGTGGCGACCACCCGGTCGGCGAGTGAGTCCAGGTCGATCGGTGCGGGGTCGACGGGGGTGGTGCCGGCGCCGGGCAGGTTCGGGGCGACGACGGTGTACCGGTCGCGCATCGCATCGATGAGGGCTCCCCAGTTCGAGGTCGCGTCAGCGCCGGTGCCGTGGATCAGGACCAGGCCCGGGCCGGACCCGGCGATGATGTGATCAAGCGGTTCACGGCTGGACAAGGGGTGCCTCCATGAGTGAGTGGCTGGGCGACTCACCCAAGTTAACAGAGTTCTGTCATATAGCAGAGCTCTGTCATGAGCCTGTGTTCGAGTTGGTGGCGTACGATCACCTTCATGGAGATGCCGGTCACGGAACGCCTCGGGCTGCACATCAAGCGGGTGGAGCAGGAGCTGATGGCGGCCAAGCACGCGGCGCTCCGGCCGCTCGGGCTCACGGTTCCGCAGTACGTCGCGCTGTACACGCTCAACGACCAGCCGGGGCTCTCCGCCGCCGCACTCGCCCGCGCCTGTCTGGTCACCCCGCAGACCATCGCCACCGTGCTCGCCAACCTGGAGGCGAAGGGCCTGATCACCCGCCAGCCGCATCCCTGGCATCGCAAGGTGGTCGAGGTGCGCCTCACCGAGGACGGACGCCGACTGCTCGCGCAGGCCGACGCGGAGGCCGTCACCATCGAACGACGGATCGCCAACGGCTTCAGCCCCGAGGAACGCGCCCTCCTGATCGACCTGCTGGCCCGCGCATCAAGTCAACTGGTGCTCGCACCAGAGCAGGACTGACACCGCGGCCGACCCCCGCCGGCGATGGGCGTACGGGAGCCGAGGCGGCTCACCAGGTTTCGCGCCGCGGTCGACGACGGCGAGCGGGTCGTGCCAGGTGACGTCGATGCCGACATCGTCATCATCGGACGTCAGGTCTGAGCTGCACTGATCTTCGTGGAGTCCTTGAAGCCTGGGTTACGATCCAGGCTTCAAGGAGAACCACGAGCAGTGCCAGCACCACGTAAGTACCCCGATGAACTCCGCGAGCGCGCCGTCCGAGAGGTCCGCTCGACCGGCCGCCCGGTGGCTCACGTTGCCCGCGACCTCGGCATCCACAAGGAAGCCCTGCGGTCCTGGGTCCGCCAGGCCGAGGCCGACGCCGGCGAGCGCGACGATCGCCTGACGAGCTCCGAACTGGAGGAGCTGAAGCAACTCCGCAAAGAGAATGCCGAGTTGAGGCGGGCCAACGAGATCCTCAAGGCCGCCAGTGTGTTTTTTGCCCAGGAGATGTGCGCCACGAGGCGCCGTGAAGATCGGGAGGTGGTGGAAGACCACTTCCGTTGGGCCGTCGCAGCGGCCTGACGAAGCTGGGGGCAGTCCGAGCCGGGAACGCCGGGGAGGATGGCAAGCGGCCCCGACAAAGGCGAGTCGCGCTGGAACTACCAGACGGTGCGGGCCCGTCGAGCGAGGTGAGAAGGTGCAGCGCAAGCGAACCAGCGGTTGAAGCTCCGTAACAGCGAAGCCGGCTCAAACCTGGTGAATATGGGCCGGTCTGCAGTGCGTGGGGACGTCCGGCTTGATCGGGCTCTCCAACTCCGAAACCGTGTATCTCCGACGGTGGGGAGGCTGCGTCGAAGGTCTGCGGCGTAGACGCGGCGATGCTGCCGGGGTAGAGCTGGGCACCTCCCTGACCGACCGATCGCATGGTGAACGTGGGAGCCGCTCCCCGGTTCGCCCCGGCCGCCGGGCCGCCAGCCCGGAGGACGGGAAGGCCCGATTCGGCCGAGGACCGCGGGGCGGGGCGGAGGCCCCGTAGTAGTCGCGGGAGTGACGACCCGTCTGGGAGGCCGAGAGAAGCGGCCACAGGGCGAAGGGGGCCAGCAAGTCAGCAGTGACTGTACTGGAATGCCAGAAGGGACATGTCGCCGGTGAACACCGACGAACTGGAGTCCGCCCTGTTCGGGGCGGAACGACGGGTACTGGAGATCCAGACGAAGCTGCACCGTTGGGCCCGTGATGATCCTCGTCGCAGGTTCGACGACCTGTTAAACCTCGTTGCCGACCCCGCCTTTCTGTTGGGGGCGTGTCGGCGATCTCGTGTAAGTGCCTTGGGTCCATTGGATGCTGAGCGGGTCCTCGAAGAAGAGCGAGAACTGGTTCAGTGCCTCCTTCCAGTGTGCGGCGACGTGGTTGATGTCGCGGGCCCTGGGGGTGATCTGCTCGCGGACGGCGAGGTAGAGCACCTTCAACGCGGCCTGCTCGGAGGGGAAATGGCCGCGCTTGCGGGTGGCCTTTCGCAGCCGGGAGTTCATCGACTCCACCATGTTTGTCGAGTACACAACCCTCCTTATCGCGGGTGGGAACGCGAGGTAGGGCGTGAACTCGCTCCAGGCCGCCCGCCAGGTGCGGACCACGGCCGGGTAGCGTTCGCCCAACTCGGAAGCGGCAAGCTCGTTCAGGGCCTGCTCGGCGGCCTGCTCGGTCGGCGCGGTGTAGATCGCCCGCAGGGCCGGCGCCAGCGTGGCGTGGTCCCTGGCCGAGGACAGCCGCAGCGAGGCGCGAATCAAGTGGATTACGCACGTCTGCACCGTTGCCCGGGGCCAGGTGGCGGTGACCGCCTCCGGCAGCCCCTTCAGGCCGTCGCAGCAGGCGATGCACACGTCCTCGATGCCCCGGTTACGCAGTTCCGACAGCACCGCCATCCACGTGGTCGCGCCCTCGCTCTCGGCACCGACCCACAGGCCCAGCACGTTCTTGCGGCCGTCCATGTCGACCCCGACCGTCAGGTAGACCGGCTTCGAACTCACCGATCCGGAACGGATCTTCACCCACAGCGCGTCGAGTAGATGATCGGCCAGACCGCGTCCAGCGGCCGGTTCTGCCAGCTCGCCAGCTCGTCCGCCACGGCGTCGGTGACTTTGCTGATCAGGTCGGCGCTGACCTCGACGCCGTAGATCGGGGCGAGGTGGGAGCGGATGTCGCGCACCGACATGCCGTGTGCGTACAGCGACAGGATCCGCTCATTGAAGCCAGCCAGCCGCCGGGCGTTCTTCGGGATCAACCGTGGCTCGAAGTCGCCATTGCGGTCCCGGGGCACCGCCACCGTCACCGCTCCCACGCCGGTCAGCACGGGCTTCGGCGAGGTCCCGTTGCGCGAGTTGCCCGAGCCGCGGCCCGCCGGATCGTGCTTCTCGTAGCCAAGTGCTCGGTCATCTCCGCGTCCAAGGCCCGCTCCAGCACCGCCCGGGCGGCCTCCGTCAGCAGCCCGCCCTCGCCAAGCAGGGCCCGCGTCCACACGGTCCATCAACCGCTCGACGACTTCGTCCACCAGCGTGTCCCCGGTCGCTTCGACAGCCGGGTCCGCCTTGTCCGTCATGACTTGTCCGTTCCGCCTGGCCGGAGAGCCCGTGGCCGAGCCCTCGGCCAGGCTGTCACATCACGGACTTACACGATCTTTCGGACGCGCTCCGGTGGCCCATGCGCGACCCGGTGTCGGCGTACGGCGAGAGCCGGAAAGGACGAGGTAGCGGCTACAGGGCGGTGTCAGCGGAAGCCGTCGCTGGTTTGATGTCGGCACGGCGGCGGTGCTCGGGTCGTGTGACCAGGTAGGCCGACGCCAGGGCCGCCAGGCTCGCGATGGCCAGGAGGAGGATTCGGTAGTCCACCATGGCGATCAGTGCGGCGCCCACTGCGATCGAGATCGTCTGAGGAGTGGAGAGAACCAGGCTGAGCGCCGCGTCCGTCCTGCCCATTAGCTCTGGCGGTGTGCGCCGCTGGAAGAGCGTCATGATGCCGACACTTATCCACGGCAGGCTTGAGCCGATGAACGCGGAGCCCGCGAGGACGGCTGGTGTTGATGATGCGGTCTGCAGGAGGAACCCCACCGCGGCGCCAGCCAGGCCCAGGGCGACGAGGCGGCCTTCGCTGAGGCATCGCATCAACGGGGCCGCCGTGACCCCGGCGACGACCGCGCCGACTCCCTGGGCCGAGATCAGGACTCCCAGGAAGGCATCCGGACGGTGCAGCCCCTCACTCACCACAGCGAAGACGGCTGTTTCCGAGAACCCAAATGCGATCACGCTCAGAGCGCCGGCCATGGTCAGCTGCCGCAGGCTGGGGGTTTTGCGGATGTGGCGGGCGCCAGCAGCTGCCTCGGCGAGCCACTGCTGTTCGGACGGCGTCGGCGACTCCTCGCGCACCTCCAGGGCGAGCAGGGTGGCAACGGCCACAAGGAACGTCACCGCGTCACCGATGATCACCGGAGTCGCGCCGAACGTGGCGAGCAGCCCGGCGCCGAGGAGGGGGGTGACCAGTCTCAGCCCCCACTGTGCTGTCTGCATAGCACTGTTCGCGTCCCCCAGGAGTTCCTCGGGGACCAAGGTCTGCATCAGAGCCGTCTGCGCCGGGCCGAGGACACCGGCCGACAGGCCGTAGCCGAACATCACGACGTAGATCAGCCACACCTGGCTCCGGTCGTGGACCAGCAGGAGGATAACCACCAGCGCCGCGGTGGCCAGGTTCGCGGCGATCAGTAGGGGTCGTCGGCGCATCCGGTCGGCGAGAACGCCTCCGACCGGCCCGCCCAGAGTGCCCAGCGCGAACATGGAGAACGACAGGCCCGCTGCCGAGGCACTCCCGGTGAGCATCTTGATCCAGGTCCCCAGGGCCAGCCACAGTGCCGAGTCGCCGAAGGTCGACAGCGTCTGCCCGGCTATGTAGAGCCGGGCGTTGCGGTTTGCTAACAGGTGTCCCATCCGGTCAGGCCTCCGGCTTGGCCGCGTCAAGCGGGTATGTGAACAGGAGCATCTCGACCGGCAGGCTCTCGGCCGGGCGGCGCGAGGGATCCTCCAAGCGGTCCCGGTAGCGGTCGAGGACCTCACGCAGGTCGGCGTTCAGTTGCTGTGCCTCCTCCGGTGTCACGTAGGCCAGGTTCTCGATTCCGCTGGTCACCTGCCGCCAGGCTCCTTCGAACCGAGACCGGCGGGCGTTCACCGTGCCAACCCGGTTGAGCCACGTCTCCCACAGCAAGTGGGCCAGAGCTTCGGAGGCATGAGATATCTCCGCATCGCCCTGGGTGTCGTCCACCGAGAAGCCGACGTGCTTGAGTCGCCACGGCCTGCGCCGACCGGGTGCGCCGCCGGCTTCCTCGACAAAGCCGTACTTGGCCAAGGTGCGCAGATGGAAGGCGCAGTTCGTCGGCGATTCCCCGATCATCTCGGCGGCTTCCGTCGCGGTGAGCGGTTCTCGCTGGGCGAGTGCCTCCAGGAGCGCGAGCCGAGTTGGATGAGCGACCGCTCTCATCGTCTTGGGATCAGTGAGTTGACGGAGCGGACGCGTGCTACCCCTGTGGTGCTCTGGGGTCTGCTCTGATTCTTCAGAAGACATGTTTCGAGACAGTAGACTCGAAACATGTCTTCTGACAAGGCCTCTGGGGCAGATGAGCAAGATCGGTTGTGCCGGTTTCAGGGCCGAATCGGCCTGAGACCATGCTCGCTCTCAACCTCTCTCCGGACACCGACACGCTGACTTGACAGGGAACACCGCAGCCTCTACCTGGCCGGGACGCGCGTTCCGAAGCGGGAGTTGCTGCCGCGGCTGGCGGCCGCCGTCGGTGTCGCTCCGGCCGACCTGTGCACGGTCGTGCAGGAGCGGCTGGCTCCACGGCCGTCACTGCACCGACAGACAGTCCCCTCCGATGGCTCGACAGGCAGCCATCGCCGGCCTAAACGACTCATCAGGATTCGAACTGTTCGCACGGGCCTGGACTGATCGCGCTGATCACTCAACGGACCGACCAGGGCGAGGCAACAGCGGTCGAGACGAAGTGAGCTTGCTCCGCTTTGACGGACACCGTTGGTGTGGTGGTCAGGCTGCCAGGACGGTCTCGTACTCGGCGGGACTGCGGTAGCCGAGGCTGGTGTGCGGCCTTCGTATGTTGTACCAGGCTTCGGCGGCGGCCAGGCCGCCACGACACTGACTGAACGCCGGAACACGATCTTCACACCGCCGAGGCATTCGGGCCGCCCCCGAGGTGCCGGCGGCCGAGCCGGGCGCCCTCGATCCGCAGCGGCGGGCCGCGCTGGAGGAGATCGACCCGTGATGGCGCCCCGCCTGGCCGATCATCTGGCAGCGCACCTACAGCGTGGCCAGGCAGTGGTGGCTGGAGTCCAACGGCCGCGTCGACGACGCAGGTGCCCGTGGAGACCGTGTTCGAAGGCGAGCAACTCGGCCGCTGGGTGAAGGCGCAGCGGGCTGCCTGGCCCGGTCTGGAGTCCGATCAGCGGGACCTGCTGTCAGCGATCGGGATCGAGGATGACCAGGAGCTGGTGGCTGCGAAGCAGGCTGTGGAGGCGAAGCCGAACGTGTCCCGCGCGGACCGGTTCCAGCTCCACCTGGCGGCGCTGGCGGAGTTTGTCGAGCGGGAGGGGCATGCGAAGGTGCCGCGTGCTCACAAGACCGCCGAGGGCTGTCGCTGGGGGCCTGACTGAACAACACGAAGGCACGCCGGGACAACCTCGGCCCCGAGCAGCTCGGGCAGCTGGAGGCCCTGGGAGTGGCCTGGTAGCTCCGGCCCGGCCGGAGCCAGGGCCGGTGGTCGGCGCCACGCTCCTGGGGTCTGTACGGTCTGTTGGCTGAACACACCCTGTCAGGCGGAGCGGTGGTAGTAGGTGATGGAGACCTTGACCGGGCCGTCGTCCGAAGCGGTGGTGAGCGTGCGGACGATGGCGATGTCCTGGCCGCCGTGGCCGCGGATACAGAAGCTGCGGTCGGCGCGCAGGGTGGTGAAAGGCAGGGCGGAAGTGGGTTGGGTGTCGGTGCCCTTGAGGCAGTCAGGGAGAGTGAGGGCTCCGACCGGTGGGATGTAGGCGTCGCTGTCGTCGGGGATGTAGAAGGAGCCGGCCTGGCGACCCAGGTACCAGGTGGTGGTGTCTTGGGACACCTTTCCGGCTTTCAGGTCGAACTCGTGGTCTGAATCGGGGGAGGTGAGTTCGAGGTTCGTGTAGGCGGCGGTGTAGCCGGAATCCGTGGTCGGTGGCTGGGGCGCTGAGGGGGAGGGCGGTGTGGTGGCGGTGGACGAGGGAAGGCTGCTCGTGGCGGCGGCGTTGTGCTCGGCGGGGTCGTCGAAGTAGTCGGAGTGTTCGAGCAGGAGGAAGGCCGCCGCGGCGCCGACGAGAAGGGCTACGGTCGTCAGGAGCGCGGTGCGGGCGCGTCGGTGTGCGGTGGTCGCGGCTCTGCGTCTGGTGGGGACCGGCTGTGGCCGGGTGGGCGCCGGAGTAGGGAGGACACATGCGGCCCCGGGGGGGGGGGGGGGGTGGGGGGGTGGGGGGGGGGGGGGGGGGGGGGGGGGGGGGGGGGGAAGGGGGGGTTGGGGGGGGGGGGGGGGGGGGGGGTTCTTCTTCTC
>NZ_JBVIMH010000039.1:0-4575 GCF_055579945.1 Kitasatospora sp. NPDC032150 | reverse complement strand
GGTGCGGGGGGAGGGGGGAGGGGAGGAAACCCCCCCCCCCCCCCCCCCCTCCCCCCCCCCCCCTCCCCCCCCGGGGCCGGGTCGAGGACGGTGGCGGGCGGCAAAGGTGTGGTCGGCAGGTCGGTGTGGCGGTGGATCTCGCTGCTGACCTGCTGGGGCAGCCAGCCGTCGGAGAAACGCAGTTCGCCGCCGGTGGCGGGGTGGCGGCGGGCGGCCTCGATCAGCCAGGCGGTGCCCGGCCGGTCCTTGGGGTTCTTGGCCAGGCACAGCCGGACCAGCTCGTGCAGTCCGTGCGGAAAGTGGGAGAGGTCGGGCTCCTCGTGCACCGCCCGGTAGAGACAGACGGGCTCGGGCCCGTCGCCGAAGGGGGGCCTGCCGGAGCCGATGTAGGCGATGAGGGCGCCCAGCGCGAAGACGTCGGTGGCCGGGGTGGCGGGCAGCCCGAGGGCCTGTTCGGGGGCCATGAAGCCCGGCGAGCCGATGCGTAGGCCGGTGCCGGTGAGTGGGCTGGCGTCGGCGGCGCGGGCGATGCCGAAGTCGATGACTCGGGGGCCGTCGGCGGCGACGAGAACGTTGCCGGGCTTGAGGTCACGGTGGACGACACCCGCGGCGTGGATCGCCTGCAAGGCTTCGGCGATGCCGGCGAGAACCAGTAGGACGGTCCGTTCGGGCAGCGGGCCGTGGCGGTGAACGGCCTGCTGGAGGGAGGGGCCGGGCACGAAGGTGGTGGCGAGCCAGGGGGTGGCGGCGTCGGTACCCGCGTCGATGACCTGGGCGGTGTAGAGGCTGTGGATGCGCCTGGCGCTGGCGACCTCCTGGGCGAAGCGGTGCCGGAAGGCGGGGTCCTCGGCGAGTTCGGACCGGACCACCTTGAGCGCGACGGGGCGCCCGCCGGGGGTGTAGGCCAGGTAGACGCGACCCATGCCGCCCGCGCCGAGCCGCGCGCGGAGGCGGTAGCCGCCGACCTCGCGAGGGTCGTCCGGGGCAAGCTCGTGGAAGGCCGAAGGCGCTGGGGCGCCGAAGGGCTGTGCGGTCATGCTGGCTCCCAGCGGATCGTGCGGATGGTGTGGCGCGGCAGGGGCGCAGTCGCTGCCGGCGTCGGACCGGTCGCGCGGGGCATTGCGGCCGGTCATGAGAGATGTGTGCGGACTGCGGGGCGTCGGCCCAGGCATGCCCCTGCCGGCGCGTTCGGGGGTAGGCACCGGCAGGGGCGTGCCGTCCCGTGGGCGTCGTCGGCCACCCAGCGGGGTCCTGGTGGACGAAACCCTCCGGGGTTCTGCCCTCGCCCTCTGCGGAAGGGGGGCACAACCCCGGCTCTCGTCATGGGGTCGGCTGTGTCAGCCGGTGATCTCCTTGGCCGCGCGGAGGCCCGACCGGTAGGCGCCGTGAACGGTGGCGTAGTCCTTGCGGTCCGTCGCCTCGCCGGCGAAGTGCACACGGCCGTCCACACTGGCGGCGAGCTGGTTACGCATGTCGGATGTGGCGCCGAGCTTGGTGAACGAGTACGAGCCCTGTGCATACGGGTCGGAGGCCCAGCGCGTGATCTGGTGGTCCGTCGGCGCGGGGATGTCGCTGCCGTAGATGGTCTTCAGGGTGCTCATGGCGCTGTCGACGATCTGGGTGTCGCTCCAGCTCTCGATGGTGCGGCCGAAGTCGGCGGCGTTGAAGCCGAGCAGCACCGGCTGGCCGGTGGGGCGGGCGATGTTGATCCACTGTGCCCATTGTCCGTACTTGTCCACGTCCGGCACGTACTCCAGCCAGTCGGTGTCCGCCCAGAACACCTTGGGGAAGCGCAGGTAGCACTTGTTGAGCACGCCCATGCCGAGCTTGCTGATAGCGGCGGTCTTGGCCTGGGGCAGGCCGGGGCCGAATGTGACCGCCCCACTCTGCAGGACACCCAGCGGCAGCGTGACCACCACGTGGTCGGCCTGGAAGGTGCCCTTGTCGGTGGCGACCGTCACACCGCCGGAGTTCCAGTCGATCTGCTTGACGACCTGCCCGGTCTGCACGGACAGCCCCTTGGCCAGGTAGTCGGTGATCTGGTGATAACCGCCCGGGAACAGGACGTCCTTGCCGTTGATCTTGGCATCGTCGTCGAAGTACAGGGCCGACATCTGGTCCACGCTGCCCGAGTACTCGTGCTCATAGTCGTTCAGCGCGTAGGAGATCAGGGCCTTGTCGCTGTCCGACAGCTTCGACCAGCCCAGCGCGTTCTGGACGACGCTGCGGATCGAGGCGTCCTCGTCGTCCTTCTTCTGAAACGAGGACAGCGCGTCGGCGGTGGCCTTCTGCCAGCGCTGGAACGCCTGGGCCTGCGCGCCCTCGATCTCCTGGCCGCCTGCGAGGTAGTCGGTGGCGCTTTCGAGGTCGGTCACCACTGTCTTGGCGCCGGCCTTCTCGGCCAGATCGGTGATCGGGTTCTTGTCGATGCCGTGGATCCAGGACGCGCCGAGATCGAGCGGCGTGCCGGACCACTGCTCGCTGGTCCATATACGACCGCCGATACGGTCGCGTGCTTCGAGTACTGACACGTCCTGGCCCTTGTCGGCGAGATAGCGGGCGGCGCCCAGGCCGCTGATCCCGGCGCCGACGACGATCACCTTCCGGCGCCCGGACGGGCTCAGCGTGCCATTTCCTTGCTTGTCGTCCCCGTTGTCGTCGCAAGCGGACAAGGAGGCGAGAACGGCGAGACTGGGCAGGCCCAGCCCCACGCTCTGCAGGAAGCGTCGGCGATGCATCGTCATGGTTGTTAACCGATCTGCGATCTGACACGGGCTGACAGGAGAATGTCGGCGAACGCTCCGTCGCGCTCGCCGCACCGCCCGTAGATGGAAAAGCCGCTCGGGCTCGGGGCACCCCGTCCGGCCGGGGACCGCCTCTTGCACGGCGGCGGGTATCGGCTGGCCGGTTCCGCCGGCGTACGCCATGCGGACACCGATCAACGCGATCCCGCCCCACACGTACAATGAGACTGATACAGCAGAGGATACTTTGACACAGCAGTGTGTCAATAGAGGCATTGGGGGATGGGCGCGACGATGCGTACCGACGCGACAGAAGTACTCGAGTCGGCCATCCCGGTCCTCGCCAAGGACCGGGGGGCCTCAATGCAGGTCATCGCCGCACGCGTAGGCATCAGCCGGGCGACCCTGGTCCGCCTCTTCCCCACCCGCCAGCACCTGGTGCAGGCGATGGCCCAGAAGATCCTCGACGACTGCGACCGGGCCCTGACCCGGGCCGAGACCGACACCGCGCCCATGGAACAGGTCCTGGCCGCACTCGTCGCCGACTACCCACCGTTCGCCCAGCTGTGGAACCTCGTCTACGTCGAACCCGACGTCCTGGGGGTACCCGAGGCCAGCACCCGCGCCAAGACGATCTTCATCCGGACCACCGAGTTCGTCCAACGCGGCCAGGACACCGGACTGCTGCGCAAGGACATGCCCGCCACCTGGCTGGCCTCGACCTTCTGCAGCCTGGCCGAAACCGCGTGGGAACTCACCCTCGAAGGCCACATGGGCCCACGCCAGGCCCCGGACTTCATCACCGCCATCCTGCTCCACGGCGCAGCTGCCTGACCACGCCGCCCTGCGGCGGCGGCCTGGTCAGCGGACTGCTTCTGGGCCCGGCACGGACCGCCCGGCCGGCACCAGCCAGACGTAAGGAAGAAGGGCCCGCCGCAGACACAGCGACCCGAACCGCCACCACCCAACCCGCCATGTCCAACAACAACCACACAGTCAAGGACAGAGAGGGGAAGGAGAGGGTAATCAGGGTGGCGAGTGGCGCCTTGATGCACTCTCACCATGGGCTCTGACCGGGGCTTTTGAGCGTTGCGCGGCGGCCTCACACGCGGCCGGCCTCGGGTTCACAGGCGGGTTCTCATCACCGGTTTGGACACCGGCATGGACCCCCGTTGTCGGATCGTGACCGCCCAACCGGTCTTGGTAAGAAAACCGGGCGATCTCGAACGCCTCCGTCACGGCCTGCCATCTTCCGCCCGCGGCAGCCCATCCCTGCTGCCGCCACCCGCAACAACGAGATGCGGCTTCACCGCCGGACGCGGGACGGCCGGCGCAACCGTCTGCTTCGGTCGCTCTGGTCGCTGGTTTGGGGTGCTATTAGGGCCTGTTCCAAGTGCGGATCATTGTTCGGGTTTGCAGGGTACGCGGCGGGTCGGACTGGTAGAGGTCTGGTGTGACGCGTGGTGATCTGAGTGATGCCGAGTGGGAGTTGGTTGAGCCGCATCTGCCGTTGGGTGAGCGTGGGCCGATACCTGACCTACGGCGGCACCTCAACGCTGTGATGTGGCAGTTCAGGACGGGGAGCCCGTGGCGCGACATCCCCGAGCGGTACGGGTCCTGGTCGACTGTCTATAGCCGGTTCCAAGTTTGGGTCGCCGCCGGAACTTTCCAGACGCTGATGGACGCGATGATCACCGAGGCGGCGGCTCGGGGGCAGGTCGACCTCGGCCTGGTCGGCGTGGACTCCACGGTGTCACGCGCGCACCACCATGCGGCGGGGATGGTCGTCGACCCGGAACTCCTGGAGGAGCTGGAGAAGGCCGCCGCAAAG
>NZ_JBVIMH010000038.1:17765-70835 GCF_055579945.1 Kitasatospora sp. NPDC032150 | reverse complement strand
ACGCCCGGTTACATTCCGAACCCGGAAGCTAAGCCTCACAGCGCCGATGGTACTGCAGGGGGGACCCTGTGGGAGAGTAGGACGCCGCCGAACAAATTTTGATAGCCGTAGCCCCCAGTCATTCTTTGACTGGGGGCTACGGCTTTTTATTTTCTCTATTTTCGTAACGATGGCTGGGGGTGGTGCTAGGTCCACCCCAAAGTCGGGCCCAGGGGCCAGTGCACCGGCAGGGAGGCCTGGTGAGACTGATACCCGAAGCGCACAGAACGAGCGGAGGGGTCCGGATGGCGAGTCAGAGCATGCCGACGGTCGTCAGGTGGACGGGCGTGGGGCGGGAGCGGGCAGGGGAGGGGCTGCATGCGCAGCTTCGATGTCTGCAACTGGTGTTTCAGGCCGGGGTGGTGTCGTTCGCGCTGCTGATTTGGGCAGTGCTTTCACTTCGCGGGATGTTCGCGGAGTCGGCCGACACGCGGGCCGACCTGCCGATCGCCTTCCTGGCCCTGCTTGCTTGGCCGGTGGGGCTGGTGTGGGTCAGCAGGCTGAACACCCGCTGGTCGCGGTACCGGGCGGAGTCGTGGTTCGGCATGCGAATTCCGCAACGCTATGTGGCGACCCCGAGCCCGACGCAGGACGAGCGGGGCCACTGGTGGACGGGACATTCCTACCACCGGGACAGGAGGACGGCCGAGTTGGCCCTCTCTGTACGAACGGTGGCGACGGATCCGCAGACCTGGCGTGACTTCAAGTGGCTGCCAGCGAATGCGGCGGCGGCCCTGGTCCTGACAGTGCCCTGCCTGGGGTTGCTGTTGGTCGGGGTGATCACGGCTATTGTCCAATTGGCGGCCGCTTACGGCGACTTCAACCCATCAACCGTCTATTCGCTCCAGGCTGTCCTGGGGGACATGGCAGTCGCCGCGGTGGGTCTGGCTGCCGCGGCCGGCGGTCTGCTGGCAGCACCGCATGCGATTCGGCTGTACGGGCCGTGGATGCAGCGGATGCTCGATCCGGAGTCGACGAACGGCTGGGACAAGGCCAGGCTGACCAGGCGGGTGGAGCACCTCACCACCTCGCGGGCCGATGCGGTTGGCAGCCAGGCGGCGGAGCTTCGCAGGATCGAGCGGGATCTGCACGACGGGGCGCAGGCACGACTGGTGGCGATCGGGATGACGCTCGGCACGATCGAGCACCTGATGGAGACGGACCCGGTGGCCGCACGGCAGTTGCTGGCGGATGCCCGCCAGGCCTCGGCCAAGGCCTTGCAGGAGCTACGCGATCTGGTGCGCGGTATCCATCCGCCGGTGCTGGCGGAGCGTGGGCTCGGCGACGCGGTGCGGGCGCTTGCCCTGGACAGCGCGCAGAACACGGAGGTGACGGTGAGTCTGCCGGCCCGGCCGGAGGCGTCGGTCGAAGCCACGGCGTACTTCTGCGTCAGTGAGCTGATGGCCAATGCGGCCAAGCACTCCGGCGCTCAGCAGGTCTGGGTGGACATCCTGTTCCGGGCCGGTCACCTGCGGATCACTGTGACGGATGATGGGTACGGCGGAGTTGATCCGGGGCGTGGAAGCGGGCTGCGCGGAATCGAGAAGCGGTTGGGTACCTTCGACGGAGTCATGTCGCTCAGCAGCCCGCCGGGCGGTCCAACCACGATCACCATGGAGTTGCCGTGCGTGTTGTCCTCGCAGAGGACCTCTACCTCCTCCGAGAAGGCCTGACCCGGCTGCTGGAGGCGCATGGCTTCACGATCGCGGCGGCGGTCGAGACGGGACCGGAGTTGCTGGCGGCTCTGCTCGAACACCGGCCTGACGTCGCGGTGGTGGACGTCAGGCTGCCGCCGACGCTCACTGACGAGGGGCTCCAGGCGGCGCTGACCGCCCGACGGCAGATACCCGGCCTGCCCGTACTGGTCCTCTCGCAGCACGTCCAACAACTCTACGCACGCGAGCTGTTGGCGGACGGCTCCGGTGGGATCGGGTACCTGCTGAAGGACCGGGTGTTCAATGCCGGTCAGTTCATCGATGCTGTCCGGCGGGTGGCGGCCGGGGGTACGGCGATGGACCCGGATGTGATCGCCAAGTTGCTGCAGAGCCGGGCCCGTTCGGAGCCGCTCCAGCGACTTTCGCCGAGGGAGCGGGAGGTGCTGGAGTTGATGGCGGAAGGCTGTTCCAACTCCGCGATTTCGGCCAGGTTGAGCATCAGTGACGGCGCGGTGGCCAAGCACATTGCCAATATCTTCACGAAGTTGGAACTGGCCCCTGCGGATGACGCCAATCGCCGTGTCCTGGCGGTCTTGGCACACCTCAACGGTGCTCCTTCGTAGGCGCTCAAATCCTGGTCCGAGCAGAGGCAGGCCGTGGTCGGAACGCGCTTCCGAGTAGTATCCGGTTGGCCGAGACGGTCGGTCGTGCGGCGATCCCGTACCCGTGCAGTGATCCCGTACCCGATGATGAGTGTGGATCCGGCAGCGACAGTCACGCACGGCAGCAGCCGAGTCCCAGGGGTTGATTAACGAATGGCACGTCCATCCCTTACCCGCGCCCACCGTGCTCTGCTCGGCGTGGTCGCGGCCGGCGCCTGCGTGATCTCGGGCATCGGGTTTGCGGGTTCGTACAACGCGGTGCGCGAGCTGGCGATGGAGAAAGGCTTCGGCGCGTTCGCGTATGCCTTTCCGATCGGCGTGGATGCCGGGATCGTCGTCCTGCTGGCGCTCGATCTGGTGCTGACCTGGCTCCGAATACCCTTCCCGCTCCTACGTCAGACCGCCTGGCTGCTGACCGGTGCCACCATCGCCTTCAACGCGGCGGCCTCCTGGGGTGACGCGCTCGGGATGGCGATGCACGCGGTCATCCCGGTGCTGTTCGTGGTGGTGGTCGAGGCGTCCCGGCACGCCGTCGGTCGGATCGCGGCGATCACTGCGGACCGGCACATGGAGTCGGTCCGGCTGATGCGCTGGGTGCTCTCTCCAGTACCGACCTTCCGCCTCTGGCGGCGGATGAAGCTCTGGGAGCTGCGTTCGTACGACGAGACCGTCCGACTGGAGCAGAACCGACTGGTGTACCGGGCACAGCTTCGGTTCCGTTACGGGCGCGGCTGGCGGCGTTCGGCACCTTTCCAAGCGCTGCTGCCGCTGAAGCTGGCGAAGTACGGTGTCCCGCTCGACCCGAGCATTCTGGACCGGATCGACGGCCCGCTCGGCCCGGCCAAGTCGGCGGCCCAGTCCGGGGCTGCCCCCCAGCCGGTCCAGACCGCGCACGCCGGTGTCGGACAGCTCGAGGCAGGGCACCCGGCCACCGCATACGCCGATCCCGCGGAGGCGCAAGCACAGGCGCAGGCGGCTGCGGTTCAGGCGGCCGTCGCCCGGGCCACGGGTGCGTTCGCAGGTACGGCGGCAGCGGCTGCCCAGGTCGCGGAGGGACAGGAACCCCCGGTGCCAGGCGCAGCGGTGTCGGCGGCGGTTGCGGTGCCCACCCTGGCGAAGCTCGCAGCCGTGCGGTTGCGCGACGCCAATGACCCGGCGGGCGAGGAGGCGGTCCCGGCCCCGGTTCAGTCTGAGCTGAACGTCTGGGCCGCGCGCGTCGTCCCGACGAATGCGAAGCAGGGCGGGGCGGCCAACGGGGCGAGGATGCCCGGGCAGACGTCGCCGTGGTTCAAGCCCCCGCGTGACCCTCGGCCGGCGCCCCAGGAGACGGATCCGGTGGTCGAGGTGCCGCTGGCAGCCGTGGCGGGAGTCGGCTCGGGAGCCGCCGCGGCGGCGGTTCGGCCGACTGCCGCGCAGCCGGCCGGCCCGCAGCACCCGGTTGCCAACGGCCCTGTTGCCCAGGGCACACCGGGGCCGCGGGGGCCGCGACCGGTCCGGCTGGAGCAGCTGGTGCCCGATGCCGTCACCGAGACCGGTCTGCCCGTGACCGTGCCCTCAGACCAGCCGACTTCCCTTCAGGCGCCGATGACTGACGCCCAGTCGGTCGCGCGCGCGACCGGAGCGGCGGCCGAGATGACCAAGGCGGCAGGGGCCGAAGCGATGTCCGACACCGCGCCCGAGACCCCACCCGTGACCGAGCAGGAGGAGCAGGACCGCCGTCCCGCGGCCACGCCGCTCGACCTCGATGTCTGCTTCGAGGCACTGATCGGCTACATCGACCAGTACGGCCACCACCCGCAGCCGAAGCGGTTCGCGCAGTACCTGTCCGACGAGTTCGGGCTGGTCGGCTCGCGCCCGGACGGTTCGGTCAACCAGGCCGAGGTCGACAGGATCTGGCACCAGCTCCAGGACCGGTACGTCGCCTCCGGCCGGGACTGAGGAAGGGCGTCGTGACGGTTGTCGCAGCGGCCGCCACGCAGGCCGGCGCGAGAACCGGAGCAGACGCACCCCGAAGGCCGGGACGAAACCACCGGCGGGGCCCGGGACGAAACCACCGGCGGGGCCGGTCGCGTGACGGCGGCATCACACAGCAGGCCCGCGATCGACGGCGGCCGCGCACCACGCGCGGCCGCCGTCCGGCTTTCCGGCGGCCGTTGACGCCCGCGTGCCCTGCCACTACCTTCACGTCAACAAAATGTTGAACGTCTGCAGGTGGAGGAGCGCCGATGTCGCAGCCCGAGGTGGACGGCAGCAAGTCTGGGGGTGCTTCGTTCTCGACCGCCGCCCGAGCCGCCGTGGAGGCCCTGCTCGCGCCGGTCGACGCCGAGCTGGCCCGCCGCTACCCGGGTGAGCCGAGCACTCGACAGCCGGTCCACACGGTGTACGTGCCGGCCGACGCCTTCGCCGCCGACACCGTGCGGACCTGGGGCCGTGAGGCGCTGCTGGCCTTTGACACCCACGCCGCCACCCCGGCCGAGCTGGCCGCCGCGCTCGGTGTCCCCGCCGACGAGCTGCTCGCCGACGTGCACGGCCGGGTACGCGCCAAGTTGGAGCGCGAGCCGATCGAGGACCTGCGGATCGACTTCGAGGACGGGTACGGCCCGCGTCCCGATGCGGAGGAGGACGCAGCCGCCGTCCGGGCCGCGCGGCTGGTCGCCGCCGTCGTCGCGGACGAGACCGTGCCGCCGTACATCGGGATCCGGGCCAAGTCGATGGAGGCGGCGGTCCGGGACCGGGGCATCCGCACCCTGGAACTCTTCCTCGCCACGCTGCTCGCCGAGGGCGGTCTGCCGAAGGGACTGGTGCTCACCCTGCCCAAGGTGACGTACGCGGAACAGGTCACCGCGCTGGTGCGCCTGCTGGACGACTTCGAGCGGCGGACCGGGCTCCCGGCGAAGCGGATCGGCTTCGAGGTCCAGATCGAGACCACCCAGGCCATCGTGGGCTCGGACGGCCGGGCCACCGTCGCCCGGATGATCGACGCGGCCGAGGGACGGGCCACCGGCCTGCACTACGGCACTTTCGACTACAGCGCCGCATGTGGGGTCGGTGCCGCGTACCAGAGCATGGACCACCCGGTGGCCGACCATGCGAAGGCCGTGATGCAGGTTGCTGCCGCCGGTACTGGGGTGCGTCTGTCGGACGGTTCCACCAATGTGATCCCTGCCGGTTCGACGGAGCAGGTGCACGCGGCCTGGAAGCTGCACCACGACCTGGTCCGGCGCTCGCTGGCCCGCGCCTACTACCAGGGCTGGGACATGCACCCGGCCCACCTGCCGACCCGCTACGCCGCCGTGTACGCCTTCTACCGAGAGGGTCTGGCAGCCGCAGCCGCCCGGATCGCGGCGTACGTCGCGAAGACCGGCGGTGACGTGATGGACGAGCCCGCCACGGCCAGGGCGCTCAGCGGCTACGTGCTGCGCGGCCTGGACTGCGGAGCGGTGGACCTGGCGGAGGTCGCCGAGCTGACGGGCCTCGACCGCGAGCAGTTGGACCGGCTCGCGGGGCGCTGACCTCCGGGGCGGCGCAGGGGGTGGGTCCGTCCGCCCGTCCTGCGGCCGTTCCCGCCCGTTCGCTTCCGCGACTGGCCCGCTCGGTTCCGCGGCCGTCCCGTCCGACGGCACCCCGGACCGGTCCCGCCCGGTAGCGTCCAGGACCGGTCCCGCCCGGTAGCGTCCAGGACCGGTGCCGCCCGGTGGTTAAGCTGGCGGGGTCGACCAGAGAGCCGCCGGCTCTCCGCCCTTTCCAGCCACGGAGATCCACCCCGCCATGTCGGAGCCGAGCCCGAAGCCGTACCTGACCATCCGGCACTCCGGCACCCATGAGATCGAGATCAAGAAGTCCCGGTTCATCTGCCACCTCGCTCGGGTCACCGACGAGGACGAGGCGCAGGCTTTCATCGCCGGTATCCGGAAGCAGTACTGGGACGCCCGGCACAACTGCACGGCATTCGTGGTGGGCGGCGAGCAGCCGCGCGAGCGGTCCAGCGACGACGGCGAGCCAGGCGGTACGGCCGGGGTGCCGATGCTGGAGGTCCTGCGCAGACGTGGGCTGACCGACACGGTCGCCGTGGTGACGCGGTACTTCGGCGGGATCAAACTCGGCGCGGGTGGCCTGGTGCGGGCGTACGGGAGCGCGGTTTCCGAGGCGATCGACTCGGTCGGGCTGCTTGAGCGCCGTCCGGTGCTGCTGCTCGCGGTGGCGGTGGACCACACCCGGGCGGGCCGACTGGAGAACGATCTGCGGGCGGCTGGTTACGTGGTGCGCGACCTTGCTTACGAGGCGGCCGGGGTGCGGATCGAGGTCGGAGTGCCCGAGCCTGAGCTGACGGCGTTTCACGCCTGGCTCGCGGAGGTGACCGGGGGCGTAGCCGAGGCGGTGGAGTCCGGGCGGACATTCGTCGAAGTCCCGGTCTGAGAACGGGGTCCCGGACAGCCGCCCGGGACCGCCATCGAATCCGCCGCCCGGGCAGCGGATTCGAAGCGGGCGCCCTGGTCGGAGGCCGCAGCCCCGGGATCCCGCTCCGGCGTGCGGCTTGGCCTGCTCCTTTGTGCGGCCCGGTGTCGGCCCGCGCCGTCGCCCCCGAACCCGCTTCCCGGTGGGGGGCTTGAGCACGGATGACCCCGGGCGCTCGCACTTTCCGGTCTTGTGACGTGCGCACGAAGACCGCATGACACTCGAACGAATTAACAATGCCAGGAGTTGGAACTTCCGCTACCGGCGATGGCGTTGCCCAGAGCAAGGATCCGCTCCCCGGCGCCGGGCCCGGCGGATTCCGTAGACCGAATCATCGATGGAGGATTTCAGACCCCACCACCGCACCACTGGAGGTACCGCGCATGACTCCGGAGCACACCCCGTCCAAGGGCCAAACGTCCGATCCGCCCGGCCAGTTCGGCCATGCCGTGCCCTATCGGATGACGGTAACCACTCCTCGGCCATACCAGGAGACGGTCGCCCTGGCGGACCAGCAGTTGGCGGCCTGGCTGAAGGAGGAAGGCTGCGAGGAGCCCCCGCCGAGGGCGGAAGCGCCCTGGGTGGTCGACCCGCCGTCGTCCACCGAACGCCTCCGCCTTGGTGAACGGGTCCTGCTGGACCGGGACTTCGGCCCGCTACGGGCTCCCGCGTCCGTCCGGGCCGTCCGGGCCGACCGGGCACTCCTGGCGGATCCGCCACACTCTGCCGTCCTCCCGCCGCACAGGGCGGCGCCGGAGCCACCCGAGCCCCCGGGGGAGAGCCCGACCATCGGCCACTACGCCCGTCGCCGCCTCCGTACCCCTGCTCCGCACGGCACGCACCAACTGACCCTCACCATAGCCACCGCCACTCCGTTCACTGCTGCCACCACATCCGACTCCGAGGACCTGGGTACCCCCCGAACCTGGGTCCGCCTGGAGGCCGAGCACCTGGCCTCCGGCCCCGGGGTGAGGACGGTGGGCCGGGCCCAGATCCCCGAGCTGGCCCGCAGGCTTCTTCCGCTGCTCGATGCGACGGACGGACCGGCCATCGTCGGTCCGTCGGCCCGGCTGATCACCCCGGCCGGCCTCGACGCCCTGATCGACGAGCTGTGCGACCCCGAGCGCCGCCTCCCCACCGTGGTCGCCAGCATCCCCTCCGGCGTCCCGGTCGACGACTGGTTCGTCGGTACGGTCGAGCCACTGATGCGCCAACTGACCGGTCTGGCCGTGTCCTACGTGCTGGATCACGCGGCCCTCCCGCTGTTCAACGTCGCGTTGGAGTACCACAAGGTGTACGGCGGTGCGGTCCGCACCTATCTGCCCGAGGTCGACCCGGCGTCCCGAGGGGACGGTAGCCGCCACCCGGTGTTGGCCCGGCAGCGCATCGAGGAGGACATCCGGCGCGCGGCCGCACTGCTCGCCCGTGAGCCCCGCAGGCTGGCTGCAGAGCTTCCCCCGGTGCCCCTGCTGCGTGTGGTGCCGCCGCTGCAGGTCCCCATCGAGGCGAAGAAGGCCGCCCGCCCGGAGTCTGCCGTGCCGGCTCAGCAGACCCGCGACACTCGGCAGGCACAACAGGCACAACAGGCACAACAGGCACAAATACAGCAGCCACCACAGTCGCAGCAGCTACGACAGCCGCCGCAGCCCCGCCGCTCCGGCCCGGCCGAGTCGCCCGCAGCGGCCGAGGTAGTGGCCCACCACTGCGCCGAGGAGCTGCAACTGCAGCTGTTCGGCCGCAGCCCGCACAGCCACCAGCGGTGGGAGCACTCGAGCGAGGCCGAGGAGCAGTACGGCGCACTCCGGCGGGCGGCGGTGCAGGCGCGGGTGGTGACGCCGGGCGGGAGGCTGTGCGCGGTCACCGCCCCGGACCAGCTCGTCCGGGTGCGGGCTGCGGACCTGGAGGTCGGCCGGTACCTGGACGCGGCACCCGCCACTTTCAGTGAACTCGTGGGACGATTCGGGGAGTTCTCGCTGGTGGAGTTCACCGGGGACCAGAAGGAGGCGCTAGCGTTGGACGGCCAGTCCGACGGGGCCGGTTGGGCGCGACTCGCCTGGTACGGGCTGACGGCCCTTCAGGAGTACGCGGCGGCGGCCGTGCGCGGTGAGGCCCATGGCGACTTCAAACAGTGGTGCGAGCACACGCCGCCCGGCTGCCACCGCTTTCCGCCGCGCAAGGCGGTGCGCGGGGAGTCGCGCACGGTCGAGAGCCACACCAAGTGGAAGCGCGAGCGGATGCTCCCCGTGCCGGAGTGCGTGGACACCTCCAGGCGCGCGTTCATGGGCGCGCATCTGCGGATCGGCGGCGGCCGGACGGCTCCCCGACTGCACTATCTGGACGACTGTTCGGGCAGCGGTCGGATTTACGTCGGCTACATCGGACTCCACCTCACCAACACCAGGACGAACTGAGGCCGCGGCAGCGGCCCGGCGACGCCATGGCTCCGGCCGGATCCGTCCGGCCGGCTCCGGTTGGTGCAACCGGACACCTGTCCAGATAGGAGGCCGGTACCCCACCAACTGAAGAGCTTGGCTGACCCGAGCGCCCGAACGGTGGACAATGCTGCCCAGGGGCCGTCACCACGCGGCCCCCGGCCGGCACCAGCCGACCCGACACAGGAACCGCCGCTGGGCAGGCAGCGCCGACCGGCACGTCCGGGCGGCGGGCAGCGCGGCGGGTCAAGGGGCGTGGGCAGGCCCGGGCGCACGAGCATGGGGGAACGACGGTCGATGCGGAACTCACCCGAGGGCCAGCCGGACGGTAGTGCCACGGTCCTCCAACCCGGCTTCCTGGCCTCGGTCTTCCGCGATCTGGGAGCAGACGTGCCCGAACACGAGGCTTCACCGGAGGAGGAGGCGGTGGCCGCGCACGCCCGCGCAGCCGCCCTGACCCACCACCGGACGCTCACCGTCCAGGCCGAGCACGAGCGCCTCGCCGACCTGCTGCGCCGAGCAGCGCTCCCGGTCTCCGCCATGGACTTCGAGAGCCAGCTGCGCAGTTACGAGCCACGCCCTTTCCAGTCCGGGGAGTTGGACGAGGCCGACGACACCGAGCCGCGCTGGGGGGACTACGTCCCGGCCGAGCCGCCCGCCACCGGCCCGGACGAGCCTCCGTCCCGCCGTCTGCTGGACTCCGGCTATCAGCGTGAACTGGCTCAGGCCCGGCTGCGCCACCAGCGCGATCTGCGCGAGTGGCGCGCCCGTCGGGCCGAGGCCGCCGACTCCGGCGCGTTGGCGGCCAGGGTGGCGCACGAGCAGGCCGAGCAGGCACGAGCGCGGGCCGTCCGCGAGTACAACGAGACGCTGGAGGAGTGCCGTCGGGCCTACCGGCTGGCCGAACCGGCCGCCGTGGAGTCGCTGTTGGAGCGGGCCCTCGCCGCGGCCGAGGGCGCCACCCAGGACCTGCCCGCACCCTGCCGGGCGGTGTTCCGGCCGCTCACCCGGACCGCAGTGCTGGACCTCGACCTGCCTCCGCTGGACCGGGTGCCCTCGCTGTCGGGCTACCGGCTGACCTCGGCCGGCGAGATCGAGCCGGTGCCCCGTCCGTCGGCCGACCGGGCGGCGGACTACCTGCGGCTGGCCGCCCGCCTCGCGCTGCGCGCGCTCCAAGCGGCGGACGCGGTGGACACCGACGAGATACTGGCCGGAGTGGTCCTCAACGGTTGGCTGCGCAAGACGCCCACCGGTGAGCCGCTCTGCCTGCTGAGCGTCGACGCCGACCGCGACGCCCTGGCCCGTACCCGGCTGCTCCCGCCGGACCCGGCCGGTGCGGAGCCGGAGCAGGCGGTGGAGCACGGCTACGGCGCCGGATACGGCGAGGGCGTCTACGCGGATGCCGAGCAGGACGAGGCGCTGGTCCGGCTGCGTGACCTGGCTGCCGCGGTCAGTCCCGCTCCGTATGCGCTCGCCGCGGTCGATCCCA
Organism: Kitasatospora sp. NPDC032150; assembly: GCF_055579945.1. NCBI lineage: Bacteria > Bacillati > Actinomycetota > Actinomycetes > Kitasatosporales > Streptomycetaceae > Kitasatospora > Kitasatospora sp. NPDC032150. Next base: position 60,103 of record NZ_JBVIMH010000038.1, on the reverse strand, counting down.
TTGGCTGCGCCGGTTCCGCCGTGCCTTCGACGGACGAGCTCTCGCCGAACGAATTCGCCTACCTAGTGCGTGAGTTGTTCACCCGGGGCGGGTTGGCCGACTGGAGCATACGGCTGCGCGGCGCGGGTGGGCTGGTCGCCACCGGGGAGGGTGCACCGGGCAGCGCACTGCCCGGTCGCTGGGTGGTCTGGGCCTCCCGGGGGTCGGAACCGGTGGCGGCGGAGGAGCTCAGGACGCTGGTGGAGGCGGTCCGGGAGGAGGGAGCCGACCGCGGCCTGCGGCTCACCAGCGGCCGCTTCTCCGAGGCGGCGCTCGACCTCGCAGGCACCGCGCCGTACCAGCAGATCCACCTGGTGGACGGCGACGGCGTACGGGAGTTGGCCCAGACGCACCTCGGACTGCCGCTCACGTAAGGCAGGCGGGCCGGTGGCCTCGGGGCGGAGCTCGGCGAGCCGGCCGCGTACCCGGCCGATCGCGGATGGCCCGGGAGCCGTCGGGGGGCGGCCACCGTGCGCAGTCACCCTGACGGGTTCTCCGACGCGCCGGGGTGCGCGGACGACGGCAGGCTTGGCGCAGGGTCCGGCGCGACCGGGCCCGGCCGGGCCGGCTTCGCCCGTGGGCAGCGGTCAGCGCAGCCGCCCGGCCATCACGAACGGCAGCCCGGCCGGGCCACCGCCGGACTGCCCTCGATCCCGGGGAAGTGAACGGGATGATCGCCGTACTCGTCGCTGCCGGCGCCTTCCTGACGACCCTGATCGGCGGCATGGTCGCCCAGCGGACCGGCGACCGACGGCATCTGGTGCTCGGCTTCGCGGCCGGCCTGATGCTCGGGGTGGTGGCCTTCGACCTGCTGCCCGAGGCGCTGAACTCCACGCCCCAGGAGCTCCACGGGGTACCGCAGGCGCTGCTGATGTTCGCTGCCGGCTTCCTGGCGATCCACGTCGTGGAGCGCGCGGTGGCCATCCACCGGGGGCACGAGGGGGAGTACGCGGCCCACACCCATGGGCAGGGCCACGCGCACGGCGCCCGCCAGGGCGTCGGACTCGCGGCCGCCGGTGCGCTGGTCGGGCACAGTCTGCTGGACGGTTTCGCGATCGGTGCCGCGTTCCAGGCCGGCGGCTCGGTGGGTACGGCGGTGGCCGTCGCGGTGGTGGCCCACGACTTCGCGGACGGCTTCAACACCTACACCGTCACCAGGATGTACGGGAACAACCGGGTGCGGGCGGTGGCGCTGCTCGCCGCGGACGCGCTGGCGCCGGTCACCGGGGCCGCCATCACGCTGCTGTTCGCCATCCCGGAGCACACGCTCGGCCTCTACCTGGGTTTCTTCGCCGGGTTCCTGCTCTACCTGGCGACCTCGGACATCCTCCCGGAGGCGCACAGCCCGCACCCCTCGCGCACGACCCTGCTCTGCACGCTGCTGGGCGTGGGCTTCATGTGGCTGGTCGTCGGCTACGCGGACTGACCGCCGTCGGGGCGTCGGTCCGGCCCGGGCGGCCCGCCGTCACCGTGTCGCCCAGTGGTCGCGCATCGCCGCCAGCGCGGCGGTGATCGCCGGCCGCCGGGAGGTCTGGGTCCGCCAGAGGACGAAGACCCGCCGGGCGGGTTCGGGGACGACCGGACGGGCCACCACCTCGGGCGGCAGCGGCCCGCGGCCGAGGCGCGGCACCAGTCCCACCCCCAGCCCGGCCGCGATCAGCGCGATCTGCGTCTCGAACTCGCCGACCTGGTAGCGCACATCGGGTTCGTCGCCCGCCTCGCGCATGGTCCGAACCAGCCAGTCGTGGCAGATGTTCCCGGGCGGCACGCTGATCCAGCGTTGCCCGAGTAGCCGGGAGACCGGCACCACGGCCAGCCCGGCCAGCGCGTGGCCGGTGTGCAGCAGCAGGTCCACCGGGTCGTCGCCGAGGTCCATCCGGGAGAGCCCCTCGTGGACCGGGAGCGGCATCGTCGGCCAGTCCTGGACCAGTGCCAGGTCCACCTCGCCACGGGCCACCAAGTCCGCCGCCGGGTACGGATCGGCCTCCAGAAGGCGTACGTCCAGGTCGGGGCAGCTCGCGCGCAACTCGGCGAGTGCGCCCGGGAGCAGGCCGCGCGCGCCGGTCGCGAAGGCCGCGACCATCAGCCGCCCGAAGGGCCGACCGCGTTGCTCCTCCAGCGTCACCTCAGCCTGTTCGACCAGGGCGAGGACCTGCTCGGCGGTTCCGGCCAGCCGCCGGGCGGCGTCGGTGAGGACCACGCCCCGGCCCTGGCGCTCCAGCAGGGTGGTCCGGGTCTCCCGTTCCAGCTTGGCGATCTGTTGGGAGACCGCCGAGGGTGTGAAGCCGAGTGCGGCGGCCGCGCCGCCCACCGAGCCGTGCACCGCGACCGCGTGCAGGGCTCGGAGCCTTCCTAGATCCAGCATGCGGTGATGTTAGAGCGCGAGGCCCCGGTCGCGGGCCGGCCGTCGAAGCAGACCGGCCGGGGGCGCACCGCCACCGCCGGGCGCCGTCCGACGACCGGTGCGCCGTCGGTGACCGCGGTCAGCGGGCTGAACCCCCAAGCGGCGCCGCCTCATGCGCCGCTTCGGCGGTCCGCAGCGCCTGGAGCAGGGCGTCCTGGTCGCTCGGGCTGATCGGGGCGAAGTACTCCTGGGCGACCTCGTGCCTGACCTGGTGGATCCGTTCCAGGGCCGTGCGGCCGTCGGCGGTGAGCAGCACGCGGACCGCGCGCCGGTCGGTCGGGTCCGGGATGCGCTCGACCAGGCCGGACTCCTCCAGCGCGTCCACCACCGTGGTGGCCGAGCGCGGGGCGATGTGGAGGTGGTCGGCGAGCTCGCTCAGCCGCATCGTCTCGCGGCCCTCGCAACCCGGGGCGTGGGCCAGCACCCGGAGCGCGCGAGCCTGGGCGGGGGTGATGCCGTACGGCTCCAGCCGGGTCATGGTCCGCCGCCGGATCCGCTTCATCGCCCGGGTCAGCGTGTCGGCGAGCTCCGCCGCAGTGTCGACGGGCGAGGTGGTCATGGCGGGCTCCCGGTTCGGGGTGTGCCCCCGGCCCTGGGCCGGGGAGGGTGAGGTCAGGGTATCGGGCCGTACGGGGGATACGGCCCCAATAACATCTTGAGCCAGGCTCAGTATCTGGGTTAGCGTGGCTCCGGGTAAGGGCACCCTCACCTTTACCGTGAAGATCCCCGCGAGGATCCCCGGGCCGTGTGCCCCGGCGGATCCCCCGATCCCTGGAGTGCGCATGTCCCGTTCTGAAGCCCGGGTCGCCACCGACCGTCCGGCACGCTACGGCAAGCAGCTGGCGGCCCACATCGGGCGCAGGGCCGAGGCCGAGTGGTCCGAGGAGACCGGCCGCGGTCGGTTGGTCTTCGCCGCCGGTACCGCCACCCTGGTGGCCGAGCCGGATGCGCTGCTGCTCACCGTCGAGGGCGCGGCCGAGAGCCTGCCCGGCCTGGAGGACGTGGTCGGGCGCCACCTGGTGCGCTTCGGCGCCCGCGACGAGCTTGTGGTGGAGTGGCGCCGCGACAACGGCGAGCCCGGCCTGGTCCACCGCAACGCGGACGCGTCCGGCGAGTAGGCGCCGGGCGGGGGCCCGGTGCGCCCTGGAACGGCTGGTGCCCGGTGCGGAGGGCTCCCGCGGCACCGGGCCCGGGGCCGCGGGTCAGCGGAGTCCGGCCCAGCGGTTCAGGCTCCACAGCACCACGCCGGCCAAGCACCAGCTGGCGGCCACGTCCAGCAGCCAGTGGAAGTCGCTCCACACCAGGCCGGCGCCGACCCCCAGGCAGAGCAGCGCGGTCGCCGTGTGCAGCCACCGCCGGGCCGCCACCGCCACAGTGTGGCCGAGCAGCAGGGCGCCGACCCCGTAGGCGATCGCCGAGGTGGCGGTGTGCCCGGACGGGTACCAGCCCCACTGGTCGGGTGTGAGCGGCAGTCCGAGCGGCCCCGGCCGGGCGAACCAGCTCTTCGCCGGCACGACCAGTGCCGGGATCAGCGCGGCGGCCAGTGCGGCCGTGGGCAGCGGCAGCCACCAGCGCCGTACGCCGGTGCGCCACTCCCGCCAGGCGGCCAGTCCGGCCAGGCCGAGCAGTGCCGGGATGGCCGGCACGGAGTTGCCCAGGTCGGCCAGCAGGACGCCGAAGCGGTCCAGGGCGGGGCTGTGCAGCCGGTGGTGCAGCCCGTGGACGGTCCGCTGGGCGGTGGTGTCCAGGCCGAGCAGTGGGCCGTGGACAGCGACCTGCCAGGAGACCACGGTCAGCGCCAGCATGAGTGTCAGGGGCACGACAGGACGAGAAAGCCGCCCCGGAGCAGGGGGGAGAGCTCCGGGGCGGCTGAGGTGATCGCCGTTCCGTGCGCCCCGGGGGGTGTGGGCCGGACGGTCGGTCGATCGGTCTTTGGGGCCGGCCGCCCCGGGTGGGGCGGCGGGTGGTGTCGCGAAGGGTTGCAGCTCGCTGTCCATCTGTCATGACAGTACGTCAAAGCCGTTGTGCGGCCGAGGAGATCCGCCGGTTCCGCACAGCATCTTCACCAGTCTTGGAGCAACCTCCACGGCTGGACGACTGTCTGCGGCGCCGCGGTCATCCGCGGTCGAACGACGGAACGGGCCCGGTCCACAGGATCGGGCCCGTTCCGTCGAGGAGCCGGCGGGGCCGGATGCCCCGGGATCAGGCGCCGGTGAAGGCACCGCCGATCGAGAACGCGCCCTCGAGGATGTCCAGACCCTCGGTGAGCAGGTGCTCCGGCATCACCAGCGGCGGCAGGAAGCGCAGCACGTTGCCGTAGGTGCCGGCGGTCAGTACGACCAGGCCCTCGGCGTGGCAGGCCTTGGCGATCGCGGCGGTGGCCTCCGGGTTGGCGTCCTTGGTGCCCGGCTTCACCAGCTCGATGGCGATCATCGCGCCGCGGCCGCGGACCTCGCCGATGATGTCGAACTTCTCCTGCATCGCCCGCAGGCGGCCCAGCATGATCTCGCCGATCCGCTGCGCCTTGCCGTTGAGGTCCTGCTCCTTCATGGTCTCGATGGCGCCCAGCGCGGCGGCACAGGCCACCGGGTTGCCGCCGTAGGTGCCGCCCAGGCCGCCCGCGTGCGCGGCGTCCATGATCTCCGCGCGGCCGGTCACGGCGGCCAGCGGCAGACCACCGGCGATGCCCTTGGCGGTGGTGATCAGGTCAGGGACGATGCCCTCGTCCTCGCAGGCGAACCACTGGCCGGTGCGGCAGAAGCCGGTCTGGATCTCGTCGGCGACGAAGACGATGCCGTTCGCCTCGGCGAACTCGACGATCTTCGGCAGGAAGCCCTTGGCCGGCTCGATGAAGCCGCCCTCGCCCTGGATCGGCTCGATGATGATCGCCGCGACGTTCTCTGCGCCGATCTGCTTGTTGATCATGTCGATCGCCTGGGCGGCGGCCTCGGCGGCACAGTTCTCGGCACCGGTCAGCCAGCGGTAGGGGTAGGCGACCGGAACGCGGTAGATCTCCGGGGCGAACGGACCGAAGCCCTGCTTGTACGGCATGTTCTTCGCCGTCAGGCCCATGGTCAGGTTGGTGCGGCCGTGGTAGCCGTGGTCGAAGACCACGACGGCGGTGCGCTTGGTGTACGCGCGGGCGATCTTCACCGCGTTCTCGACGGCCTCGGCGCCGGAGTTGAACAGCGCGGTGCGCTTCTCGTGGTCACCCGGGGTCAGCTCGTTGAGCTGCTCGGCCACGGCGACGTAGCCCTCGTACGGGGTCACCATGAAACAGGTGTGGGTGAAGGCGGCCAGCTGCTCGCTCGCCTTGGCGACGACGGCCTCGGCGCTGTTGCCGACGTTGGTCACGGCGATGCCGGAACCGAAGTCGATCAGCGAGTTGCCGTCTACGTCCTCCAGCACACCGCCACCTGCGCGGGTGACGTACACCGGCAGGGTGGTGCCGACACCGGCGGCCACCGCGCCCAGCTTGCGAGCCTGCAGCTCCTGGGACTTCGGGCCGGGGATAGCGGTGACCAGGCGGCGCTCCTGCGGGAGCGGCGTTGCAGCACTCATGCTGTTCTCCATTTTTCTCAAGGCGCGGTCCTCGCAGGCTAAGGCCGTGTCATGGGCTCAGGCATGCGCCACTCGGTAGCAGTGCGCCTTCCGACTTGTCCTGTGCGGCCAGCGTGCGTGAAGCGGCGGGTGCGAGGCTCCGCTCCACTACATTGAGCGCGGGAGTGTCGCCGGTTCGGCGGCATGGGTATGGCACAGCCGGGTGGGCACAGGGAGCGGGGCCGGGGACATGGGACTGGACGGCACTCAGGGGAAGCGGACGGCACCGGCGGACCGGGCCCCGGTCGCCCTCCCGCAGCAGCGCAGCCAGCCCTTCGACCTGACCGCCTGGGTCAGCGAACCCAGGCCCGAGGCGGCACCCGGCGTCTACCGCCACGGCTACCGCCCCGTCGACCCGGACCGGGCCAGGGACGCCCAGGTCCCCGCCGGACCGCTGCTGCTGCGCGCCGTGCTCAACCTGCTGGTCGCCTGGTTCGCTTATGTCTACGGCGTCGAGCTCGTCCTCCGTCTCGCCGGACTGCTCGGCCTGCTGAACGGGCTCGACCAGACCACCGCCCTGGTCGCCCTGGTCGCGGTGAACGCCGCCGTGGTCGCGGCCGTGGTCAGGCTCTTCGGCCGGATGGGCCGCTGGCCCGAGGTCTGGCGCCGCTACGTCGCCCCGCTGCTCGCCCGCACCGTTACCCACGAGCAGCCCGATCCGGCCGAGGCCGCGCAGCCCACCGGACCGACCGATCCCTGGCAACGGCTGCGCCACCGCGCCCCGGTGGCGGCCCGTCGGCTCGACGCCGAGGCGGTCGGCGACGTCGACTACGTCCGGATCCAGCGTGCCTGGGAGGCCGTCCTCGGCGACGACGAGCTGCTCTCCGCCTTCGCCGAGGAGGTCGCCGCCCGCGGCGGCGCCGCCTGCGCACACCCCTCCGAGGCCCGTGACCTGCTCGGGCGCGGCGCCGTACACGACCTGCTCACCCGTCAGCTGCGGCTCGGTACCGCCCAGGACGTGATCAAGAACCCGGTGGCCCACCGCAGCGCCGGACTCGCCCTCGACCCGGCCGTCCTCGGCACCTCGCTGCTCGCCGTCGGACCGGCCGGCACCGGCAAGACCGCCAGACTGGCCCGCCCGGTCGCCGAGGCGCTCTGCCTCCAGGCCCTGGCCGGGACGGCCTGCGCGGTGGTGGTCGGCGCGGCCGACGCCGACCTGGGGCCCGACGAGTGGTACGACGTGGTGATCGCCCCCGGCGACCCCGGTGCGGCGTACGGTCTCGACCTGTTCGGTGCCGCTGGCGAGGTGGAGGAGGCCGCCGCCCGGCTGGCCGACGCGCTGCTCCCCGACGAGCTGTCGGCCCGTGCCGAGAACGCCAGGACCGCCTTGCAGCAGATCGTCGGCCCCTTCCACGCCGCTTACCGCCGCTACCCGGGCGTGCGGGAACTGCGCGCCCTGCTCGGTGGTGACCCCGACTGCTTCGCGGCGCTGGAGAAGGCGCTGCGCGAGGCCGGGCAGCTCGACCGGCACCAGTCCGACCTGCAGCACCGGATGCGCCAGCACGGCCGGGCCGACGACCCGGGCACGCTGCTCGCCGACCGGCTGGCGCTGCTCGACCGGCCGGCTTTCGCGGAGTGCTTCCCCGGGCCCCGGCCCGGCAAGCCGGCCTTCGCCATGCGGGTCCTGGACCACCCGCTGCGGGTCCGGGTCAAGCTGCCCGAGCGCAGCCACCCCGAGGCGGCGCGGATGCTCTCCCGGCTGGTGGTGGCGCAGTTCGTCCAGGCCGCCGGGGTACGGCGGGAGCAGGCGCTGTTCGCGGGCCTGGTGGTGGACGACGCCTCCGCGGCGCTGGACGCCCACACCGTGCGCGGCCTGCAGCGGATGCGCACTGCCAACGCGGGGGCGGTGCTTCTGCTGCGCACCCTGGTCGACCTGCCCGAGGCGCTGCGCACGCCGCTGTTCGGGGCGGTCGGCTGCCGGATGGCCTTCCCCGGGATCGCACCCTGGGACGGGAAGCTCTTCTCCGAGGCCTGGGGCACGCACCTGGTCGCCGAGACCTCGGTGACCCACACCCCGGACACCTCCGGCGGGCTGCTCCGCCGCTCCGGCCGGTTCATCCGCAAGGCGCTCTCCGGGACGGCCGCCCAAACCCAGAGCGTCACCACCCGCGACGTGGAGCGCCACCGCTGGTCCCCGTCCGAGCTCGCTCACGCGCTGCCCACCGGTCATGCGGTGATCTCGCTGACCACGGTGGCGGGCGAGCAGGTGCCGCCGCTGCTGGTGGACCTGCGCGGCTGAGCCGCTACGGCCGCGCCGGGCCAGGGGGTTGACGGTCCGATGGTCCGGGTGGACTCCGCTGCGGTGGATTCGGCCTTGCGGCTTGTCCGAGGCGTACATAATGGAGGCAGATCCTCCCTCGCCTGATCGCAATGACGCGCCCGGGTCGAAACCACCGAAGGTTGGCATGCCCCCCACACTCGCCTCCGTCGTCCGCAACACCTCGCTCCACCTGACCGTCCTGGCCGGCGCGGACCACCTGGAACGGCAGGTCCGCTGGGTGCACACCAGCGAGCTGGACGACCCCACACCGTTCCTCGAGGGTGGCGAGCTGCTGCTCACCACCGGCATCAAGCTCGGCAAGGCCGCCGCACAACTGCAGGCGTACGTGCACCGGCTGGCCGACGCGGGCGTAGTGGGACTGGGCCTGGGGGTGGGCCTCTCGCACACCGAGGTGCCGCAGGCGCTGGTGGACGCGGCGGCGCAGCGCGGCCTGCCGCTGCTGCGGGTCCCGGAGGCGACCCCGTTCATCGCGATCAGCAAGACCGTCTCGGCCGCGCTGGCCGCCGAGCAGTACGAGGCGGTGACCACCAGCTTCGAGGCCCAGGAGGAGCTGACCCGGGCCGCGCTGGGCAAGGACGGCGCCACCGCCGTGGTGCGCCGGCTGGCGGCCCGGTTGGGCGGCTGGGCGGCGCTGTACGACGGCTCGGGCGCGCTGTCCGCGGTGGCACCGGACTGGGCTGCCCGCCGGGCCGGCCGGCTCGCCGCCGAGGTGGACCGGCTGCGCCGTAGACCGGCCCCGTCCAGTGCCGCGCTGCAGGGCCGCGCCCCGGGGATCGACACCGCCGACGAGGACTACGTGGTGGTCCAGTCGCTGGGAGCGGACCGCCGGCCCCGCGGCTTCCTGGCGGTCGGCACCGAGGATCGGATCACCCCGACCGAGCGGTACGTCCTCAACGCCGCCGTCGCCCTGCTCACCCTCACCCTGGAGCGCTCGCGCGAGCTGCGGCAGGCCGAGGAGCGGATGGGTGCGGCGCTGTTGGGCATGGTGTTGGCGGGTGAGGTCGACACGGCGCGGCAGGTCGCGACGGGCCTGTTCGGCGGGCTGCCGGAGGGCACCGTCAGGGTGCTGGTGGCCGGTACGTCGACGGGGGCCGGGCCGGAGGCCGCCGAGACGCTGGGCGAGCTGGGCGAGCGAGCCGAACAGGCCGGCGGCCGGGTCGGGGAGCGGCTGCTGGTCTCCCGGGAGAACGGGGCGCACGGCCCGCGGCTGACGGTGCTGGCGCTGGACAACGGCGCGGCGCACCGCGCCTGCCTGGGCGCGGTGGAGGAGCACGACGGCCTGGCGTTGGGAGTGTCGGCGCCGTCCGGTCTGGAGGAGGCCGGGACGGCCTTCGCCCAGGCGGAGCGGGCGCTGGCGGTGGCGCTGCGCGGCGGCCGACGCTCGGTGGACCACGAGGAGGTCGGCGCGGGTTCGCTGCTGCCGCTGCTGGGTGAGCAGGCCGTGACGGCCTTCGCCGAGGGCCTGCTCCGTCCGCTGCGGGAGCACGACCGTACGGCACGGGGCGATCTGGTCGCCTCGCTGCGGGCCTGGCTCTCCCGGCACGGGCAGTGGGACGCGGCGGCCGCCGACCTCGGGGTGCACCGGCACACGCTGCGTTACCGCATGCGCCGGGTCGAGGAGCTGCTGGGCCGTTCGCTGGACGACACAGATGTCCGTATGGAGCTCTGGCTGGCCCTGCGGGCGGGCGAGGAGTAGGCGGGAGCGGTCGAGGGGCCCGCGCACCGGAGGTTCGCCGTCATGTACTGGCGTTCGGACTGACTGGGACGATGTGTCCAATCCGGTTTGCCGTTCGGGACCCATACCCTCGGTTCTGGCTCCATGGCCGTGGGGCACAGAGGTTGACGAGGGAGAGGGCCGGTACGACTGTGACCACCACCCATGAGTTCTGGCTGGCCGGCCGCCGGGCGTCCGGCGACGGGGACTTCGAGGTCCGGCATTCGTTTGACGGCAGCCTGGTCGGCAAGGTCAGCGTCCCCACCGACGCGCAGGTCGAGGAGGCCGTGGCCGCCGCCACCGCCGCCCTGCCGGTCTTCGCCGCGACCCCGGCGCACGTCCGTGCCGCCGCGTTGGACCACGTGTCCAAGCGCCTGGCCGAGCGCACCGAGGAGATCGCCCAGCTGATCACCGCCGAGAACGGCAAGCCGATCAAGTGGGCCCGTGGCGAGGTCGGCCGTGCCGTCTCGGTGTTCCGCTGGGCCGCCGAGGAGGCCCGCCGGACCAACGGCGAGACCATGCGGCTGGACACCGACCCGGGTGGTGCGGGCCGTTTCGCACTGATCCGCCGCTTCCCGCGCGGTGTGGTGCTGGGTATCGCCCCGTTCAACTTCCCGCTGAACCTGGTCGCCCACAAGGTCGCCCCGGCGATCGCCGTCGGCGCCCCGATCGTCCTCAAGCCGGCCCCGGCCACTCCGCTGTCCGCGCTGCTGCTGGGCGAGATCCTGGCCGAGACCGACCTGCCGGCAGGCTCCTGGAGCGTGCTGCCGGTGCCGAACGAGAAGATGCCCGCCCTGGTCCAGGACGAGCGGCTGCCGGTCATCTCGTTCACCGGCTCCGACAAGGTCGGCTACCAGATCATGGACTCGGTGCCGCGCAAGCACGTCACCCTGGAGCTCGGCGGCAACGCGGCCGCGGTCGTGCTGGCGGACTACTCCTCCGAGGCCGACCTGGACTGGGCGGCCACCCGGATCGCGATGTTCTCCAACTACCAGGGCGGCCAGTCCTGCATCTCGGTGCAGCGCGTGATCGCCGACGCCTCGGTCTACGACGCGCTGGTGGAGAAGGTCGTGGCGAAGGTCCAGGCCCAGGTGACCGGTGACCCGAAGGACGACGCCGTGGACGTCGGTCCGCTGGTGGACGAGAACGCCGCCAAGCGGGTCGAGTCCTGGGTCGAGGACGCCGTCGCCAAGGGCGCCAAGGTGCTCACCGGCGGCACGCGCGACGGAGCGACCTACGCCCCGACCGTGCTGGCCGACCTGCCCACCGACGCGATCCTGGCCCGCGCCGAGGCCTTCGGCCCCGTGCTCTCGCTGCACAAGGTGGACGGCGTGGACGAGGCCTTCGCCGCCGTCAACGACTCCGCGTTCGGCCTGCAGGCGGGGGTCTTCACCCACGACCTGCAGACCGCCTTCCGGGCCCAGCGCGAGCTGGAGGTGGGCGGCGTGATCATCGGCGACGCCCCGTCCTTCCGTGCCGACCAGATGCCGTACGGCGGGGTCAAGGACTCCGGTGTCGGCCGCGAGGGCATCAAGTACGCCATGGACGACTTCACCTACGAGAAGGTCATGGTCCTCACCGGCCTGGACCTCTGAGAAGCCCTGCGGACAGCCCGCCACCGCGGTGCGGCGGCGGGCTGTCCCTCTGTCCGGGCGGCCCGTCGGCCGGGCGCCCGCGGGACAGGACACAATGGACCGCATGAACTCGCTCGCTCACCCGCAGCTGCACTTCACCCCGGTCGTGAAGGACCCCTCCGGACCCCGGGAGCTGGTGATCCTCGGCTCCACCGGCTCGATCGGCACCCAGGCCATCGACGTGGTGCTGCGCAACCCCGACCGGTTCAGGGTGGTCGCCCTCTTGGCAGCCGGCGGACGGGTGGAGCTGCTCGCCGAGCAGGCGATCCGGCTCGGCGTGCACACCGTGGCCGTCGCCCGCGAGGACGCCGTGCCCGCGCTGCGCGAGGCGCTGGCCGCCAAGGCCCAGGGCCGCCCGCTGCCGGAGATCCTGGCCGGACCGGACGCGGCCACCGAGCTGGCGGCCGTCGAGTGCCACTCGGTGCTGAACGGGATCACCGGGTCGATCGGGCTGCGCCCCACCCTGGCCGCGCTACGGGCCGGGCGGGTGCTGGTGCTGGCCAACAAGGAGTCGCTGATCGTCGGCGGGCCGCTGGTGAAGGCGCTGGCCAAGCCGGGCCAGATCGTGCCGGTGGACTCCGAGCACACCGCGATCTTCCAGGCGCTGGCCGGCGGCAGCCGGGCTGAGGTCCGCAAGCTGGTGGTCACCGCCAGCGGCGGCCCGTTCCGCGGCCGGACCCGGGAGCAGCTGGCCGCCGTCACCCCGAAGGACGCGCTGGCCCACCCGACCTGGGCGATGGGCCCAGTGATCACCATCAACTCGGCCACCCTGGTGAACAAGGGCCTTGAGGTGATCGAGGCGCACCTGCTGTACGACGTCCCGTTCGACCGGATCGAGGTCGTGGTCCATCCGCAGTCCATCGTGCACTCGATGGTGGAGTTCACGGACGGCTCAACGCTGGCCCAGGCCAGCCCGCCGGACATGCGGATGCCGATCTCGCTCGGCCTCGGTTGGCCGGACCGGGTGCCGGACGCCGCCCCCGGGTGCGACTGGACCAAGGCCGCCAGCTGGGAGTTCTTCCCGCTCGACAACGAGGCGTTCCCGGCGGTGGAGCTCGCCCGTGAGGTGGGTACGCTCGGCGGGACGGCTCCGGCCGTCTTCAACGCCGCCAACGAGGAGTGCGTCGAGGCCTTCCTGAACGGTCGCCTCGCCTTCACCGGGATCGTGGACACGGTGGCCAAGGTGGTCGCCGAGCACGGCACCCCGGCGCCGGGAACTTCCCTCACGGTCGAGGACGTCCTCCACGCGGAGGACTGGGCCCGCGCCCGGGCCACCGAACTGGCGGCAGGCTGAACACCACGGACGGCGGGCGGAGCGGCATGACGGAGGACGGGCAGTGACAACAGCGGCGATGTGGGTGCTCGGCATTCTGCTCTTCCTGGTCGGGCTGCTCTTCTCGATCGCCTGGCACGAGCTGGGCCACCTCTCCACGGCCAAGCTCTTCGGCATCCGGGTGCCGCAGTACATGGTCGGCTTCGGGCGGACCGTCTGGTCGCGCCGCAAGGGTGAGACCGAGTACGGCATCAAGGCGATCCCGCTCGGCGGGTACATCCGGATGATCGGGATGTTCCCGCCGGGGCCGGACGGCCGGATAACCCAACGGAGCAGCTCTCCCTGGCGCTCGATGATCGAGGACGCCCGGGAGGCGTCCTACGAGGAGCTCCAGCCCGGCGACGAGGACCGGCTGTTCTACACCCGCAAGCCCTGGCAGCGGGTGATCGTGATGTTCGCCGGCCCGTTCATGAACCTGATCCTCTCGGTGGCGCTCTACCTGGCCCTGTTCATGGGCATCGGGATGCAGACGGCGGTGCCGACCATCAGCACCGTCAGCGAGTGCGTGGTCCCGGCCGGGGTGGCCACCGACACCTGCCCGAAGGACGCCCCGAAATCCCCGGCCAACGCCGCCGGGCTCAGGCCGGGCGACACTGTGCTCGCCTTCGACGGCGACCGGATCAGCACCTACAAGCAGCTCCAGGCGGACATCCGCAAGTCGCCGGGCAAGACCGTGACCATCCTGGTCGAGCGCAAGGGCGAGCAGGTCCCGCTCACGGCCACCCTCACCAGCAACACGGTCAACCCGGTCGACAAGGACGGCCTCCCGGTCAAGGGCGCGCCCGTCGAGGCCGGTTTCCTGGGCTTCTCGCCGGCCACCGGCGTGGTGCACCTGAGCCTGGGCCAGAGCGTCGACCAGATGACCACCATGGCCAGGCACGGCATCTCCTCACTGGCCGAACTGCCCGGCAAGATCCCCGGCCTGTGGCACGCCATCGTCGGCCACGACCCGCGCCCGGCGGACTCCCCGATGGGCATGGTCGGCGCGGCGCGGCTCGGCGGCGATGTCTTCGCGATGAAGATCCCGGCCACCCAGCAGCTCGCCTTCATGGTCCAGCTGCTCGCCGGGATCAACCTCTCGCTCTTCCTGTTCAACATGCTGCCGCTGCTGCCGCTGGACGGCGGCCACATCGCCGGTGCCCTGTGGGAGTCGCTGCGCCGCAAGGTCGCCGGGCTGTTCCGCCGGCCCGACCCGGGCCCGTTCGACGTGGCCAAGCTGATGCCGGTCGCGTACGTGGTGGCGGGAATCTTCATCTGCTTCACGGCGCTGGTGGCGGTGGCCGACGTCGTCAACCCCGTCAAGCTCAACTAGCCCCTGGCTGACCGGGCGAATGTGCCCGGGGCACGGGCCGTGGCGTACCTTGGTGGCCGGGTGTGCGGTTGTCGGCACACCCGGCCCGGCCGTTCGTGCGGTCGGCCGACCACATCTGACCCCTTGGGAACCCTGCGCACATGACCGCGATCTCGCTCGGTATTCCGTCCCTGCCGCTCAAGCCGCTCGCCAAGCGCCGGTACTCCCGGCAGATCATGGTCGGCAACGTCCCGGTCGGCGGCGACGCCCCGGTCTCGGTGCAGTCGATGACCACCACCGTCACCTCCGACATCAACGCGACGCTGCAGCAGATCGCGCAGCTGACCGCCTCGGGCTGCCAGATCGTCCGGGTCGCGGTGCCCTCGCAGGATGACGCCGACGCGCTGCCGATCATCGCCAAGAAGTCGCAGATCCCGGTGATCGCCGACATCCACTTCCAGCCGAAGTACGTCTTCGCGGCGATCGACGCCGGCTGTGCCGCGGTACGCGTCAACCCGGGCAACATCAAGGCCTTCGACGACAAGGTCGGCGAGATCGCCAAGGCCGCCAAGGACGCCGGGATCCCGATCCGGATCGGTGTCAACGCCGGTTCGCTGGACAAGCGCCTGCTGGAGAAGTACGGCCGGGCCACCCCCGAGGCGCTGGTCGAGTCCGCGCTCTGGGAGTGCTCGCTGTTCGAGGAGCACGACTTCCGCGACATCAAGATCTCGGTCAAGCACAACGACCCGGTCGTGATGATCAACGCCTACCGCCAGCTCGCCGCAGCCTGCGACTACCCGCTGCACCTCGGCGTCACCGAGGCGGGCCCGGCCTTCCAGGGCACCATCAAGTCGGCCGTCGCCTTCGGCGCGCTGCTGGCCGAGGGCATCGGCGACACCATCCGGGTCTCGCTCTCCGCCCCGCCCGCCGAGGAGATCAAGGTCGGCATCCAGATCCTGGAGTCGCTCGGCCTGCGCGAGCGCGGCCTGGAGATCGTCTCCTGCCCGTCCTGCGGCCGCGCCCAGGTGGACGTCTACAAGCTGGCCGAGGAGGTCACGGCCGGCCTGGAGGGCATGGAGGTGCCGCTGCGCGTCGCCGTCATGGGCTGCGTCGTCAACGGGCCGGGCGAGGCCCGCGAGGCTGACCTGGGCGTCGCCTCCGGCAACGGCAAGGGCCAGATCTTCGTCAAGGGCCAGGTCATCAAGACCGTCCCCGAGTCGAAGATCGTCGAGACGCTGATCGAGGAGGCCATGAAGCTGGCCGAGCAGATGCAGGCGGAGGGTGCCGAGAGCGGTACGCCCGTCGTGGTCGCCGGTGAGTGATCCGTTCTGACCGCCGCGGGGCCGTCCGTCCACGGACGGCCCCGCGGCACGCCCGTTCGGACCGGCCGGGCAGGGGGGCCGGGATCGGGCGCCCCGGGCCGTGCCCGTGCGACCGGACCGGCCGGAACGGGGCCGGGCGAGTTCGATTGGTGAGGTGCCTGTGCTCGATCGTGGTGTGATGCTCCCCGGGCCGTTCCAGGTCGCCCGCGCCCTTGCCGCCACCCGGATCCTGGACACCGCGGATCGCGACGCCGCCGTGGAGATCCTTCACCGCGACCCGGTGGCCAACGCGTTCGTCGCCACCCGGGTCGAGGCCGTCGGGCTCGACCCCTGGCGGCTCGGCGGCGAGATGTGGGGCTGGTACGACCAGGACGGTCGGCTGGAGTCGCTCTGCTACGCCGGGGCCAACCTGGTGCTGGTGAACGCGGGGCCGGAGGCCGTCCGGGCCTTCGCCGAGCGTGCCCGCCGTCAGGGCCGCCGCTGCTCCTCGATCGTCGGACCGGCCGAACCCACCGCCGCCCTCTGGGCGCTGCTGGAGCGCAGCTGGGGGACACCCCGCGAGGTCCGCGCCCACCAGCCGTTGCTCGCCACCACCGAGCCCGCCACCGAGGTGGCCCCCGATCCGCTGGTCCGCCGGGTCAGGAAGAACGAGATCGAGACCCTGATGCCCGCCTGCGTGGCGATGTTCACCGAAGAGGTGGGCATCTCCCCGCTGGCCGGCGACGGCGGTCTGCTCTACCAGGCCCGGGTCGCCGAACTGGTCGCCGCCGGGCGGTCGTTCGCCCGTTTCTCGGAGGACGGCGAGGTGGTCTTCAAAGCCGAGATCGGTGCCGTGACGGCCGGGGCCTGCCAGATCCAGGGGGTCTGGGTGGCGCCCGAGCACCGCGGGCGGCGGCTCTCCGAGACCGGTATGGCCGCCGTGCTGGACTTCGCGCTGCGCGAGGTCGCGCCGGTGGTCTCGCTGTACGTCAACGACTTCAACGTCCGGGCACGGGCGGCCTACCACCGGGTCGGCTTCCGCGAGGTCGGCGCCTTCATGAGCGTCCTGTTCTGAGCGAGTGCCGCTCGGGCCCCGGGTTTTCGGATCAACAGGCCCGAGCAGGCCACTAGGTGGGGACGGTAGTAGTAACGTCCCGGTCGTGACTCCTCCCCGCCGGTCGAAGCCGCGGGGCCTCAAGCAAGCCTGGCGGCCGGCCCGGGACAGTGCTGCCCACTGTCGAAAGGCGGGGCCTGAGCGTTCGGGCCGACCGCCTCGCTCCGCGGCGCCTCGCCAGGGATTCGATTCCCCCGCCGGCCGAAGCCGGTGGTCCCCTCGAAGGAAGGTCCGATGGAACAGCTCACCGAGGTGACGATCGAGGCCATCGACCTGGCCACCTGGGCGCCGTGCGCGCTGGACGTGCAGGCGGTCGCCTTCGGGCTGCGGCCCGAGGAGGTGGCGGTCCGGCTGCAGATCGTGGCGCGGCACGCCCAGCAGCCCGGGGTGATCGCGCTCGGCGCGCTCAGCGAGGGCCGGCTGGTCGGCTTCGGTTACGGCATGCCCAACCGGCGCGAGCACTGGTGGAGCACGGTGATCGAGCCCTACCTGGCCGCGAGCGGGCACGACGACTGGCTGGACGGCGTGTTCGCCGTGACCGAGCTGCACGTGCTGCCCGGGTTCCAGGGCCGCGGCATCGGCAGTTCGCTGATCCGCACCCTGTGCGAGCGCTCCGGGCTGCCGCGCAGCATCCTCTCGGCGATCGACGCGGAGACCCCCGCCCGGCAGCTCTACCGCTCGCTCGGCTACCGGGACCTGGCCCGGCAGGTGCTGTTCCCGAACACCGCCCGTCCGTACGCGGTGATGGGCGCGCCGCTGCCGCTGCTGCCCCCCGGTCAGAGCCAGGAGGCGAACTCCAGGTAGAGCTCGGCGCTCGCGGTGTCGCCGTACTCCAGGCTGCGCAGCCCGGCCCCGACGGTGCGGAACAGGGCCCAGCCGCGCAACCGCTCGTGGTCCACCTCGACCGCGTCGGCGAGCTGGTGGAGGCGGCGGCGGGCGGCGGCGCGCGGACCGGGGGAGCCGACCAGGGTGTCCATCCGGTCCTGGGCCAGCCAGGCGAGGTCCCAGGCGCGTTCGCCCACCAGTGGTTCGGGATTGACGGCCAGCCAGGGGGCCCGGTCGGCCGCCAGCACGTTGCCGTGGTGGAAGTCGCCGTGCAGCAGCAGGTTTTCGGATTCGTCGGCCAGCAGTCCGGCGGCCGTCTCCAGGGCCTCGTCGACCAGCGGCCGGGTGTCGGCGGCCGCGAGTTCCCGGCGGCGGCGCAGCTCCGCGGTCTGCTCGCCGGCCCGCTCGGCGACCGAGGAGAACGGGTTCCCCTCGGCCGGCGGCACCCACAGCCGCTGGAGCAGGCTGGTGGCCTCCAGCATCGCCTTGGCCTCCGCGAGCGAGCGGAGCGGGATGTCGCCGTGCAGCCGTTCCAGCAGCAGCACCCCGGCGGCCGGGTCGGCGTCCAGCAACAGGACGGCGCTGCGGCCGGCCCAGTGGCGCAGGGCCGCGTGCTCGTACGCCGTGGCGGGGGTGACCGGCTGGGCCTTGAGGACGGCGAGCGAGTCGTCCGGGCGGCGGACGTAGGCGATCAGGCTGAGGCGTCCGCCGGGGTCGGCGATCCGCTCCAGGGTGAGGTTCCAGCGGGCGGTGTGCTCGCGGACGGTCTCCGGGAGGGCGGACAGCCAGGCTTCGCCCGCGGCGCCGGCGGTGGCCAGGGCGGTCGCCGCCAGACGTTCGGGGATGGTGAACTGCCCTGGTACTGGCGACATGCTGGGCCTCTCGCTCCGGTACTTCCCCATGTGGTGACTGCCAGCCCATTGTCGGCCATCGGGTCGAAACAGCTGGTCAGGCGCAGCCGTCAAGGGAGGCCGGGTAGCTCCTCGGAGGCATCTGCCGCGGCGCTCCGGCGGCGCGAGAGCCGCCCGCCGCGCCCCGGCGGTTGCCCTGGTAGCCGCTAGCCGGGCAGGCCCGGGAGGGCGGAGAGGTCGGCGCCCCAGTGGGTGGCGCGCAGGGCGGTGCCGCGCAGGGCGGCGGCGGCACGGTCGCGCAGCGGTCCGGTGGTGGCGCCGACGAGGTCGGCGTAGACGCCGGTGAGCTGGGTCTCGACGTGGGCGGCGAGCCGTCCGGCGGTGGCGGCGTCGGTCACCTGGAAGGGCAGGCGGTAGCCGGGGGCGGCGGCGGTCGGGGTCGCGCCGCCGGCGCCGAGCAGCCGCTGCCAGCCGTCGCGCTCGGCCTCGTGGACGGCGTACGTGGTGTAGGCGTCCTGGCGCTGCTCCCCGGCGGGCAGCCAGGCACCGACCACGCCGTACCCGTAGACGGCGGCGTGCTCGGCGGCCAGCGCGTTCTGCAGCGCGGCGGCGGAGGCGCCCGGCAGCGGCGCGGGGCCTGTGGAGGCGGACGGGCCGGGCGCGGCGGCCCGGGTCGAGGACGAGGGGGCGGGTGCCGGGCCGGTGATCGGGCCGGTATCGCCGAGCGCGGCCGCGTGCAGCGCGTCCGAGGCCGACACGGCGGCCAGCAGTTTGGCGAGGGCGGGTGAGGCGGCGTCCAGGTCCGCGAGCCGGGCGCCCGCGGCCTGCCGTTCGGCGGTGGCCAGGGCGGCCACCGAGTTCACCGCACTGCCGGTCGGCCGGGTGCTGGGCGGGACGGCCGCGCCGGCGGGAGAGCCACTGCCGGAGGGGGTGCTGGCGGGGGAGCCACTGCCGGAGGGGGTGCCGGAAGGGGAGGGGAGTCCGGAGGCCAGGGCGGTGCGGTGGGCGGCCAGGTCGGCGCGGAAGGTCCGCAGCCGGTCCGCCTGGGCGGCACCGGGGCCGGCCAGCACCGCGTCGTAGTCGGCGAGCAGGGTGTCGGTGGCGGCCACCGCCCGGGCCCGCAGCGGCAGGTCGGGGTCGGGCCGGGCCTCACGGGTGCCGGCGGTGCCGTCGGTGCCGCCTCCTCCCGTGCAGCCGCAGAGGACCAGGGCGCCGGCGAGTACGCCGAGGACCAGCAGGGTCCGCCGGTTGGAGGACGGCATCGTCGTGCTCCCGCGGGGTCAGGGGGTGTGGTGGCATGGGAGGCGGCGCTCCCCACGTTCCGAATCGTTACCGCGTGAATCATTACAGAATCGATACGGCCGCTGGTCGTGATCACCGCCGTGACGTCAATGTGATGTTGCTCGCAACCCGGTCGTGCAGCTGCCCGGCAACAGGGTGCACCTGGGGGTCGCGCTGCTCGGCGGAATCGGCGGTTTCGGGGTTGACCGGCTAGGCTTCGCGTTGACTTAAAGCACCTACCGACAACAGCAGACGCGGCCGAGGAGTCACCCGGATGAGCACCACCCCCACTGACCGGCTGCGCGCGTTGCTGGAGCCACTGGCCGCCGAGGGCGGACTCGACCTCGAGGAAGTCAAGGTCACCCAGGCGGGCAGCCGTCGCCAGGTGCAGATCGATGTGGACGCCGACGGCGGTGTCGATCTCGACGCGATCGCCGAGTTCAGCCGGCTGGTGGGCCAGGCGCTGGACGACTCCGATGTGATGGGCGACGCCCCGTACCTGCTGGAGGTCGGCTCGCCGGGCGTCGAGCGCCCGCTCACCCTGCCGCGCCACTGGAGCCGGGCCGAGGGCCGGCTGGTCAAGGCCAAGCTGGCGGACGGCGGCGAGATCGTCGCCCGGGTGCTGTCGGCGGACGAGGACGGCGCACTGGTTGAGGTGCAGCCGGTCAAGGGCCGCGGCAAGGCCAAGGAGCGCCGGTTGGAGTACACCGAGGTCGCCAAGGCCCGGGTCCAGGTCGAGTTCAACCGCAAGGACGACGAGAAGCTCCTGGACGAGGCCGAGGACCTCGCGGCGGACGACGCCGACGACGCCTCCGACGACTGACGCGCAGGCTGAACCATGTACGTGATGAAAGAAGAGGAGGCGTAGCCGTGGACATCGACATGAGCGCCCTGCGTGGGCTGGTTACCGAGAAGGGCGTTCCGTTCGACCTGCTGGTCGAGTCGATCGAGTCGGCCCTTCTCATCGCCTACCACCGCACCGAGGGCTCCCGCCGCCGGGCCCGGGTCGAGCTGAACCGCAAGACCGGCCACGTCACCGTGTGGGCCCTGGAGGACCCGTCGGAGCTGGAGGAGGGCGTCGAGCCCAAGGAGTTCGACGACACCCCGAGCGGCTTCGGCCGGATCGCCGCCTCCACCGCCAAGCAGGTCATCCTGCAGCGGCTGCGCGACGCCGCGGACGACCAGACCTTCGGTGAGTACGCGGGCAAGGAGGGCGACATCGTCACCGGTGTCGTCCAGCAGGGTAACGATCCGAAGAACATCCTGGTCGACATCGGCAAGCTGGAGGCCATCCTCCCGCCGCAGGAGCAGGTCCCGGGCGAGGACTACAAGCACGGCACCCGGCTGAAGTGCTACGTGGTGGCGGTCCGCCGCGGTGTCCGCGGTGCCTCGGTGACGCTTTCGCGCACCCACCCCAACCTGGTGAAGAAGCTCTTCGCCCTGGAGGTCCCGGAGATCGCCGACGGCAGCGTCGAGATCGCCGCGATCGCCCGCGAGGCCGGCCACCGCACCAAGATCGCGGTCTGGTCCCGCAAGCCGGGTCTGAACGCCAAGGGCGCCTGCATCGGCCCGATGGGCGGCCGGGTGCGCAACGTGATGTCCGAGCTGCACGGCGAGAAGATCGACATCGTCGACTGGTCGGAGGACCCGGCCGAGATGGTCGCCGCCGCGCTGTCCCCCGCCCGGGTGACGAAGGTGGAGATCGTCGACTACAACCAGCGCTCCGCCCGGGTGATCGTTCCCGACTACCAGCTGTCGCTGGCCATCGGCAAGGAAGGCCAGAACGCCCGCCTCGCGGCCCGTCTCACCGGCTGGCGGATCGACATCCGGCCGGACACCGAGGCTCCCGCCGGGGAATCTTCTGCCGAGTAGTGAACGTTATAGCTGCCCTGCTGTGATCGATGGGGCGGCGCCAGGTCCCTTCGGAGGGGTAGACTTGAGCGCGTCTGGCCGGACGCATGTCCGTGCATGCCCTGAGCGCACCTGCGTGGGCTGCCGCAAGCGAGCGGCCAAACACGAGCTGTTGCGTGTCGTGGCGATCGAGGGCGTGTGTGTCCCCGATCCGCGCGGCGCACTGCCGGGGCGGGGTGCGCATCTGCACCCCGACCTGGCCTGCCTCGACCTCGCGGTACGTCGACGGGCGTTCCCCAGGGCCTTCCGGCTCCAGGGCGTGCTCGACACCGACGCTCTGCGCGCGTACGTCGGCGAGCGGGCAGGCGAGACCTCGGCGCCCTGAGTTCTCAGGCGCGGCGAAGCACCACAGCAATGCGTAGTGCACGTAAGCAATCGTGCGCCGCGCGACACGTCAGGTACCTCGCGAGATGGAAGTAGGTCGAGATTGCGATGAGCACTCGATGAGTACGCGATGAGTACGCCCATGAAGTAGCGACAGTCCGGCGGACGATCACCCCGGACACGTAGACAGGAGCGAAGTGGCTAAGGTCCGGGTATACGAACTCGCCAAGGAGCTTGGCTTGGAGAGCAAGGCCGTCATGGCCAAGCTCACCGAGCTCGGTGAGTTCGTCCGTTCGGCGTCCTCGACGATCGAGGCGCCGGTCGTTCGTAAGTTGACTGACGCTTTGGGAGCGACGCCGCCTGCTGGCGGTTCCGCCGCAAAGCCTGGCCCGCGCAAGCCCGCGGCGCCCCAGCCCGCCGGTGCCACCGGCGCGGCCGCACCCAAGCCGGGTGCCCCCACCCCCGGCCCGCGCCCCACGGCGACCCCGGGCCCCCGTCCGACTCCGGCCGCCGCGGCTCCCGCCGCCCCGGCCGTCCCCGCCGCGCCGCGTCCGGCCGCGCCGACCCCGGGCCCGCGCCCGGCCGCGCGTCCCGCCGCGCCGGCTCCGGCCGCCCCGGCGGCCGAGTTCTCCTCCCCGGCCCCGGCCGGTGAGGCTCCGGCTCGTCCGGCCGCCCCGGGCCCGCGCCCGACCTCGGCGACCCCGGCCCGTCCGGGCCCGCGTCCGGCCGGTCCGCGTCCGGGCAACAACCCCTTCACTTCGGGCGGCGCCACCGGTATGGCCCGTCCCGGCGACCGCCGTCCCGGCGCCGGCCAGGGTGAGCGTCCGCGTCCGGGCGCCGGTGCTCCCGGCCAGGGTGAGCGTCCGCGTCCGGGTGGCGACCGTCCGCGTCCCGCCGCTGGTCCCGGTGGCGCGCCCCGTCCGGGTGGTGACCGTCCGCGTCCCGCCGCCGGTCCCGGTGGCGCGCCCCGTCCGGGTGGTGACCGTCCGCGTCCCGCCGCCGGTCCCGGTGGCGCGCCCCGTCCGGGTGCCCCGGGTGCCGGTGCGCCCCGTCCCGACGGCATGCCCCGTCCGGCCGGTCCGCGTCCGTCCCCGTCCGGCATGCCGCGCCCGAACCCGGGCATGATGCCGCAGCGTCCGGCCGGTCCCGGCCCGCGTCCGGGCCCGGGTGGCCGTGGCCCCGGTGGCCCCGGTGGCCGTCCGGGTGGTCCCGGTGGCGGCGGCGCCCGTCCGGGCTTCGCCGGCCGTCCGGCCGGTCCGGGCTCGCGTCCGGCCGGTGGCGGCTTCGGTGGCCCCCGTCCCGGCGGCGGTGCCCCGGGTGCCGGTGGCGGCGGCTTCGGCCCGCGTCCGGGTGGCTTCGGCGGCCGTCCGGGTGGTCCGGGTGCCCGTGGTGGCACGCAGGGTGCCTTCGGCCGCGGTCCCGGTGGCCGTCCGGCCCGTGGTCGCAAGTCGAAGCGGGCGAAGCGCCAGGAGTACGAGGCCATGCAGGCCCCGTCCGTCGGCGGTGTGATGCTGCCTCGCGGCAACGGCCAGACGGTCCGGCTGTCGCGCGGTGCCTCGCTGATGGACTTCGCGGAGAAGATCAACGCCAACCCGGCCGCGCTCGTCTCGGTGATGTTCAACCTCGGTGAGATGGTCACCGCCACCCAGTCGGTCTCCGACGCGACCCTCGAGCTGCTGGCCGGCGAGATGGGCTTCGTGCTGGAGATCGTCAGCCGGGACGACGAGGACCGCGAGCTGCTGGAGTCGTTCGACATCGACTTTGGTGCCGACGAGGGCGGCGAGGCCGCGCTGGCTCCGCGTCCGCCGGTCGTGACCGTCATGGGTCACGTCGACCACGGTAAGACCCGCCTGCTGGACGCCATCCGCAAGTCCAACGTGGTGGCCGGCGAGGCCGGTGGCATCACCCAGCACATCGGTGCCTACCAGGTCACCACCTCGGTGAACGGCGAAGACCGTCCGATCACCTTCCTGGACACCCCGGGTCACGAGGCGTTCTCCGCCATGCGTGCCCGTGGTGCCAAGTCCACCGACATCGCGATCCTGGTGGTCGCGGCCAACGACGGTGTCATGCCGCAGACGGTCGAGGCGCTGAACCACGCCAAGGCCGCCGGTGTGCCGATCGTCGTCGCCGTCAACAAGATCGACGTCGAGGGTGCCGACCCGACCAAGGTCCGCGGCCAGCTGACCGAGTTCGGCCTGGTGGCCGAGGAGTACGGCGGCGACACCATGTTCGTCGACATCTCCGCGCGCCAGGGGCTGCACATCGACGAGCTGCTGGAGGCCGTCGTCCTGACCGCGGACGCCTCGCTCGACCTGCGGGCCAACCCCGAGCAGGACGCGCAGGGTATCGCCATCGAGGCCCACCTGGACAAGGGCCGCGGCGCCATGGCGACCGTCCTGGTCCAGCGCGGTACCCTCCGCGTCGGTGACTCGATCGTGGTCGGCGACGCCTACGGCCGTGTCCGCGCCATGCTGGACGAGAACGGCAACAACGTCGAGGAGGCGGGTCCGTCCCGCCCGGTGCTGCTGCTCGGTCTGACCTCGGTGCCCCGCGCCGGCGACAGCTTCATCGTCGTCGAGGAGGACCGCACCGCTCGCCAGATCGCCGAGAAGCGTGCCGCCCGCGACCGCAACGCCGCCTTCGCGCAGCGTCGGGTCCGGATCTCGCTGGAGGACCTGGACAAGGCCATCGCGGCCGGCTCCATCGAGCAGCTCAACCTCATCATCAAGGGTGACGTCTCCGGTTCGGTCGAGGCCCTTGAGGACGCCCTGGTCAAGCTGGACGTGGGCGAGGAGGTCGAGCTCCGGGTGCTGCACCGCGGAGTCGGTGCCATCACCGAGTCCGACGTGGACCTGGCGATGGGCTCGGACGCCATCATCATCGGCTTCAACGTGCGGGCCGAGGGCCGTGCGCGTACCGCGGCCGAGCGCGAGGGCGTCGACGTCCGGTACTACTCGGTCATCTACCAGGCGATCGAGGAGATCGAGGCAGCGCTCAAGGGTCTGCTCAAGCCGGAGTACGAGGAGGTCCGCCTCGGCTCCGCGGAGATCCGCGAGGTGTTCCGTTCCTCCAAGTTCGGCAACATCGCCGGTGTGCTGGTCCGCGAGGGCCTGCTGCGCCGCAACGCCAAGGCCCGCCTCATCCGCGACGGCAAGGTCGTGGCGGAGAACCTCTCCATCGAGGGTCTGCGCCGCTTCAAGGACGACGCGACCGAGGTCCGCGAGGGCTTCGAGGCCGGTGTGACCCTGGGGTCGTTCAACGACATCAAGGTCGACGACATCATCGAGACCTACGAGATGCGCGAGAAGCCGCGCTCGTAAGTGCCGGTTGCCGGGGCCGGTCGGCGGGATGATTATCCCGTCGACCGGCCCCGGTCTCGCTGTGTAGGGTCCTCGTACGCCCCTGTTCAAGGGGGTCCTACGAGGCCTTCAGGTCGGCGAGACCTGCCTTACATGTTCGTGGGAACACTCACCTTCGACCTGCTCCTCGGCGACGTCCACTCGCTCAAGGAGAAGCGTTCGATCGTGCGGCCCATCGTGGCCGAGCTGCAGCGCAAGTACAGCGTGTGCGCAGCGGAAACCGGGAACCAGAATCTGCACCGCCGGGCCGAGATCGGCCTCGCGGTGGTGTCCGGCGACGCCGGGTACGTCACCGAGATACTGGACAGCTGTGAGCGGTTCGTCGCCGGCCGCCCCGAGGTGCAGTTGCTCTCCGCCAGGAGGCGCTACCACCACGACGACGATGAGTGAGAAGCCGGGTACGGCGGTGCTGAAGTCGCCACCGTCACACCGGCGAGGACCGACAGCGCCCACAAGGCTGGGCGCGGGCAGGTACGTTGGGGCGTGGGCCCCGCCGGGTGGAGCACTGACCCGGGTACCGAGCCCACCGTACGAGGAGGCAACGTGACCGACACCGCAAGGGCGCGCAAGCTCGCCGACCGCATTCAGGTGGTGGTGGCCGAGACCCTGCAACGACGGATCAAGGACCCGCGCCTTGGCTACGTGACCATCACGGACACCCGGGTCACCGGAGACCTGCGCGAGGCCACCGTCTTCTACACGGTCTACGGCGACGAGACCGAGCGCGAGGCGACCGCGGCGGCTCTGGAGAGTGCCAAGGGCGTGCTCCGCTCCGAGGTCGGCAAG
This sequence comes from Kitasatospora sp. NPDC032150, assembly GCF_055579945.1. NCBI lineage: Bacteria > Bacillati > Actinomycetota > Actinomycetes > Kitasatosporales > Streptomycetaceae > Kitasatospora > Kitasatospora sp. NPDC032150. Next base: position 34,052 of record NZ_JBVIMH010000038.1, on the reverse strand, counting down.
CAGACCGGGGTGCGCTTCACGCCGTCGCTGACCTTCGTCGCGGACGCCCTGCCGGACACCGCCCGGACCATCGACGACCTGCTGGACAAGGCGCGGATCTCCGACGCCGCCGTCCGCACGGCCGCCGCCGGGGCGAAGTACGCCGGAGACGCGGATCCCTACCGGGCGCCGGGCTCCAAGCGCGACGACGAGGACGAGTAGCCGTGACCGCCGAGCCGGTTCCGGCCGGCCAGGGGGCATCTTCCACCAACACGGTGGAGGGTGCCCTCGCGGTGCTTCCGGGGCCTCGCACTGAGTCACCGGGCGGATCCGCCCGGTCCGTGGCGGGGGCCGCGCCGGTGGCGGGCCTGGCCGAGTCGGAGTGGCAGCGGGTGGTCGAGGCCATCCGGCGGGCCGGGACGATCGACCTGATCTGCCACATCAGCCCCGACGGGGACGCGCTCGGCTCCGCACTGGCCGCCGGTATCGCATTGCGCCGGCTCGGCCACCGGGTGCGGGTCTCCTTCGGCGACGACCCCCAGGTGGTCCCCGAGTCGCTGGCCTTCCTGCCCGGCCAGGAGCTGATCGTCCCGGCCACCGAGGTGCCGGACGTCCCGGAACTGGTGGTCTGCCTGGACGTCGCGGCCGAGAGCCGGCTCGGCCTGCTGCACGGCAAGGCCTTCGCGGCCCCCGTCCTGATCGTTCTCGACCACCACGCCTCCAACCCCGGCTTCGGCACCCACCGCCTGATCGACCCGAAGGCCCCGGCCACCGCCGTCCTGGTCGACGAACTGCTGCGCCGCCTGGACGTGCCGCTCGACCAGGAGCTCGCCACCTGCCTCTACACCGGGATCGCCACCGACACCGGGTCCTTCCGGTACCGGGCGACCACCCCGGCGACCCACGAACTCGCCGGGCGGCTGCTGGCCACCGGTATCCGGCACGACCTGATCTCCCGCACCCTGTGGGACACCTCCTCCTTCGGCTATCTCAAGGTGCTCGCCGCCGCCCTCGACCGGGCCGTGTACGAGCCCGAGGCGGCGGGCGGACTCGGGCTGGTGTGGACCTGGGTGCCCTACCAGGACCTCGTGCTGTTCGGGGTGACCGTCGAGGAGATCGAGGGCCTGATCGATGTACTGCGCCGCCCCGCCGAGGCGGAGGTCGCCCTGGTGCTCAAGCAGGACCCGGACGGCACGCTGCGGGGTTCCTGCCGGGCCAAGGGTGCGATCGACGTATCCGCCGTCTGTGCCCGACTCGGCGGCGGCGGGCACCAGTTCGCGGCCGGGTTCGCGGCCCGCGACGAAGTACCGGCGGCCATCGCCCGGTTCCGGGCCGCGCTCGGCCCGGGCTGATCCCTGATTTCCGAACCTCCTACCGAGATCCGCACAGAGAAGAACTGATGAAGCGTAAGGGAACCGGCCCCGACGGCCTGGTCATTGTCGACAAGCCGGAGGGCCTCACCTCGCACGGGGTGGTCGCCAGGATGCGCCGGCTGGCCGGGACCAGGAAGGTCGGGCACGCGGGCACACTGGACCCGATGGCCACCGGCGTCCTGGTGATCGGAGTGGAGCGGTCCACCCGGCTGCTCGGGCATCTGATGCTCACCGCCAAGACCTACGAGGCGACCATCCGGCTCGGGCAGAACACCATCACCGACGACCGGGAGGGCGAGGTCACCTCCTCCGCCGACGCTTCGGGGATCGGGCGGGAGCGGATCGAGGCCGGGATCGCCAAGCTGACCGGCGAGATCATGCAGGTGCCGTCCAAGGTCAGCGCCATCAAGATCGACGGCAAGCGCTCCTACCACCGGGTGCGGGAGGGCGAGGACTTCGAGATCCCCGCCCGGGCGACGACGGTGCACTCCTTCACGGTGCACGACCAGCGGGCCGCGGTCGCGGAGGACGGCACGCCCGTGATCGACCTCGACGTCACCGTCGAGTGCTCCTCCGGCACCTACATCCGGGCCCTGGCCCGCGACCTCGGCGCTGACCTCGGGGTGGGCGGCCACCTCACCGCGCTGCGCCGCACCAAGGTCGGCCCGTACGGGCTCGAGTCCGCGCACACCCTGGAGCAGCTGGAGGAGAAGCTCGAGGTGCTGCCGATCGCCGATGCGGCGGCCGCGACCTTCCCGCGCTGGGACGTCGACGGCGAGCAGGCCAGGCTGCTCTCCAACGGCATGAAGCTGAAGGCCCCGGGGCTGGGTGTGGAAGGGCCGATCGCCGTCTTCGACCCGGAGGGCCGCTTCCTCGCGCTGGTGGAGGAACGGGGCGGCAGCGCCCGCCCGGTGGCCGTCTTCGTCGGCTGACGACCGGCCGGAGCGGAACCCCGGGGGCGGTGGGCGACCGCGCGGCCGTGCTGCCGTGGTCATGCCCTGGGCGTGCCGGGGTCTGTCCTCCCCTGTGCCGCCTGAGGCAGCCGTCGCGTCCGTTGCGTCCCCGCGCTGACGGGAAACCCAGGACCGGGGGAGCTCACCCGGACGGGCGGGCGCGCGAGGTGAAAGCTCGGCGTGCAGGGTGTGGCTGCGGTGCTCCGCCCGCCCCCGGGGGCAGGCTCCCGGCGGTGCGTACGGCGGCTGCGGCGGGCCTCCCCGCAGAGCGGGACCCGTTCGCGGCCCTGCGGGGAGGGCGGGCTGATGGCCGCTGGTCGGTGGTCTGTTACGGCTGACGGATGGTCCTGGGCGGCAGCCGACCCGGGACAGGCGCTGCTGCGGATCTGCGGTCCGGACGGCCGGATGCGGGGTCTGGGCTTCGCTGCGGACCTGGACGGCACCGTGGTCACCGCGCACGAGACGGTGGCCGGGTTGGACCGGCTGGTCCTGCACACCGGGGGCGGGCAGGCGCGGGTGCTCGGCGCAGACCGCATCGAACCGCTCGCACGGCACGGCCTCGCGTTGGTGCGGACGGAGGCGGTCGGCGGCCTGCCGGTGCCGCCGCTGCCGATCGGCGGCCCGGGCAGGGGCGGGGAGCCGGTCGCTGTGCCGTACTCCGGCACCGGCGGCACGGCGGCGTCGGCGCAGGGGGGAGTGCTCGGGACGGGCACCGCGATGTACCCCTGGCAGGACGAGTTCCATCTGATCGCCGGTGCGCTGTGGCTGGACCTGACGGCGGCGGTGCCGGCCGGTGCGCCGGTGGTGGACGCCGGGACCGGGGCCGTGCTCGGGGTCGTCGTCCCGTCGCTGCCGGCCGGGCAGACGGGCGGGGTGGTGGCCGTACCGCTGGTGACCGGCGGGGACGCCGCTGCGGCCGGTGCGCTGACCGAGCTGGTGGCGCGGAACGCGGTCAGCGTCCCCGCGCACGGGCGGGCGCTCAATCCGGCCGGGGTCCTGCAACTGGCCTCCGCCCAGCTGGGGTCGGCCGTCGCGGGGCCCGGACGGATCGCCGACCTGGCCGCGGACCGGGTGGACCGGCCGGACGGTCTCACCGGCGAGGAGCCGCAGGGCCCGTTCACCGTGCTGGTCGGCGCCCCCGGCAGCGGGCGTACCACCGAGCTGGCCGCGCTGGCGGTCCGCCGGGCCGGCGGGCGCCACCCGCTGCCCACGCTATGGCTGCGCGGTGCCGAACTGCGCGCCGGGGACGGGTCGTTGGCGGATCCGGTGGGCCGGGCCCTGGCACGTTCGGCCGGGCTGCTCGGAGTCGACGCCCCCGAGCCCGGGCAGGCCGCGCGGCTCTGCGTCGAGGCCGGGAGACCCCTGCTCGTCGTGCTGGACGCGCCGGAGGAGGCGCCCGCGGCAGCCGGTGCGGCCTGGCTGCGGGCGACCTCGCAGTGGCTGCGCGCGGCGTCCGCGAGCCTGCTGACCGCCTGCCGCCCGGAAAAGTGGGCCGAGTGGGAGCGTACGGACGGTACGGGGGTCGAAGCGGCCCTGGTGCACGGGATCGGCCCGCTGCCGCAGGAGGCCGCCGAGCGGGCCGCGCGCCGGTACGGGCTGGCGCTCCGGCTGCCGGGGCCGCCCAAGGCCGCGGACGGCGGTCAAGCCGGGGTTCAAGTCGCGGGAAACGAACGCCTGTTGGCGGCAGCAGAGGCGATGCACCCGCTGGCCCTGCGGATCGCCGGAGAGCTGCGGGCGGCGGGCGTGCGCTGGCACGGCGCACCGCCCCGGCGCGGCGAACTCTTCGAGGGCTACCTCGACTTGCTCTGCCTGCGGATCGCCGACCGGCTGGCCGACGGCGCTCAGGCGCGGCGGCCCGGCTCGCACCGCAGGGGCGGGCCGCGGTCGCCAGCCGCCGAACCCGGCCGGGTTCGGCGGCTGGCCGCCGTGGTCGCCGGGCGGGTGCACGAGGCGGCCCGGCAGATGCTCGGCTCGGGCCACGGCGGGCTGTCGGCGGACGCGTTCGAGCTGCTGTTCCCGACCACCGGGGGCTGGGCCTCGGCGGTGCTCGGCGAGCGGCTCTTCGTTGCGGTCGGGGACGGATACCGGCCCGCGTACGAGGAGTTCGGCGAGTGGCTGCAGGGGCAGCACCTGGACCTGGACGGCGCGCTGCGGCTGCTGCTGGCGGAGGGCGGCAGCGATGGGCCCGAGCAGCCGCCGGCCGACGGAGAACCGGAACGCGGCCGGGCCTCCGTCGCCCGCGCGGCGGGAGCGCCGGGAGGAACAGCGCACCGGGTGCCGAGACACCGTGCCGGGCCCGTGGTGGTCGCGCTGGCCCGGATCGGCACCACCTGGGGGGCCGAGGCGCTGGACCGCTGGCTGTACCGGCTGTGGCGGGCGCTGGAGCTCGCACCGGCCGGCAGCGAGCCCGCTTGGTGGGCCGGGCACCTGCTCTCCGCCGCCCTGCGGTCCGGCACCGACCTCGCGGTTCACCGGCCGCTGCTGGCGCAGCTCGCCGAACGCGGTGAGCGGACCGGTGCGTTCGGGCCGGCCTTCTGGGCCGCCTTGCCGCTGGCTCCCGCGGACCGACTGGACCTGCTCCGCGTTCTGGTCCGGGCCGATGACGCCACCCCGGCCTTCCGGGCCGCGACGGCCGAGCTGCTGGCCGCCGAACCGCACACGGCGATCGGGCTGCTGTGCCGCTGGTTCGAGGACGACCGCCGTCTCACGTCGCGCTCCGGGAGCACCGTCGCCGACCTCGCCCACGACCTGCTGTACGCCCACCGGAAGCTCGCGCTGGACGATCTCACCGAGTGCCTGGTGGAGACCGCCCACCCCCGCGCCGACGCCCTGCTCTCACTGCTCGCCGCGGACGAACCCTCCGCGCTCTGCCGTGCCGTCGACCGCTGGAGCCACGACCCCCGTCCCGAGCGGCACGTGGCCGCCGCGGTGCACGCGCTGCGCACCGCGCCGTACGCGACCGGATCCGGACTGGAACTGCTGCGCTTCACCGCGACCGCGCTGCTCGCCCGGGAGGACGAACCCGCGCTGCACGGTGCGGCGTTGGCGCTGCTGGTGCGCGACGGGCAGAGCCGGGGGCGGTATCTGGCGGCGGCGATCGCGCGGTACCTGGCGGACGACCCGTTCGTCACGGCCCGGGCGCTGGCCCCCGCGCTGGCCCAGTGGCCGGAGCAGGTACTGGCGGCGTTCCGGCAGCGCCTGGCGGCGCCCGGCGCGGCGATGGCCGAAGCGCTGCGGGTGCTCGCCGAGGTGCCCGATCCGGCGGTGGCCCGCCGAGGTCTCGGTCTGGCCGCCGAGCTGCTGCGCGAGCACCCCGAGCGGGTCGGGCAGATCGCCGACTACCTGGACCGGCTGCTCGCAGGGCCCCCGGAACCCCCGAGCGGGGAGACGCCCCGGACCCCGGGGCCGGCCGTGACCCGCCGGCCCAGTGCCGAGCCGCTGGAGGTGCTGCGGGCGCTGGGGCTCACCGCACGGCCGGCACCGGTGCGGCGGGTCCTGGCGGTACGACTGGCGGCGCCGGGCCTGCCCGCACGCGGGCCGGTGCTGGACGAGCTGCTGGCGGGCGAGGGCGACGAGGGCGTCCTGACGGCGGTGCTGGAGTCGCTGGCCGAGCGTTGCGCGGAGCACGAGCCCGAGCGGGTGCGGGAGTTGGTCCGCACGATCGCGGCGCGGACGACCCGGGCCGATGCCGGGCTGGTCCGCTGCGCCGGCCGCTCGGCGTCCTTCGCGCGGCTGCTGGCCGAGTGGCCGGCCGCCGGGAGGCCGCCGGCCGGCGGGCCGCTGCTGGCCCGGATGCGGGGTCTGGTGGCGGCCGGGAGGGACCCGCAGTACGCCGCCACGGAGGCCGAACGCGGTGTCCCGCGCCCACCGTCGCGCGCAGGAGGCCTTCCGGTGCCGAAGCCGACTCGGGCGCATGGCACGCTATAGGGGTTCAGGTTGGAACATGGGAGCGTACAGAGCGTGCGCCAGGAACGAGGAGCGGTCAGGGTGCAGCGCTGGCGTGGCCTGGAGGAGGTCCCCGGGGACTGGGGGCGCAGCGTCGTCACCATCGGATCCTTCGACGGTGTGCACCGGGGTCATCAACTGATCATCGGCCGCGCGGTCGAGCGTGCCGGTGAGCTGGGCGTACGGACCGTCGTGGTGACCTTCGACCCGCACCCGAGCGAGGTGGTCCGGCCGGGCAGCCACCCGCCGCTGCTGGCGCCGCAGCCGCGCCGGGCGGAGCTGATGGCCGAGCTGGGGGTGGACGCGGTGCTGGTGCTGCCGTTCACGCCGGAGTTCTCCAAGGAGTCGCCGGAGGCCTTCGTCCAGCAGGTGCTGGTGGACGCGCTGCGGGCGCGGCTGGTCATCGAGGGACCGAACTTCAGGTTCGGGCACAAGGCGGCCGGGAGCGTCGAGCTGCTCGCGGAGCTCGGCCGCAAGGCCGACTTCGAGGTCGAGGTGGTGGACCTCAAGGTGCGTGGAGCGGCCGGGGACGGCGAGCCCTTCTCGTCGACCCTGGTCCGCAGACTGATCTCGGAGGGGGACATGACGGGGGCGGCAGAGGTGCTGGGACGGCCGCACCGGGTCGAGGGCGTGGTGGTGCGCGGCGCGCAGCGCGGACGGGAGCTCGGCTTCCCGACGGCGAACGTGGAGACGGTGCCGCACAGCGCGATTCCGGCCGACGGGGTGTACGCGGGCTGGCTGACCGCCGGTGGCGAGCGGATGCCCGCCGCCATCTCGGTGGGGACCAACCCAACCTTCGACGGCACCCTGCGCACGGTGGAGGCGTACGCGATCGACCGGATCGGTCTCGACCTGTACGGCCTGCACGTGGCGGTGGACTTCCTGGCGTATCTGCGCGGGATGGAGAAGTTCGACTCGATCGAGGCGCTGCTGGAACGGATGGCCGACGACGTCAAGCGGGCGCGTGAACTGACCGACGGCTCCTGAGAGTCGGCCGCGAACAGCGGCGTGAAGCAGCGGACCCCGCCGACCGTGCTGGTCGGCGGGGTCCGCTGCGTTGCGCGTCGCTCACTGCTGCGGGGGCGGCGGGTAGCCGTAACCCTGCGGGGGCTGCTGGCCCTCGGGCGGCGGCGGGTAGCCGTAGCCGGGGCGCTCGCCGGCCTGCTGGGTCCACTCCGGCGGTAGTGGCGTGCCGCCCTGCGGCGGCGGGGCGGGGTACCCGGGCGGCGGGGTCTGGCCCGGCTGCGGCGCCCAGGGGGCGCCGGGCGCGGGCTGGCCGGGGTAGCCGCCGGGCGGGGGCGGCGGCTGGTAGCCGCCCTGCTGCGGGTACGGCTGCTGCGGGTAGCCGCCGGCCTGCCCCTGCTGCGGGTACTGCTGCTGCGGGGCCCAGCCGCCCTGGGCCTGAGCCGCCTGCTGGGCGCGGGCGATGTCCTCGCCGACCAGGGTGGCCAGCTCGAAGTACGCGTCCCGGACCTTGGGCCGCATCATCGCCAGGTTGACCTCGGCACCGGCCGCCAGGCTCTCGTCGAAGGGCACCACGACGACGCCGCGGCAGCGGGTCTGGAAGTGCGCGACGATGTCCTCGACCTTGATCATCTTGCTGGTCTCGCGGACCCCGGAGACCACCGTGATCGACCGCTGCACCAGGTCGGCGTAGCCGTGCGCGGAGAGCCAGTCCAGGGTGGTGGAGGCACTGCTGGCACCGTCCACGCTGGGGGTGGAGACGATGATCAGCTGGTCGGCCAGGTCCAGCACCCCGCGCATCGCGCTGTAGAGCAGACCGGTGCCGGAGTCGGTCAGGATGATCGGGTAGTGCTGGCCGAGCACCTGGATGACCTGGCGGTAGTCCGAGTCGTTGAAGGTGGTCGAGACGGCCGGGTCGACGTCGTTCGCCAGGATCTCCAGACCGGAGTTGAGGTCCTGCGAGGTGAACTGGCGGACGTCCATGTAGCTGCGCAGGTGCGGGATCGCGGTCACCAGGTCGCGGATGGTCGCACCGGTCTGACGCTTGATCCGGCGGCCGAGCGTACCGGCGTCCGGGTTGGCGTCGATCGCGATCACCTTGTCCTGGCGCTCGCTGGCCAGGGTGGCCCCGAGCGAGGTGGTGGTCGTGGTCTTGCCGACACCGCCCTTGAGGCTGATCACCGCGATCCGGTAGCAGCTCATCACCGGCGTACGGATGATCTCCAGCCGGCGCGCCTTGTCGGCCTGGGCCGCTTTGCCGCCGAACTGGAAGCGGGGCTGCTGCCGCTGCGCCTTGGGCTGGCCGCGCAGCAGGCGGTCGGAGGACAGTTCCACCGCGGCCGTGTAACCGAGCGCGGCGCCGTGGGCCATCGGCTGCTGGCCGCCCTGCTGGTACGCCGCGGTCGCCTGCGGTACGGCCTGCTGAGGGTAGCTCTGTTGTTGCTGCTGCGGGTAGCTGCCGGCCTGCGGCCAGCCGCCTTGCCGCGGGTCCACCGGAGGGGCGGGCGTGGCGGGGGCGGTGGCCGGTGTCGGTGCCGGAGGCTGCTGCGGCCACGGCGCCTGCGGGTTCTGGGGAGCCTGTGGCGGCTGGGGTGCCTGCTGGGGATTCTGCGGAGGCTGGGGCGTCTGGGGCGCCTGCGGCGGAAGGGCCGCCTCCTGCGGGTACGGAGGTTGTGCCGGCACCGGCGCGGGACCGGCCTGCGGCGCACCGTCGGCAGGCGGCCAGGCCTGCGGCGGAACCGGCTGCTCGGGGGCGGCCGGAGCCGGAGCCGGGGCCGGGGCCGGAGCCGGAGCAGGCACCGGAGCGGGGGCCGCCGCGGTCTCGACGGGTGCGGACACGGGCTGCGCCGCCGACTCCACCGGCGCGGGCGGCGGAGTGGGGGCGGTGACCGGAGCCGGAGCCGGGGCAGGCGGCACCGGCTCCGCGGCGGGCGCCTCGGAGTGCGGTGCGAACTGGGGCTGCTCACCGCCGGCGTACGGGTTGTTCGGAACGGCGGACGGGCCCGGCGCCGGCGGTACGGGCGGCGCCGGAGCCGGAGCCGCTTCAGCGACCGGCACGGGCGGCGGAGCCGGGGTAGGCGCCGGGGCGGGCGCGGGCGCCGGCACCGGGGTGGGTGCGGGCGCGGTCGTCGGCGCGGGCGCGCCCGCCTGGGGCTCCGCGCTCTGGGTGTACCAGGACGGCGGCGAGTAGTCAGGAACGTCCGACCAGTCGTCGTCGTCTTCTGCCGCGTTGTCGCCGACGTAGACGCCGTCCCGATCGCTGCTCACTTGGGCTCCCTCGTTTTCGCCGCCGCTGATTCGCGGTGCCGTCGGGCATCAAGACTAGGACGTGACTCGCGGTCACCTGAAGGCGGTGCCGGAACTCACGCCAGGGTTCACGTGCCTTCACCAGGGCTTCGAGGGGCGTTGACAACCGCCTTTGGAGTGAATCTCACCGGCTGTTCACCTCCTCCCCCTGGAGGCACTTCGGTTGACTGGCGGGCCGTGGGGGCGCGGGGAGCCGCGTGTGGCGGAAGGCTTCCGCGTCGGGCGGCCCCGTGCGGCCGGCCCGGTCGCACCCCGACGGCCCCCGTGGGCACTGCGACCTGCCGACCGCGCTCGGTGCGGCCCGGATTCCTCCGCCTCGCGCGGTTCCCCGCGCCCCCACGGCGCTCCGCTCAGTCCATTCGTCGCGGGCCGCCCAGCAGCTGGCCCTCCGACTCGACCGGGTTGGTCATCACGAACTGCTGCCGCATCCTGGTCGCCCAGAGCGTGATGTTGTCGGGCAGCGTCGGCAGCGACGCCACGTCCTGCTCGCCGAGCGAGAGGACCCGCGCGACGACCTCGGCCTCCTGCGGCGAGAGCCGCTGGATGCCGACCAGGTCGGCGGCGTTGAGCACCCGGGCTGCGTTCGGTCCCAGGTAGGGCAGCAGGGTGAGCGTGGTCTGCCACGGGGTGGCGGACAGCCGGCTGCGCGGCGGCCGGGCACCGAGGTCGCGGACCACCAGCACCGGCGAGGTGACCGAGGCACCCTGGGCACCGAGGCGCCCGACGTGATGCACCGTCACGCAGGGCTGGCCGCCGCCGGCAGCCTGAGCCAGCGGCCCCCAGGCCTGCGGGCGTCCGGTCTCCACGGCGACCCGGGCACCGGTGGCGGCGGCCCGCAGCGCGATGATCTGCGCCGTCCACATGCCGCCGACCAGCACCACCTCGTACGGGGTCGGCCGGAACAGTCCCAGCACGGCGGGCTGCTGCTGCGCGTCGACGCCGATGACCACACCGTCGTCGCCGACCGGGAAGGAGAGCGCGGAGAGGTCCTCGGGGGCGAGGACGTGCTGCTCGCGGCGCGGGCCGCGCAGGCCGAAGCCCGGCCGGATCCGCAGCGCGCTGCGGGCGCGGTCGGCCTCCGAATCGGCCGGCTGGGCGGGGTAGGTCTGATAGGCCATCAGGAAGTCCCTCCCAGGGGCAGCGTGGCGAGCAGACCGGGCGCCTGCTCCTGGTCGAGCCGGGTCAGGCCGACACCGGCACTCTGTGCGCGGGTCTCGACGAGCCGCCCGATCTGGGCGACTTCGCTCTCGCTGCGCCCGGTCACCCGGACGTGCCCGCTGATGCCGACCGAACCGCCGGTGCCCCGCCTCGCGGTGAGGCTGAAGGTGCTCGCCAGCGCGGGGGTGCCGGTGACCAGGTTGACCAGGTCGGGGGCGGCGATCCGGCCGGGGGCGCCACCGGGGCGGCTGAGCTGCGGCCACTTGGAGATCCAGTACGTGCTGTGCCAGCGGTCGTCGATCCGCCAGAACTTGCGGCTCTCCTGGGTCCGGCGGCTGCTTCCGCCACCGCCGCCGGTGCCCTGACGACCCGCCACGGCGATCGGGTTGGCGCAGATCGAGATGGCCAGTGCGGCGATCAGCTCGCGCTCGTCCAGCACGGTGGCGGTGAAACCGGCGCCGTTGAGCCGTCCGGCCAGCTGGTCGGTCACCCGCTGGAGCGCCTTGCGGGCGCCCTCCTCGCCGCCGCCGCGGGCCAGTACGGCGGTGGCCGCCGCCTCGGGGTCGAGCTTCAGGGCGACCCAGGTGAGCCGCAGCCCCGGGGTGCTGAGGCCGTCCTGCAGCTGGTGGTAGGCGCGGGCGGCGAGCGACTGCTCGGGCAGGTGCGGGGCGGGCGCGGGCTGGGTGTGCTGGACCAGCTGGACCGACTCCAGGGCGATGTCGTCCACCTGGAGCGCCGAGCAGATCACGTCCAGCGGCAGCGGCAGGGTGGTGCGGGCGGGCCGCAGCGGCTGGTCCTTGGACTGCACCAGCAGGATGGAGGTCAGGAAGGTGCCGTCGCCGACCATGCCGGTCTCGCGCCGCAGCGGGCGGCCGCCGCCGAGGTCGGCCTCGGTGGCGTGGGTGTAGGTGCGCAGCGCCGGCTCGACCTCGAGCGCGGGCGCCAGCGCCGGGTCGGTGCCCGGCGGCGGCACGTTGCGCTGGGCCTGCTTGCGGCGGGCGCTGTACCCCATCCGCACCTGCAGGCCCTCGGGCAGGGTGCGGCCGCCCAGCGGCAGCAGTGCGACGACCACCAGCAGCACGGCGGGCACCGCGAACACCCCGGCCATCGCCTTGCTGATGGTCCAGCCGACCGCGACCAGCGCGGCGGCGACCTCGATGAGAACGAGCTGCTGCAGGCGCAGACGGGTTCCGAGCAGGCCGGGACGCGGGTGGACCTTCACCGCGATCGGGGCGGTGTCGCCCCCGGACCGCACCGGTGTCGAGCGGCGCGTCCCCCTGCCCCCGTTCCGTTGGCCGCCGTTGCTCCTGCCGTGCGATGTGCTGCGTCGCTCTGGAGCGGTCTGGCTTGGCATCCCCCGCGTGAACCTCTCTGATCAGATATCACGGCCCGGTTGGCTGGTCGGCAGACCGGACCCGTACCGTACTCACCGTCTGCTGCCGCATCGTAGAGGCTTTGCATCGTAGAGGGTTCGCTGCACCTCGTGCCCGCCGGGTGGCAGACTCGCGCATGGACCAATCGTGCTGACGTACGCACAGGTGCCGGGCCGGGGCTGTCGGGCCAGTCCGGCTATCGGTCGAACAGGGGAGACGACAAGATGGCATCACGCCGCGACGAACTCAACGCCTACACCTTCGCGCGCAAGCGCATGGTGGGCGCCTTCCTGCAGCCGGGGGGTGGCGGCAGCGACGAGGACGCCCCGCGTCCGGTGCGCGCCGTGCTGCCGAGCATCGTGGTGGCGGCCGTCGTGGTGGCCGGCTTCGGAATGTGGGGCGTCATCAAGCCCACCGCGCCCAAGGGTTGGGACGACGGCAAGAGCATCATCCAGGGCAAGGACTCCACCACCCGCTACGTGGTGCTGGTCGACCCCAAGACCAACGAGAAGTACCTGCACCAGGTGCTGAACATGGCCTCGGCCAGGCTGGTGCTGCCGGCCGGGGCCAAGGTCGTTCCGGTGGTGGACTCGGCGCTGGACGCGTACAAGAACCACGGTGCGACCATCGGCATCCCGTACGCCCCGGACCGGCTGCCCAAGCCGGACGACGCGGCGCAGGCGAAGCTCTGGTCGGTGTGCGACCGGCCGGGGGTGGGCGGGCAGCAGGCGACCATCAACCAGTCGGTGTTCGTCGCGGCCGACAGCGAGAAGAAGATGCTGCAGCGGTCGGACCTGGTGCTGGGCAGCGGTCAGTGGCTGTTCGTGCAGGGCCCGCAGGACGGTGCGCAGGACGTCAACAACAAGGACCTGCCGGCCAGCGAGTACTTGATCGACCAGGCGGGCATGAAGCACGCGCTCGGTGACAACAGCACCGATCCGATCGACCGCCACGGGATGGAGGCGGCGCTGTTCGGCAGTGACGCCCAGAAAGAGCAGGTCTCCAAGGAGTGGCTGGCCACCCTGGGGGACGGGGCGCCCATCAAGTTCCCCACCATGCCCTCCGGCAACAACATCGGTGGGCGTTCCACTGTGAACATCACGCAGCAGGGCGAGCGGACGGTCGGACGACTGCTGTCGTTCCAGGACAAGACCTACTACGTGGTGGGCGCACAGAAGCTCTACCAGATCTCCGCCTTCCAGGCCGAACTGATGCGCAACAGCCGGGCGTTGAAGGACGCCTACCCCTCGGGCACGACGCCGAGGTTCGCCGAGCTCTCGCCGAACGACTACGCGAGCCTCAAGGACAGCGTCGACCCCACCATGATGGACGGCGACCCCAAGGACATGCCGAAGGAGAAGCCCGCCGAGCACGCGGTCAACGACGGCAAGGGAGCCCGTACGGTGCTCTGCAGCACCTTCGAGGGCTGGGACGGCGACAAGAACATCAAGCGCTCGGTCTGGGCCTACACCGACTACCCGGCCCAGGTCAGCAGCGGCTCCGCCAGTGCGCACGTCTCGCCCGGCCACGGCCTGCTGTTCCGCGCGGTGGACGGCAAGGGCAGCGGTGACAGCTCGGGCAGCAACTTCCTGATCACCGAGACCGGTCTGCGCTACTCGGTGCCGAGCAACAACGACGGCCCCAACGCCAAGGGGGCGCCGCCGGCGACGAGCGCGCCCGCCGACCCGCAGGGCGCCGCCGCGCAGCAGGGCAACGAGGCGCAGGCCCGGCTGGGCTACGACAAGGTGCAGCCCACCCTGGTCCCGCGTGCCTGGTCCGACCTGGTCCCGGCCGGGCCGGTGCTCAACACCAATGCCGCGCTCCAGGCGCAGAACGCCTGATGCACAGGTGTGACACTGCGTCAGTTGATAACTGTTGCAGTGTCATCATCTGGTAACTGCCGTACTCCCGGTGTTGGGTGACTTGCGGATGGCGACTACAGTGCTTCAGGACATCACACCGTGATGTTTGACGGATGGTCCGTTGTCAGGGCCGTCGGTCAGGATGTCTGTTCTCATGGGGGACGGTGGACCATGTCTGGTCAGTTCACGACGACCGCTGAAGAAATGACTGCTTTCGCCAACCGGATCGGTGAGGTGAGCAGCCAGATTCAGGGGGAGATCGGCCGACTCAACACGCTCGTCGACGAGATCAAGAGCGGCTGGCAGGGTCAGGCTGCTCAGGCCTACCAGCAGCTGCAGACGCGTTTCAACGACGACGCGAGGGATCTGAACAAGGTGCTTGAGGACATCAGGCACGCGATCGAGGCCACGACCAAGGCGTACTCGCAGACCGAGCAGGAGCAGCAGTCGTCGATGAGGGGCTCGTTCTGAGCCACGGCGCCGAAGCGCCCGTAACTCATCGGCTGCCGTGAAAGCCGCCGCGATTCCATCCAGAAGGAGACACCGTGTCCGAGTCGCACATTCTCGTTAATTTCTCCACCATCCAGAACGCCAGCCAGGAGGTCCGCCAGACCGCCGCGCGTATCCAGTCGCAGCTGGACGAGCTGAAGGCCGGCGTCACCCGGATCGCCAGCAGCTGGCAGGGCTCGGCGCAGGAGGGCTACCAGGCCCGCCAGCGCGAGTGGGACACCAAGGCCGCTGACCTGCAGCAGGCCCTGGGCCAGATCGCCACCTCGCTGGACAACGCCGCGCAGAGCTACCAGTCGACCGAGCAGCGCAACGCCGGCATCTGGGGCGCCTGAGCCCGCAGCCCCGTCACCGGGGCGCGAAGAGTGGTGCAGATAGGGCGGGCGTCCGGACGGGCGCCCGCCCTGGGCCTGTTCCAGGCCCTGGCGCGCGGGCGCCCGCGCGCACGACATCGGGTGGATCAGAGGGGAAGACAGGTGTCGTTGGGTACCTACCGCAGGGCTGCCGCGGGACTGGTCGCACTGGGGGTGATCGGAACCCTGGCGAGCGTGCCCGCGTACGCGGCGCAGCCGTCGCCGGATCCGAGCGACTCGGCGGCCCTGCGCTGGTCGCCGCTGGGGATAGCGGCGTCCGCCGAGTGCGGCAACCCGGCCGCGGACGTCCAGGGCGTGCCGTGGGCGCTCCAGCGGGTGCTGCTCGACCAGCTCTGGGACGGGGGCACGAAGCGGGGTCTCAAGCCCGACAAGACCCCTGTCAAGGTCGCGGTGATCGACACCGGGGTGGACAACAGGAACCCGCAGCTGGACGGCCAGGTGGACGCCGGCACGTCGCTCCTGAAGGACAAGGACGGCAAGCAGGTCGACGGCAAGAGCACCGATGACACGGTCGGCCACGGCACCAAGGTGGCGGGGATCATCGCGGCCAAGCCGTACTCGGCGACGGGTTTCGTCGGACTGGCTCCGGACGCCAAGATCTACGCGATCCGGCAGAACGACAGCCAGGGCAGCGGTGACGTCGCGACTCTGATTGACGCGATCAAGGAAGCGATCAGGGTCAAAGCCGACGTCATCAACATCTCGCAGGACGTCCGGGCGACCGACGACAGCGGCAACTTCCCACAGAAGGCCGAGCTTCAGCAGGTCATCAAGGATGCCGACGACGACCGCATCGTCGTGGTCGCCTCCTCCGGGAACGACGGACGGGAGGGCCCCACCTACCCGGCGGCCTTCGACACCGTCCTGGCGGTCGGTGCCTCGGACCGCAACAACGAGCGTGCCTCGTTCTCGCAGTACGGGGACTTCGTGAAGGTCGCGGCGCCGGGCGTGGAGATGCTCTCCACCGTTCCCGGGCACGGCCAGTGCGTGGACAACGGCACCAGCTTCTCCGCCCCCTACGTGGCAGGGGTGGCCGCGCTGCTGAAGGCGAAGTACCCGGACTGGACGGCCAAGCAGATCCGGGCCCGGATCGAGCAGACCGCGCAGCGCACCGAGCCCGGTGCCAACCGGTTCATCGGATGGGGCGTGGTCGACCCGGTGAAGGCCGTCAGCAGTGACGCCCCGCCCGAGGACGCCCCGGTTCCGGACAAGCCGGTGCAGCTGGACACCACGAAGATCGTCGCGCAGCCGCTCGGCCTCGGGGAGACCCAGGCCCAGAAGGACAGCCGGACCGGCACCTATGCGGTGGGCGCGGGCGCGCTGCTGGTCGCGGGTCTGGCGGGCGGCTCGATCGTGGTCCGGGACCGCAAGCGCCGCAACGAGGGCTGACAGCCAACAGGACGGCCGCGGGGGGGGGGGGGGCGGGGGGGGGGGGGGGGGGGGGGAGGGGGGTGGGGGGGGGGGGGGTGGGGGGTTGGGGGGGGTGACCAGTA